>CAZDHR010000148.1:0-14872 GCA_964505295.1 uncultured Planctomycetaceae bacterium
CGAAGCACCCTTCGGGCCGTTCCGGCAAAAGAGCTACGTCCCCTTTTCAGCCTGGCGTCCCATTCATCCTTCATCCTTCAACATTCATCCCTCCCATCCCCATGCCCTACTCACGCAACGACCGACTCCGAAACCCAATGCTCCCGGTCGATGTCGTGCTGCACCCTTCCTGGTGGCACCGCCACGAGGGGATCACGTTCGATCGAGATTTCTTCTACCACCCGGCCCGACGCGTCGAAGCCGAGCGACGCATGGAGCAAGTGCTCTACGACCGCTGGGGACAGTTTGGCTTGGGCGAATGCCGGGCGGCCGACGTCCCCTGGATCGGGCCGGTCCATCTGGCCGCGGGCTACCTCACCTCCGAGATGCTCGGGTGCCGGGTGGACTACTTCGAGGACGCGCCGCCGCAGGTAATCCCCGCCGAGATCGACGCGCTGGAGATCTCCCGCGACGCCCCGTTCCAAAGCCCGGCGTACCGGCGATTCGAGAGCCTGCTCGATGCACTCCGGGCCAGGCACGGTGGTCTGAAGGGCGACGTCGGCTGGGGCGGCATCCTCAACACGGCCTTGGACCTGCGAGGGCAGGCTTTCTTCCTTGACCTTTTCGACCGCCCCAACGAGGCCGCCCGGTTCGCCGCCGATCTGGCCGCCGTGATCGAGCGGTTCACGCGCGAGATGGCCCGGGCGACGGGCACGACGTCGATCAGCGTGAACCGCAACGTGCGGCACATCGCCGAGCCGGTGCACTTGCACAGCGAGTGCTCGAACGTGATGATTTCGACGGACGTCTACGAGCGGTTCTTCCTCCCGTTCGACGTCGCCTGGAGCCGGCGCTTCCGCCCGTTCGGCATCCACCACTGCGGGGCCGACCCCGATCGCTTCGCCGAGTCGTACGCCAAGGTCCCGCACCTCGACTTCCTCGACGTGGGCTGGGGCGGCGACGTGGCCAAGCTCCGCGCGCACCTCCCCCGCACGTTCCTCAACCTCCGCTTGAGCCCCGTCGAGATCGTCGACCAAACGCCCGACCAGATCCGCGCGACGATCCGCCGGCTGGTCCACCAGTCCGACAACCCCTGGCTCACGGGCGTCTGCTGCATCAACATGGACGACCAGGTGACCGACGCGCAAGTTTCGGCTATCTTTGAGGAGGTGGAAACGCTGCGGGAGGAATACACACACCCGACGTAAGCCGCACGGGCCAGGGCGCGATCCTACCGGGTGTGCTTGCGGCGGGAGCGCTGCGTGTGCCCGGCGTATCGATAGTTCGGGCTAGAAGAAGTCCGAGTACCAGTCCTTAAGCGCGTCGACGCCGCGGCGCACGGCGAGGGTCTCGTTGGCCAGGGTGAGCATGCGGCAGCCCTTTTCGACGCATCGGGCGGCGTAGTCGGGCCCGGCGGGGACGGTGCCCCAGGGCTTGTTGTGGCGGCGGCAGGCCTCGGCCACCCGGTCGATCGCCTCCCAGACCTTCTCGTGGTTGACCTGGGCCGTGCATCCCAGGGCCTGGGACATGTCGCCCGGGCCCACGAACAGGAGGTCGACCCCCTCGATGGCCGCGATCTGGTCGGCCTCGTCCAGCGCGCCCAGGGTCTCGATCTGGATGGCGACGAAGCCGTCGCGATTGGCGTCGGCCACCAAATCCGGGAGCGGTTTGTAGGTGTAGCGGGCGTCGAATCCGCTGGAGTTGAGGCCCCGGTCGCCCCGAGGGCCAAACTTGCACCAGGTGACGAACTCCTCGGCCTCGGCTGCCGAGTTGAGCCGCGCGGCCATCAGGCCGTCGGCCCCCGCCTCCAGATTCTGGGTGGCCACGGAATAGCCCGTCGGAGCCATTCGGACGAACAGCCCCAGGCAGTTCGCCCGGGCGAAGGCCGACGCCGTCTGAATCTGGGGCACCGTCATGCCGCCGTGCTCCTGGTCGAGCCAGAGGCCGTCGAAGCCGCCGGCCATGCCGAACACGTCGAAGACCACCGGGTGCACGATGCGGCTGACGGAGAAGACGCGAAGCACGCGGCCGGTCGCCAGAAGGTCCTGAAAGAGACGGGCCATGAGGAGTTTCCCGCAATTTGGGGGCGCTGGGTGTCGAAAACGAGTAAGCACCAGGAGTCTGACAACGATTCTCCGGACGGTCAAGCGACCCGGCGGCGGGCCCGCGTCGTGGCCCCCTTTTGGGCCGGTTTTGCGGGGAACAGGACGCGGGAGACGATTTTCTGGGAATAATGTGGAGTTTGACGCGAACTAATAGGGCAGTTGTGCGTCTATCCATGCGAGGGGGCTGCCGGTCCAGTGGTCGGAGAGTCCTGCGTACCCGGCAGGGCTCTTGACGGCAACGGGGATTCGTGGCACCCTACAGATAGTGGGGGAGGGGGAGTCTATTCCGCGGCCTGGTGGGGTCGCCGAGTGCCCTTTCCCGAGTGTGTTTGTTTCTGTTCTCTCGAACCGCGCGAAGCGCAGAGGTCCCGTCATGGGTAAGGCAATCCGCAATCTGATCGCCGGCAAATTCGACGTGGATGGCATTGGCCAGATCGCCAACGTCGTGGTCGACGTCGTGACCGGTATGCCCGAGCGCGGGTTGCGCCTCTGTGAGACTGCGCGGTCTCTTTTTGTACGGCTCGCCTGGCGCGTGGGAGCCGGTCACGTGGCAACAGTCCCATGTTGCTTACGGCCGGTCCATGCGGGCGCGACGTGGACGCCTGAACCGACGAGTTCAGGCGCGTGCGCGTCGCGCTGGTACAAGCGCCTGGGCAGGCCGAGGTCCGCGATACGATCCGGGAGATCTTAAGGCCTCTTCGGCCTCGAAAGATCTCCATCGGACGTACCTTGCGGATTCTCGGCTGAGCCGGCGGCGGAAGGTGTTCGCCTTCTCGCATTTCCGCCTGCTCTTCATCGCCCGAAGTCTTGGCTTTCGGTCCGTGCATGGAAGAGGAGGGAGAACGATGACTCTGAAGAATCGGCAAACGACTTTCGAGAAGCAGCAACTGGTGGGCCTGGTTCGGGCGGCCCAGAACGGCGGTCGGCACGCCTTCGAGGCGTTGTTCGAGCGCTACCAGCGCGCCGTGTACGTCACCGTTCTCCGCCGGCTGGGCAACGAGGCCGAGGCGCAGGAGCTGTGCCAGGAGGTGTTCATCCAGGCGATGCGGAAGATCGGCCAACTGCGCGACCCGCTCTGCTTCGGCGGATGGCTGCGGTCGATCGCCAACCGGATGGCGATCAATCGGGTCGTGCGGACGCGGCCGACGCTGACGCTCGAGTCGGACCAGACCGAGCCGCGCTACGCGGAGCAGGAGACTCCGCTGGACGAGGTCCTCGCGCAGGAGCAACGGGACCAGGTTCGGGTGGGCCTGACCCGGCTGTCGGCGATGGACCGTGACACCCTGGTGGCGTTCTACTTCCGGGGTCAGTCGCTGGTCCAGATGAGCGACGAGTTCGACTCGCCGGTCGGCACGATCAAGCGGCGGCTGCACGTCGCCCGGAAGCGGCTGGCCAAGGAACTGTCGGCGTTGGCGCCGGCATAAAACAACCGGCCTCCCCGTTGCCCAGTCTTGCTGGAGCAGCGGGGAGGCCGGCTTCTTATTGGCCAGGAAAGGTCCTATCGGCCGGGCTACGGGCTAAGGATCCCGAGCGCTTCCTCCTCCTCTTCCTGGATGATGATCCGCGGCGTGACCATCATCATCAGGCTTTGGGTTTCGCGGCCGATGCCCACGTTCTTGAACAGCCGGTTGACGTAGGGCAGCTTGTTGAGGATCGGCACGCCGAACTCGTTGCGGCCTTCGCTAAGCCGCTTGATGCCGCCGAGGAGCACGGTTCCTCCGTCGGGCACGCTGACGGTAGTGGTCACGGTGACGAACGAAAAGGTGGGCAACTGCACCGTGGTGCCGGACCGGCTGTTGGTCACCTGATTGCTGTTGGAGGTGTTGTCGTTTGGCGTTTCCTGATCGCCCTGCTGCGAGCTGTTCTCGGTCGTCGTTTGGGAGCCTTCGAAGGTGAAGGTCTCGACGTCGCCGATACGGCTGAAGAAGGGGACGACGGTGAGCCGGACGAAGCGTCGGTCGTCGGAAACCACGGCCTGGACCGTGAGGAACGTGCCTTCGGAGAGGACGACGATGATTGGTTGCTGTGCCGCGGCAAAGTCGCCCACCACGGGGATCACGCCCATGACGAACGGGCTTTGCGACGTGTCGGAGACGTAGGCCTGCTGCCCGTTGAACAGGGTGACCTTCGGGGCCTGAAGCAAGTTGCTTCGTCGGTCGCCTTGGGCGGCGTTGATAAAGAAGAAGGCCTCGATATCGCTAAGGATGGCGAACCCGAGCTGGGCTCCCGCCGTGGCGTCGAAGCCGCCGAACTGCGGGATTGCCAGCCCGTAGCTGTTTTGCTGGAAGGGAATGTCCAGGTCGGCCGAGAAGACGCCCGGGCTCGACAAGCCGACGGTTACGCTGTTCGGGTTGTTGTGATCGGTGTCCCTGGTATCTCGGATGGGCTCCGCGAGCTCGTCCTCGGTGCCGCCACCGCCATCATCTTCATCGTCGATCACGCGGCCGAAGACCTGGAACGGCTGGTCGATGTCGTCGTCGATGTCGAAATCGAAATCGATTCCGATCCGCTCGAAGAAGTTGTCGTTGAGCGTGATGAACCGGACCTCGATCGTGACCTGAAGGTCCTGCATCCGCCGCAATTGCTCCAACAGGTCGACGAGCTGGTCGTGGACCTCTTGGGTCTGGCTGACGACGAGGCTCAGGTTGGTCTCGAAGGGAGCAATCGAGCCGGGGCCGCCGACCTCGTCCCAGCTATCGGGCGCCACGGTGGTGACGATCAGGTCGATAAGGCTGTCGAAATCAGCCATCGCCCCGCCGCCCAAACCGCCGGGCCCTCCGAAGCCCACCGGCATACTGCCCGACGAGGTGGAACCCATCTGACCGGTGGGCATTTGGGCGAGCACCGTGGGGCTGACCACGGCCCTGTTCGTCGCTCCGGAGCGGCTGGCGACCACCGCCAGCGGCGATCCGCCCCCGCCAAACGGCCCCTGCCCGCCGAAGCCCACGCTCCCCAAGGCATCGTGGTACGCGCCGGCGAGTCCCATTCCCGTGCTGGGCACGAAGTTCGGGATCGGCACGACCAGGTCGGCCACGTTATACACCTGCTGGTAGAGATCGCCGTCGCGGTACTGCTCGCTGGTGATCTTGAGGACTTCGTCCTTGATCACGTAGCTCAGGTGCAACGGCTCGAGAATGAGATTCAGGGCGCTTTTCAGCGAGATCTCCTGGCTCAGGTTGATCGTGATCGGGTCGTCGGTGGTCACGCCTTCGTCGGCCAGTCCCTGGGGATCCAGGTGGAGGTTGACCGCGGCCATTCGGGCGAGGTAGTCCATGACCTGGCTCAAAGGCGCGTTCTCGAACTCGAGCAAGACCGGGGTCTTCAGCTTCTGCTCGATCTCCAGCTCCCCTTCCGTACGACGTCGACCGTGCTCGGCGGCCCACGCCTGGCGTCGCAAGCTCAGGGCTTCCCACTCCCGGGCGTCGCCGAAGACGTAGGGTTCCATGTCGTCGTGGGGGATGGCCGCCAGCTCCACTCCGTGCATTTGCTTCCAGTATCCCTCTTCTCTCTTGGCGCGGAGGTCCAAGTTGCTGAAGTGGTGGCGGATCAGCCGCGACGTGGTAAGGAGCTGGTGCGTCAGCGCGTTGTCCGGATCCAGCTCGGCCGCCCGCTTGGCCACGATCTCGGCCTCCGCGAAACGCTCCTCGTCCATCAACTGGTTGTATTCCTCGACGCACAGCGCCAGCTTCTCCTGCACGTCGAGCTTCATTTGACGCTCGCGCTCGATGTCCTCGCGGGTCCGCTGGCTTCGCTCCTCCAAGTCGATTCGAGCGCGGTTCTGTTCAATGTACTGCTGCATCTCGGCGAGGCTCCGGTCGACTCGTGCCAGGAGCCGGTCCCGAGAGGTCGGTTCGAGGCCGGCGGACTCGACCTTTCTGCGAGTCTCTTCCAACAGCGCCAAGGCGCCCTTGGGATCGGTTTGGCGCAATGCCTTGGCTTCGCCTTCCTGATGAGCGATGTCGACGGCCACCTGCTGATACAGACTCTGCTGGGCTGCCGCGGCCTTATCGATCATCGAGGGGGCGGCCGGCCGACTGGCTCCCGGCGATAACATCTGGAGCCGCTCCTGGAGCCGCTGCGCCGTGATCGGGTCCAGTTGGCCCATGTGTTCGGCCGCCTGCCGAAAGTACTCGTGCGCCCTGGCCGTGTCGTGGGCCATCAGGGCCGCCTCCCCCTGTTGGAACAGCGACTCGCCGACGCTCGGCCCGGGCATCGATGCTTGGGAAGACATCGAGGGCGAGGCGGGCGTGGGGACGCCAAAGCCCGCTTGGTGAGCCCCGGAGGGGGCCGCCGGAGTCGGCTGTTGCACCCCGGCCAGGACGTTGCGTGTTCGGTCGTTCGACGGATCGTATACCGTATGGGAGGCCGTCCGATCCACCCGCGGATTTCCGGTCGCGGGCACGACGTCCTGCCCGCTGACACCCACCACGCCAGACCGCGCGAAGCGATCCTGGCGGCGAGCTGTGGCGATCCGCTTCAGAAGGCCTTCCGGACTGGCCTGGTACGGTCCGAAGCTGACGCGCTGCTGAGAGGCCGTGGTTGCCAGGTGCTCGGCTTTGTCGTATTCCCGGTAAGGGAGTAGTCCCTCGGCCTGCTCCATCAGGACCCGGGCGTACTGGCTGCGATAGCCTTCGGTGTTGCCCCGTTCGGCCTGCTGGGCCATCACGTCGTTGTAGCTGCGAATGAGGGCTTCCACTTTGACCGGGCTGTCGTCCAGGGGGCCGTACCGGCCGCCGAGGGCCTTGGCTTGCTGGACCATTTCCTCGGCACGTCGCACGTCGCCTTCGGCCAGAGCCCGGCGCGCCGCCAGCAACCATTGGCCGCTCCGCGCCGACGAGCCGTTTTCAGAGCCCGGCGTAAGCGGTGCGGCCTGATCGATCGGCGGAAGCGGCCTGACGTTTCTCGTCGTCTTGCCGACGGCTTCCGCGGAGTCGCTCAAACGACCGCCCCGCCGAAGAACCTCGGCCGCCAGCTTCGTGGGCGAGTCTTCGCCCGGGCCAAAGGTCGCCCGCTGCTCGGCTGCCTTGCGATACCAGTGGGCAGCAGCCGGCAGGTTGTTCTGGTCCAATTCCTTGCGTCCGTTCAAGAGGTAGCTTTTGGCCTTGCTCTTGGCATCGGGAAGGACCGCGGCCGAGCCGTCGTTGCGGGCGGCAAAGGGGTCCGTCACGTCGGCCTTCTTGTTGCCGAGCGACAGCGCGGAGAACAACTGGCTCGGACGTGCCGGGCTGGCCGCCTTGCGCGTCCGCTCCAGGTCGCGACGCAGGCCCTTTGGCGTATCGCCGCGGTCGAACGGGCCGTACTTCACGCCCATCGCTTCGGCTTGAGCGAGCAAAGAGTCGGCCGACTCCAGGTCATTCTCGGCCATTGCCTGGCGGGCACGCTTGAGCAAGTCGTCGCAACGGCGACGGGCTTCGTCCGACCGATGGCTGGCGGTCTGACTTGCACCCGTTGTTCCGAGGGAACTGTCGTTGCCGGTAGACGACTGGCCCGCGAGGCCGACGCCTACGGAGCACCAGAGCACGACTGAAATCAGGCCGGTGAGGGGTCTTGCGGTCGTTTTCAACACGATTCTCCTTTCGAGACTCGCACGGTTCCCATTCCGTTGGGACAGACTCGACATCAGTTGATTCCGCGCAGGGCGGAGGTAGAGGCGTCGCCATCCGAGCGGGAGTCCCGGGGGGAAGTCCAGCGCACGCGGTCGCACCGCATCCGAGGGATTTTCCGCCTGCGGAACGCCAGCGACGAACGGCTGTTGGATTTGCCTGTCAAGGATTCGGTAGAAGAGAGCGGGATAAATACCCAGACCCAAAAAATGGGTCAAGGGCACTTCTGGCGGATTTCGCCTTGGGAGAGGCATTTTCTGCAAAGTGGCGTGTTCGCGTAAGCCGCACAGACGCCGCCGGGGACCTGCAAGGACGGGAATCGGCACGGCTGTCACCACGCCGATTCTGCGAGACCCTCCGCCCCCGACCCCCTCGCGCCGCCGAGTCCGACCCCCCCCGCGCCGCCGAGGCCGACCCCGTGGAAACGGATCGCCGAAGCCCACGTCGCCCGACGTGCTCACGCCGGCGCCCTCAACCAGTCGACAAGAACGAAAGAAGCCCGCGAATCTCGTACGATTCGCGGGCACAAACTGCCTTTCAACGGGCGAAAGCCGGCGGGGAGTGTGGAAGTCGTTCTTCGGCGGATCGCTAGCGACGCGACCGCCGGCCCCTGCCTCGCCTGCCGGAACCTTCCTCGCCGCCGCCACCGAGACCCCACATGTCCTCGTAGGCCCCACCGTCTTCCATGCCGGGCATCATCATATCGTCCATCGGGCCGGGCTCCTTGCGTTTCTGGCGTGGTTCCTCTTCGACATGGTAGGCGAGGTAGTCTTCCTGGTCGTCCAACTCGTTGCGGACCATGAGGCTGCCGTCCGGTCCCATCAGCAGGAGGCGGCCCGGCTCCGTCATATCCCGGTCCAAACGATCGCCGCCGGCGATGTCGAGCACCAGCATGTTGGTTTCGTGTTGGATCTTCTCTTCCTCTTCGTCGTCATCGGCCTTCGCACGGCGTTTCGGCGGCTCGGCGCCGCCAGGGCCCATCGGCATCCCGCCGCCCTCGTCACCCATGTACTCCATCCCCATTCCCATCACATCCCGTGTCTTCTCCTTGTCAATCACGGCCTCGAAATTGGCCAGATGACCGCGGAAGATCTTATCCTTTTCCATCGACGCTTCGAAGCCGTCCTCCATGCGGAGGGTCACGAGGACCACCTCGGCGCTCGGTTCGTGGAATTTCGTGGCCGGGGCTTTGACCGGCCCGGCCACCAACCGCGAGTCGTACGGCACGGCCGCCGTATCCGAGGCGTCGCTCCAGTCATCCGGTTCGATATAGCGCTTCTCGCTCAGCTTCTCCGCGATGACGTACTGCTCCGGAAGCCGGTAGTTCGGATTCTTCAGCACGGGCTTGACGCGATACCGGTAGCGCTTGCCGGGCTCGACGTCGAAATCGAAGAAACGGAACAACTGGTGCTCGATCGGCTTCGCCGTTTGCATGCCCGCGCCCATACGCCCAGTCCTTCCATACGGGTCAACGCCGCCTACTCCGGCCATCGAGCCCTCGTAGTCCATATAAGAGTCGTCCACGCCGCTGGGCATCCCGGGCATTCCCCCTCCGTACATCTCCCCAGGCATCCCTCCGAACATTCCCCCAGGCATCCCCCCAGGCATTCCTCCGGGCATCCCCGACCCAGCCCGGCCCCCAAACTCGCCGCCCCGCGCCGTCGCATTCGCGAACTCATCGTCTTCGGGTCCTTCCGTGCCGGGAGCGCCCGGTAACTCGTCCTCCTCCCCCTCAGCGCCCGGTTGCTGGCCGTCTAGCAATCCGCGCTCCGATTCGGGCATGTCGACCGCCAGCGGGATCTCCGGATAGTGAGCGACCTCGGGGCCGAACTCCCCCCGGATCAGCGGGGGCAGCGGGAAGACCATCGGATAGATAGCCTCCTGCGTTTGCGGGGGGAAATACCTCCTGTCGACCAGTTCCCTCCCTCCCGAACTGTACCCTGCCGCCTTGAATGCGTCGAGCAGCCTCATCGGCTTCCAGAGCGACTTCAGTTGCTCGGCGTCTTCGTCGCCGGTCACTTCCGCCCTCTCAATCCGGTAGCCGAGGTACGTGGGCACGTCGCGCTGCCAATCCCGGACCACGGCATCCTCGAACTGCGTCTTGTACGCCTCGATTTGGGCCTGGATGTCGATGATGCCCGTGACCACGACCCAACGCCGTCCTTGCGCGTTCCGGCCCGAGGCCATCATCATGCCCCCGTCCCGCCCCATCGGCGCGCCGCCGGTCGCCGGCACTGCCCCGTTACCCGCCGACGCACGCAGGTCCTTGATCGCCATCAAGGCCGGCTGCTCCCGCTTGCGGCGCGGCGGCCGCATTGGCTCATTCCATACCACGTCATGGACGTAGGGGTCATAAGGGACCGGTTCCAGGATCTTCGGCGCGAGTTCCTTCCCGTACGGTTGGACTTCGATGCCTTTGTCCTCCAGATAGGCGTTGGGATCGGTCCCCGCCCAATGGTTCCGGGCTGAGTCCGCCAGACGGCTCAAATCCTTAGGAGAGAAATCGAGCCCCGGCCCGCGAAGATTCCCCACGGCCCGAACCGCGAAGAGCAACAGCAGGAGCACGACCCCCCCGAACACGAACTTCTCAACGTGCTGAATGCAGAACTCCTTCATCGAGTTCACATCGAGACTCGGTTTCATTGGTCTACCTCCTCTGCGTCTTCCGTCCAGGGCGGACCCAAGCCGACGTCCCACGCACGTCGAGGGCCGCCCACCAGACCTTTTCCACTGTTACGGATTCCCCCCTCCGGTCGCCGGGGGCGTGGCCGGAGCGGTTGGCGCCGCCGCGGGGGCCCCCGCGGGCGCCGTGGCAGCCGGCGTTGCTGGTGCGCCGGCCGCTGGCATCCCCGGCGCTGCGGCGGGTGGGGTCGCTGGTGCCCCCCCTGGTGGAACTCCCGGTGTGCCGGCGGGTGGGGTCGCTGGTGCCCCCCCTGGTGGAACTCCCGGTGTGCCGGCGGGTGGTATCGCCGGTGCGGCGGCGGGTGGCGTCGCTGGTGCCCCCGCAGGTGGAACTCCCGGTGCGCCGGCCGGTGGCATCCCCGGCGCTGCGGCGGGGGGCGTCGCCGATGGCGGTATCGGCGGTTCTTCCCCAGCCGACCCCGTCCCGAGCTTCTCGCGATCCGGGGGATTGAAGATGTAGATAATCCCTTGGACCTCGATGGGCATATCGTAGGTCGTCTGTTGATCGCGGTTTTGAGTCGTTGGGCCTCCGTCCATGTAGCCCCCACCCCCTGGGCCCATCCCCCCTCCGAACCTGTCGCCGCTGAACATATCGTCGCCACCGGCACCCGGCATCATCTCCATCGGGCTGCCAAACGCGCCCCGGGATGCCCCGCCCATACCGCCTAAGTTCAGGGTACCCCCTTTCCCCGGATTGAGGTTGACCTGACAGACCACGACCGGCATGGGCGAGTTGGCACAATTGATGAGCAGGTTGGCGATTTTCCGCTGGTCGACGACGAGGAGCATACGAACGGGCATCATCTTGAATTCGGCGAACGGCGGCTCGTTGATTGCCTTATCCGCCTCCAACGGCATACCGTTCTGGTCGACGTAGCGAAAATTCAGCAATTGCAGCTTGAGCTGGTCTTCGACCGAACCCGTGCTGCGACCGGGCATCCCCCCGCCGGACGGCCCGTACATGTCTCCCCCTCCCGAAGGATCACCGTCCATCCCGGGCATCCCGGGCATGCCGGGCATGTCGGGCATACCCATACCCATACCCATACCCGGTCCCGGCATCGCGCCCATTTCGGCTGACATATCAACCGGCATATCGCCCTCCATCCCTTCGGGGCCTGCTCCCCCGTACATTGCATCGCCCGCGCCCCCCGCGCCGCCTGCCATCCCGGATGAGCGTGTCGCACGCGACCGGGCGAAGCCCGCTGCCGCCTTCTGGCCGATCTCCAGGGCTTGGATGATCTTGACGGCCGCGTTGTAGTGGCTGGTGGAGGCTTCATTGGTCTTGGCGATAATCCGCAACAGCGCCTCGTAGACCCAAAGGTCCTCCTGGGCCAAGCGAACTTGGGTGGTCGTCGGACGCGTCTTCCAGAAGTAGCCGGCGTGAATCCGTTTCAGATCGTTCATCGCCCACTCGACCTTGCCGACCAACTCCTCCCCGGACGACGCGGTACGCGTGTAGCTGGGCCCGTCCATCCCGTCAGGCATTCCTCCCGCGCCGTATTCGCCTACGCCGGCGTAACCCGCCCCTCCCCCTGTCGACTTCTCGAACGGATCGATCTTGACCGGCTTGCCGTCCTCGTCCGTGATCGGCTCTCCCTGTGCATCTCTCTTGACGGGCAAGCGGAGATCGACAATCTCGAACGTCTGCGGCAGGTGTCTGCGGATAAAGTACATATACGAATCGCGATGCGGCACCGAAATCTCGTCGTCCGGGCCCAAAAGCGCGATGTCCCTTCGGAAAGTCTGATCCACCGGCGGCCACTGGTTGTTTCTCTTCTGCTCTCCGTAGAAGAAGTTCCACGCGTCGTACACCTCGTTCTTGAGATCCTCATGTTTGGCCTTGATTTCCTTGATGCACTCCTGGTTGGCGTGCAGGCTCTCGGACGTGACGCTTTGCACGCTCTTCTGCGCGCTGATCAGTTCCTCCTTTCGTGTCTCGATCGACTTGGCCAGCCCCGAAGTGGCCGACCACCACGCTCCTAACACGAGGACGACGATCACTCCACACAGCACCCAAAAATGGTGCTTCTTGATCGCGGCAAGGACGATTTTGACCTGATCCATTGCTCGATTCCTCCCGGGCTCGCCGACCGGCCGGCTAAGCCTCGCTCTCCTGTTCCGCGGGTTGTTCTTCCTGCGCCGGCTCTTGTGCCTGCGCTGCCTGTCCCTTTTGTTCTACCCCTTCCGCCGGCAACTCGGGCTGCCAACAGAACTCCACCGTGAAATCGAATTGCATCACCTCGATGAAAGGAGGCTCGGCGTCCTCGTCCAAGCCGGCAGCCGTGCCGCCGGGCCGAACCGGCATCGACATGCCGCCGGGGCCGCCCGGCATGGGCATACCCATAGGTCCCGTCCCTCTCTCCGTTTCAAAGTCCATGGCGTAGCCTCCCGGCGCACCCGACATTCCCGGACCGGGTAAGTCTTTTGCGTTTGGGTTCGCTAACTGGACGGGATAGATCTGCCCGGGGTCGATGAGAACTGGATAGCCGATTCCGAGGTCCTTCAAGGAGACTGCCTCCATTTCTCCTTCTCCTTCGTCGCCCCGTTTCGGCAAGGTCAGCTTCGCCCCAAGACCGTCCAGATTCCTGATTAGGTTTTCCTGAAGGTATTGGGCTCCCTGAAGATAGATCCCGCCCTCCGGCAAGATTTCCCTAGGATTGTTGTGGTTATGGTAGTGGTAGCCGGTCAATTGGACGACCCAGCCGGGCCCCGTCGGCCCCGCACCCTCCGCCTCGCCGGGGGTTTGGCTGGCGGCCATCTCGGGGGGAGCGCCTATGCCCGGAGGAGCGCCTATGCCTGGAGGAGCGCCCATGTCGGGAGGAGCCCCCATATCGGGAAGGGGAGCCGTCTCCGCAGGGGCGACAGCAGGCGGAGCGGCCGAAGCTGGCGCTGGGGTTTGGGCCGGGTGATACCATTTCTGCCGAGCGGCGAACCAGTCCTCCAGTGACTCCATGTGATAGCATTGAAAGCTGGTGATGTGCACCTCGTTCCGCAGCGCGATCTCTTTGGGTCGCCGGCCCGCCGGATCGCGGGGCAGACAACTGTTGACCGCCTTGAGCAACTCCGGCCAACGGAGGCGTCCCTCGATATTGCCGACCAGGTGTTTGCCGATGTCGTCGGTGTCCCAGAAATTCTCTTCCTCGGTGGCTGCCTCGCCTTTCAACGTCTGGGACTCACTGGCTGCCGACGCGGCTTCTTTCTCTGCCTCGCCAAACACCGACTCGTCCATCGTGCCCATCGCCCGCGACAGACTGGCGAAGCTGATCGTGCATCCCAACAGCAGCACGGCGGCGGCGCCCACCGCCCAGGGCTTCTTCTGGCGGATCAGCCGGTCCTTGAGGATTTCTCGCGGCAGCAGGTTCGTCTTCAGTGCACTCTTGCCCAAGCCCTGGAGCGCTAGACCGTAGCAGGGCGCAAAAGCGAGGAGATTCTCCTTGAACGCCGGGGCACCGACCACTTCCGGACCGACCAGACCGTGGAACGCGTCCAGCCGAACCACCTCGTACCCCAGGTTCTGGCCGAGATAGCGCTGTAGGCCGGGCAGTTTCATCGCGTTGCCCAGCGTGAGGATGCTTTCGATCTTGGCCGTGCGGTCGATGCTGGTGAAGTAGTTGACCGACCGTTGGATCTCGGTCAAAAGGTCGCTGAACACGGGCCGCATCGCTTGGAAGACGGCCTTCGGATCCTGGGCGGCCGAAGCGTTGCGCTTCAAGTGTTCCGCCTTGGCAAAGGTCAGCCTCAGCTCTTTGGTCAGCGCTTTGGTGAAATGGTTGCCCCCGATCGGGATGCTCCGCTGCCAGACGCGGAATCCGTTGGTCACCACCAGGTCGGTGGCGTCGGTTCCCATCGACAGCACGATCCAAGACGGCGGGGGATCCTCCGGATCGTATTCGTCGGGAGTGGGCAGATCACGGAGCTGGTCGAAGACGAGAAAATTGTACAGAGCCAAGGGCGTCAATTGGACGAAATCGACGTCGACCCCGACCGAGCGGAGCGGCTCCAGTGCCCGAAACACCTGGTCGCGCTTCATCGCGAAGATACCGACTTCCGCTTCCAGGACGAAGCCCTCCACCTCCATCCCGCCCGCGATCTGCTGGTAATCCCAGATCACGTCGTCCAGGTCGAAGGGGATCTGCTGCCTGGCTTCGTACTTGACGATATCCGGGATCCGCTTGGATTCGACCGGGGGCAGCTTGATGAAGCGAGCCAGGCCGCTTTGGCCCGAAACGGACACGGCCACCTTGTCGCTGCGGATGTTGTTTCGGGCCTGAAACTGCGTCAGCGCCTCGCTGATCAACTCCTCGGGCTCGGCCCCGGGTTGCGTGAGGATCTTGGGATACTCAATGTAGTCGAAAGCCTCGGCGACGACCTGGTCGGCCCGGTCGCCCGGGCGGCAGCGCACCGCTTTCAACGAGGAATTCCCAAGGTCGACTCCCCAAACCGCTTCGATTCTGGCCATGGCACAGATCCTCTCTCTGCTCCGGGCGGGGGCGTTGAAGG
>CAZDHR010000149.1:0-14761 GCA_964505295.1 uncultured Planctomycetaceae bacterium
GTCGCTTTTCGCTCCGCGAAAAGACGCTTGTTCGCGGAGCGAACAACGACACTCCAGGTTTCTCGACCGCTCCCGTCGGCCGTCGTTTTCAACATCCCAAACGCACGCCGTTTTGTCAAAGGCGCGATCGGCGTGAGCTTGCAGGAGCAGCCTTGTCGTGCCATGCCTTCCTGGGTGACACTGCCAGGCGTCCGGCAGGTTCGGTCCCTGGAGCGCGCCCCTGGTCAAAGGTCCACGTCCCAAATGACGATCGAGTCTTTCTTGCTGCCGCCGACCGCCGCGGTGGTCCCGTCGGGCGAGAAGGCGACCGAGCGGACCGCGCCGGTGCCCCAATCGTAGCAGTCGATCTGTCGGCCCGATCGGGCGTCCCAAAGTCGGACCGTCTCGTCGAGGCTGCCGGAGAGCAGGAAGCGGCCGTCGGGGCTCCAGGCGATCGAGGTCACCTCCTTCCCGTGCCCCTTCAACTCGTGCTCCAGAGGACGACCTTCGCGAGTCAGATCCCACACGCGAATCCGCCAGCCTCCCAGGGAAGCCAGCCGGCGCCCGTCCGGCGAGAAGGAGACTTGCCGCACGTAGCCCTCGTGGCGAAGCCGAGTCATCTCATCCTCCAACTGTGGGGAAGCCCGAAGGGAGATCGCATCGCGGAGCCCCAAGGCCACTGTGTCGGCCGTGGGAGATACGGCGATCGACCAGACGCCCCGAGCGATGTCCGGAAGCACGGCGTCCCTGTGAAAGACCGTGGTGCCTCGATCATCGGCCCATCGTATCGCGTCGACGCGCCCCAGCGGTGGGCGGTAGCGGCTTGCTCGTGTACAGAGGAGCGTCCGGGCGTCGGCCAGTGCCACCAGATCGGTTGGCTCCAACGACCGGCCGAGCGTGAGCCGGGTCTCGGCGACGAGCATCGGGGAGGTGTCCCAAAGGAAGAGTTCCCCATCGGACGTTATCGCCGCAAGGCAGTCCGGGTCCGTCGACCACGCCACCCGGACGACCGCGCGACGGCAGGGGCGCTCCAGGACTTGCCAGGGGCCGCCTGCCGCGCGGAGGTCCCAGAGCAGGATCTGTCCATTGGTCTCGATCTGCCAGTCTTCGCGCAAGGTCCGGTGGACCGCGGCCGCCAGCCACCGCCCGTCGGATGAGTAGGCGAGGTGCCGGACGCGGTACTTCCGCTGCCGTTTCGGCTTCTTGTGCAAAACGAGCATGATCGGTCACGTGGAAGCGGCGGCCATGGCCTCGCGCACGTCGCGGTGGATGCGGCGGCGCACGAGGAACTCGTCCTCGTCGAGCCACCGGCGGCTCTCCGAGTTCAACGTGAACTCCTCGCTCACCAGCGCCAGCACGGTCGCCTCGACCACGTCGAGATGGAACAGCGAAAAGTGCGTGGTGGTCGTCAAAGGGGCCCTCAGCCGATCCAGCCTGCGCTTCGGTTTACCTCCGCCCGGGGGCTTCTCGTAGCCAAACAGCTCCTCGATCCGCGGGAGCGCGACGTCGACGGGTGCATAACCGAGGGCATTCAAGTAGGCACACGCGAGCTTGCTCTGCCGGGCCGACTTCAGTCCTCCGTGGACGAGCAGATCGCGGGCCTCGTCGAGGACGGGCATCGCCTGGTCTTGCTGTCCGAAGTAGAGCCAACCGGACGCCACGAGCAACAGGGGCCGCAGAAGCACGCCGCGGCGCTCGTCGCGAGCGGCCGGCTCCGCTTCTTTCGGCCGGTCGTGCCGTCGGCGGGCCAGGCTGGCGATTCGCGCCAGCAGTTGGCCGATCTCGTCACGCATCCCGAGCTTCCGCAACCCCCGGAGGCACTCGCCGATCAGGCGCTCCAACGCGTCGTCGGCCTGATCCAGTTGCTGCCGGGAGAGCGAATCATAGATGAGCCGCATGAATGCCTGGACGTGGTCGGCCTGATCGAAATGGGCGGCCACGAAGAGGGCCTTCTCCAGAAGCTCCTGCGCCGCGGCGAGGTCGCGCTGCTGCCTGACCAACCGCGCGACGCGGGCGAGCAACGTCGCGGCATAGGACTCTCCCAGACGAGGAGCGGCCTCGAGCGCCGCCGTGAGGAGCCGCGCTTCGCGGACCGCCTCGCCTTCCACCTGCTCGAGCAGCGCGTCGATCTTCTTCTTGAGCTTCTCCCGGTCGTGAACGTCGCACAGCGTGCTGAGCTCCCGGTCGAACTCCTTGGTGTACGTCTTCCAGGTCCGATAGGGATCGAACTTCTCGTGAGGCTCCAGGATCCGCGAGTGCTGGCGCAGCCGGTCCACCTTGTAGCGATCCTGGCGGTCCCATGCTTCGAGCCGGTCGAGCAGCTCGCGCGGCAGCGGGCCCTGCCCCGGGCGACCGTCCAGGGCCTGGCGGATGCGGTAGTCAAATGCCTCCCAGACCCAACGGTGGACCGGGTCGCGGCCGACCATGGCCTCACGGGCCTCTTCCAGGAGCACCTGGCACGGGGTCGTCTCGCCCAGTTGGGCCATGGCGTAGGCGAACATCAGCCCGGCGTACGCCCTGGTGCGGGGGCTCGGCTGGGCCACCGGCTCCTCGATCCAATCGTAAACCAGCTTGTGGAGAGGGCTGATCCGCTCAGAGACCACGCGGAGCCGCTGGGAGTCGGCCATGCCCACGCTCCGCAGGAAGCTGGGCAGATCGAGCTCCGGACGGAGCCCATGCTGGTGGAGCCGCTCCAGGGCCCGATCTCGTGCTCGGGCCAGCGCCAGCACGTCGCCTCCGCTGAGCCGCGAGACCGCGCACCAGGCCAGCCACGCGCTCCGCACCGGCAACAGGGCTTCCTGGCGTTCGAGGTATTGCGCCACGGGCCCCAATCGCTCGCCCAGCGCCCGGGGCGGCGGCTCCATGCGCGCCGCACAGATGACGTAGCCGGCCAGCGCGACGGCACGGTCGGGCATCGGGTCGCGCTCGGATAGGATCTGGTCGAGCTGCGCCCCCTTGAGCGAAAGGCCGCTACCCCGCCGGATGCTCTCCAGCCACGCGTCGCGGCTCGAAGCGGGCAGCTCGTCCCGCTCCCAGATCGCGCCGGCCCAGCAGATGCCGCCGTTCAAATGGTGACCGAGCGCGCAGTTCGCCCTGGCCATCCGATGCCAGAGCACGGTACGGTCGTCGCCGTCGGCCGGCGAGTTGAGGGCGAGGAACTGCTGCTCCAGCTCGAACAGGCGCTTGTGGGCAGCGTCGAATTCCGTCTCGGCGGTCGGCTCGACGGCCTCGGGCGGCGCCTTCTCGGCGGGCGGCGCTTCGGTCTCTTCGCCTTGCGGCGAGCCGTCTGGCGCCGCGGTCGAAGCCGGGGTCTCCGCAGAAGGCTTCGACGGCGACCGCCTGTCCCCTTTCGGCTTGTCTTCCCGCTTGCGACGGTCGTCCTTGCACACGAACGGCTCGAAGTCGAACCGGTGGGCGTCGACCCAGGCCGTCAACGCTTCGTGTTCGCGGTCGAGCACGTAGTCCACCCAATCGGAGAGCGGACGGAACGCCGCGTCGGGGAGGCTCTCGGGCGTGAAGCCGCCGTCTTCGTGGGGATACAGCCAGGTAATCCGGCTTCGGTCCGACGCCAGGAGCCGGGCTACCGCGTTGCGGTGGAGCGGCGGGTGGAGCCGCTTCCCACACGGCACGAACAGGTTGGCCACCTTCAAGTACGAGCGGAAGGCGACGGCGTTGAGGACAAGGACCGGCGGGGCCTGCTTCGATGGGCGCACGCGGAGCACCACGGTGCGCCGCCCCTCGTGCTCGCCTACGGCAAAGGCGAGGCGCCCGAGAAGCTGGTCGTCGGCCGCGCCGGCGAGCTGGTCGAGCTGATCCTCGGCGCCGTCCCGCAGCACCCAAAGCTCCGCCGCTTCGGTCCCGCCCGAGGTGAAACGCAACGGGACGGCAATGCGGTGCTCCAGGTCTTCCGGCTGCCAGGCGCTTCGGGCCCGCGGCAGCTCGTAATCGAGCACTTGATAGACGTCGCGAAACGGGGTTTCCTCGACAAACTGCCACACGCGCGGGGCGCGGACGAGCAGCAGGCGCCCGGCCGGCGGCACGAGCCGGTCGGCGAACGGGTGCGTGTGGCCGATCTCGACCCAAACGCCGGCACGGTGCTCGACGTACGCGTACGGCGGGGCCCTTCCCGCGGGTTGACCGCCGGAGTCGCGGTCCAACGCGCGAAGGAGCGAGTAGTAGGGCGGCCCGATCACGCGGAGCAGCGTTCTCCGCGTTTCGCCGTCGGTCACGTGGCAGAAGCTCTGCCGATCGTTGCCCAAGCGAAGCACCTCGCCGACGACTTCCACGAGCTGTCCCGGCTCGGGCAGATCGAAGAGCACGGGCGTCCTGTCGCCCAAGTCGGCGGGCGCGGCATCGGGCACAAGCGGGAACAACTGGAGCCACGAGACGAGCGATTCGTTCAAGGGCACGGCGGCGGATCGCGCCACCTGCACGTCCATGCGCCGCAGGGCCGCCTGGACCGACCGCGGGAGCCTACCCGCGGGCTGCAACCAGATCTCCCCCCCAAGCCCGAACGCCGCCTTGACCGGGGCCGTGCTGACCGACTCCGGCACGGTGCCTGAGGTGATCGCGAGACGCACCGCAGCGAGGTTGGGGAAACGTAAGGGCATGGTTTTGGGCAAGCGTGCAAGGGGATCGGCAGCGTTCGGCGGATGTGTAAGGAGGGAAAACGGGAAAGGGGGAAAAGGGGAAGACAGAGGCTGAGTCGTCCATTTGCCAGACGTGACGAGGCAGAGCCTCGTCACGAGGTTGTTCGTTGTTGTTTCGGGCTTGTCGGTCCGAGATTGTCAGTCAATTCCCCTCGGTCTGTGAACGCCTCTCCTCCTGCTGCGGGGCACGGACCGGCGGCGCGGACTCCGCCTCCTCCGTTTCTCGCTCGACGACGACCTTCCCCAGCTCGCCGGCCTTGACGATGCCGCCTTCGATCAGTTTGTCGACCAGGGCCTGGTGGAGCTGTTCGTGCTCCTGCGGCAGGGCGTCCTCATCGCTTCTGAGCGACACGATGATGTCCTTCTTCCCCGTCGCGGGGTCGCACTGGAGTCGGATCGTCATTTCGGCCATGGGCGTCGTCCTCGCTCAGGATATCCTTTCTTGTTTGCCGCATCCAGATCCAGCGATCGTGGCCAGCGTCTTGGCGTCGATGACTTTCCGCTCCAGGAGCAGGTCGCGCAGGGTCTCCAAGAGCGGCTGATTCTCCCGGAGGATGCTCGCGGCGCGCTGCCGGGCCTCTTCGAGGATCTCGCGCACACGGCGGTCGATCGACTCCAACTGGGCCGGGGAGTAGTGCCGGTTCGGGCCCTGGTCGCCGGAGATGGTCCGGCACTGGCCGATTCCCACCTCGTCGCCGCCCAGGCCGAACTCCTCGACCAGGGCCCTGGCGATCGCCGTCGCCCGTTCCAGGTCGCCCGCGGCCCCGATGGAGACGTCGTCCAGAAGCAACTGCTCCGCCTCCCTCCCTCCCAGAAGGACGCACAAGTCGTCCAGCAGTTTGCCCTGGGTGACCACGTATTTGTGGGCCGGGTCCTGATAGCGGACGAACCCCAAGGCCCCGGCGGCGTCGCCCTGGATCGAGATCCGCTCGATCGCCGTGGCGTGCTCGCAAAACATGGCCGCGATGGCGTGGCCCGACTCGTGCGTGGCCACGACCCGCTCCTCCTTCGGCGTCATCTTCGGCCGGTCGATCCATTCGGTGAGCGCACGATCGACGTCGGCCGGGGTCGTCGGGCGGGTGACGTCCTCGCGGAGGCGGATGCGGGCGAGCGAGCGGCAGAGGGCGTTGATGTGGTCGCCGCTGTAATGGGTGCCGATGGCGGCGCCTTCGACGTACTCGCCGGTTCGGCGGACGGTGTACTGGAGGGCCTCGTCGGTCATCGCCAGACCCATCTTCCGGTCGTAGATCTGGAGGATCGCCCGGCGGTCGTCGGCGTCGGGGTACGGGATGTGGAGCATGAACTCGAACCGCCCGGGGCGCAGCAGGGCCGGGTCGAGGACCTCGGCGAAGTTGGTCGTGCCCACGACGAAGACCAGCTCCTCGCTGTGGAAGCCGTCCATCTCGGTGAGAAGCTGGTTGACCATCGAGTGCTCGACGCCGGAGCCCGTGTACGTGCCCCGGGCGGCGGCGAACGAGTCGAGCTCGTCGAAGACGATGATGGCCGGGGCCGACTGCCGGGCGCGGTGGAAGATCTGCCGCAGGTTCTCCTCGCTCTCGCCCACCCAGCGGCTCTTCAGCTCCGGGCCGGAGACGACCGTGATCGCCGCTCCGATGGCCGTGGCCATGGCCTTGGCGAACAGCGTTTTGCCGGTACCGGGCGGTCCCAGGAAAATCATGCCCTTGGGGATCAGCCCTTCCAGCTTGCGGATCTCGTCGGGATCGGTCTTCCGGTCCTTCAAGCTCAAGACGTCGAGGATTTCCGACTTCAGGCGGCGCTTCACCTTGGCGTAGCCGCCGACGTCGCGATCCAGATCGACCTGCGGCACCTCCAACTGCCCACCCGAGGTCGCCCGGCGGATCTGGAGGTAGGCGCGGCGAGGATCGGCCGGGTAGTCCTCCCCTTCCACCGACGCGAGCAGCTTGCGGAGCCGGACCGCGTTCATGCCCGAGACGTACTTGTACAGGGCCCAGGGATTGAAGTCGGCGCCGAACTTCCGGGCTTCCATGCGCGTGACGAGGTGGCGGAGCCGATCCCGCCCCACGCCTAGCAGGCTGTATCGATGGGGGAACAGGTTTTCGATCACTCGCGGCAGGGCGAACGACGGGTCCTTGAATCCCAGCCAGACCAGTTCCGGGTTCTCGTACAGGAGGGGGATGACCTCGCGTGCCTCGGGCGTGAGGCCGCCCTGGGTGGTCGTCAGCAGGTCCAAGTGGGGCAGAACCACCACGCGGCGCTCCACGGCCCCGCGTACCGCCTCGCGGAGCTGGGCCAGCATCGTGCCCACGAATCCGCCCGTCGGGTCCAGCTTCTGATCCTCGCGAGGGCGCCCGTCCAAATACAAACACCGCAGCGACGCCTGCTTGAGCCGTCCCCGCACGTTGACGAACAGGAACGGAGCGAGGTCCTTGTCGCACTCGACCAGCACGGGCAGACTGCGCTGGAGGTCCGAGGCGATCTCGGCCAGCTCCGACGTGTACGCCGCCTCGACCGCCTGCTCGGCGCTCAGATCCTCGGGAAGCTCACGCTCGGGAATCAGGATGGACATGGGAGGAGGAGTGAATGCTGAATGCTGAATGCTGAATGCTGAATGCTGAATGCTGAATGCTGAATGATGAATGATGAATGATGAATGATGAATGATGAATGATGAATGATGAATCAGGACGATAGTTGACCGGTCACAACAGGCGAGCCACCACAAGGCCCCCTCTCCCTCTGGGAGAGGGTTGGGGTGAGGGCTCCTGGCCGCACCGACGTGCCGTCGGCGGCTAAACGTCTCGGCTCATTGGACATGAAGCCCCCTACAGCTCCACGACGATCGTCAACGAGCCGCTTTCGGGGTCGTCGGCCATTTGCTTGATGCGGCCTAGCTGGGCGGCCTTGCGTTTGAGGGCCTCGGCCGTGGCCCGGTTGACGGCCTGATCCAGCTCGGCGGTGATGTCCCCGAGCTGGCCTTCGAGCAGGTCGGTGACTTCGGACTGGAGCTTGCCGGCTTGCTTCTCGGCGTCCTCTTCGAGCGACTCGCGAAGCTCCTCGTGGAGCTGCTTCTTGATCTCCCTGTTCTCACGGCGTCCTTCGCCGTAGCGGTAGCCTTCCCTCCGTCCCTCGACCTCGACTTCCTTTTCTGATGCCGCCCGGACCGTCACCGCGCCGCTCTCCAAATCGACCTCGACCTCGATGCCGCCCTGCTCGCGCGCCAGGACGTCGCCGTGCCGCTCGAACCCGCACCCTTCGAGCTCCCCGGCCAGCAACTCGGCCATCTGATCGGCGGGCAGCACCTCCAATAACTCCAGTTGGGTGCTCACCTGGTCGCGGGCTTTGACGACGCGTCGCAGTGTCTCTCGAACACGAATTCGGTATCGTCGGCTCATGGATCCACTCCGTTCATTCGGTCTCAGAAGGGTTTGGCAGCTCGGCTTGTCCCATCAGGCGACTGCGAAGGCCGGACGACTGAAGGACCGAACAGCACGCGTCGCCGTGAAACTGCTCCCAGTCGGCCTTCCAGAGCTGGGAGGCCGCGTATCCCTCGTCGAAGTATCCTACCGTCTGCGCTTGCCTTTGCCATGGTTCGAGCCGCCGGAGCATGCGCAGGAAGGCGAACGCCGCCCGATACGTCTCCGCCCGATCGGCCATGGTCTGCCCCTTGAGATTCAGCCGTCCGATCCACGCTTCGGCCGACGGGGCGGGCCGCAGCAGCCGCGATGCGGCCACGAGCAGGAACCGGGCCAGATCGCGACGGTCGCGAGCCTCCAGTACGTCGAGGAACTCCGTCAGCACCCGCTCCTGCGCGGCTCCCAGCGCCCGCATCTGCTCGCCCGAAACGATCTCCGCCTTGCCCCGCTCGACGCGAACCCAACGATCGGCCAGCTCGTGCTGGAGGGCTTCGACGATGCACGCGCCCGGGCCGGTGGTCCACGTCTCCAGATCGAGCGGCGTGCCGCTTTGGACGTCGGCGAAATCGTCGGGGAAAGCCAGCCGGCAGAGCCCGTGGCCGGCGAAGACCTGCCGGCGTCGCAATGGCTCGGCGATCTGCGTGTTCCGAACCGCCCGGTAGGCGAGAAACAGCAGGAACCGGTCCCCGAGCGTCATCGCCACGGTGCGACGAGGGCTCCAGCCCCGCTTGGACGCGGCCGGGTTTCGGGCCGTCAGCCAGATGAGGAAATCGAGCGTGTTGCGGGAAAACGACAGCCCCAGGTCGTCCGGGCGGGTCCGCTCCCACACGCGGCCTTCGACCACTTGCTCATTCCGCAGGAATCGCTCGCGTCTCCAGCCGCCCCGGGCCAAGAGCCATACGCACCCCTTGGCCAAGGCCGCTTGGGTCAACTCGACGGCGTCGCGACTCAGGCACGGTGGCCGCTCGACGTCGCGCGCCAGCAGGCGCAATGCTTCCGACCGGGGGCCCTGGCCCAGGAAGCAGTAGAGAATCCGCAACAGGTCGCTCTCGAACCGGCTGATCGCTCGCAAAGCTCACTTCGCCTCCGTTCTCGTCCAACGCCACACGGGCCGAACTCGCCCCCACAGCTCGCTTGCCCCCGGCGCCGGAAACCCGCTGACCGACAGCTCGCCGCCCCGCAAGCGGATCTCCAGGCTGTTGGGCCGTTGCCAGCAGGGGTCGCCGGGCCGGTATCGATCGGTGAGGAAGTGCACGCGCTGGTTCGCCGAGCCGATCCACCGCCGTCGCGTCTCCGGCATGTCCTGGACGTACGGGCCGTCGACGAGCACGTCGGCATGCCTCAACAGCTCGTCCGCCGCGCGGTCGCCCATCGCCCCAAGCTCCTCCAAGGTATACCCGGTGAAGACGATCACCGACAGGCCGCGGCGTTGGACCCCCTCCGCCAAGGCCGCCGCGCCGGCAGCCTGGGCAAACGGCTCCCCGCCCACGAGCGTGACGCCCTCGATGCCGTGCTGCTCCGCTGCCCGCTCGATCGCACCCAATAGCCGGCGCATGGGCACGGGGCGCCCGCCGCGCACCGGAAGCATCTCCGGGTTGCAACAGCCGGGACAGCGCAAAGGACAGCCCTGCACCCAGACCGCGAACCGCCGGCCCGGCCCCTCGGCCTCGGTGACGGGCACCGTCTCGGCAACCTGAAGGCGGTCGACCCTTTGCGCCGCCGATGGAGTCGTCCGTTTGCCGTTGATGACCTCGTTCCTTGGCTGCCCCTGGAATTAGACGACCGTCGCAACGGCGGGAGCGGTTCACCCGATTTGGCCGGCCGGCGCTTCGCAAGACGCGGTTCGCCCCCGTCGAGCCGGTTTGCCCGGTCAATGCTCCTCGGCCACGCGGCTGGTGCGGACGACCAGGTAGAGCTGCTTGCGTTCTTCGCCGGCTTGCCGGCCGTCGGCACGGGTTGTGGGGGAAAGGGTGAGCCCGCCGACGAGGACGGGCTTGCCCAGCGGCACGCGCTGACTGGCCGCGAACTGCTGCGTGGGCAGGTTGACGCGATCGACGTCGACCGAGCTTTCGCCGCCCGGCTCCTCGAGCGTCTCTTTCGCTCCGTCGAAGCCGTACTCCATCTCACTGGGCGGGAAACGAGTGCCCACACGCAACGCACGATCAGGCTTGCCCCAGCCGGTGACCGTGCTCTCGATGTCCACGAGCGCCGTTTTCGCGCCGAGATCGACGGTGGGCCGAATCTCCAGCAAGAGGCCGACGTTGGGGATTCGCATGACCGGCTGATACCCGATCCCGCTGCCGACCACGGGAATCGCCCCGTGGACGACCGTACGCCGATCGCCCGCCGCCAGGTACACTTTTCGCCCACTCACGCAGTTGATCCGTGCACGATAGCTGGGCACGGTCCGGGTCAGGAGATCGAGCGCCTGGGGATCGACC
The DNA here is from genome assembly GCA_964505295.1 of uncultured Planctomycetaceae bacterium. GTDB lineage: Bacteria > Planctomycetota > Planctomycetia > Pirellulales > Thermoguttaceae > DATKZH01. The sequence continues at coordinate 10,465 of CAZDHR010000149.1, forward strand.
GCGACCTGAGCGGCGCCGGCGTCGCGGGGCTTGCGATCGCCCAGAAGCTGGTCGAGCAGATCGGAATCGAGCACGAGCCACCGGGCGTCGACGACCACGGTCGGCACGGCCTGTCGTTGCGCCCGCAAAGCGTCCAGGAATGCTTCAATCTCCAGATGGATGGCGATCGGTTGGCTGATGGCCAGGCCCCGGTCGTAAGGGGCACAGCTACCCGCCCCGCCCACCTCGTCCCAGCTTTCCGGGGCAATCACTATCTGGATCAGGTCGACGAGATCGTCCGCGCCGGTGCGCGGGCAGGAAGGCCACGGGCCGCCCATGCCGCCGCACGCGAGCCCCGTGCTATCACTCTTCGCCCCACTGCTCGTCAGCCCGCCACCGTCCGACATCAGGTCCCCCGACCCCTGCATCATCGGTATTGCGGGCCATCGGTTCTCCTGCGGCGTAGTCGGGAGGCGACCTCCCTGGTACGTGTGGCTGCGCGGTGAGACCAGCAGATCGGACACGTCGTACGTCTTCGTGACCAGCAGGTTCTCCGCCTCCTCCGGCGTGGTGATCAGGAGCACGTCGGAACCGATGGTCCACGTCAGGTCGAGCTGGCCGAGCATCAGTTCCAAGGCCGAGCGGAGGGGGATGCCGGACATGGCGAAGGTGACGGGCGTGTCGCTGGGGATACCCACGTCGTCCAGAGCCCGGTGATCGAGGTGGACGTGTACGCCGTGCTTGTCCTGGACCTCGGCGGCCACGTCGAGGAGCGGGGTCTCGAGGAACTCGAGCGAAGTCGGTTCCTGCAAAACCTTCAGGATGGCCTCGGTGCCGAAGCGGAGTGTCGGCGTCCGACGCGCCGGCTTCTTCGGGCCGGGCGAGGCACGACGCGCCGAAGGCTTCTTGTCGCGCTGAGCCGCCCATAGGGTACTTTCGCCCCATTCAGCCGGGCCCATGCTCATGACCAACGCGCCCCAGAGAACGACCGGCGCAAGCAGAATCTTGCGAGACATGGCGACTCCTCCTTTCCCAGGCGAACCGAGATGCGAGAAAAGACCGAACCGCGGCGGTGTTCCAAGCCGCCGCAGGCTGCCAGCATTCACTTTAGGCCCTTCCGCACGGAGAAGCAAGCATCGGCGCGAGTCTCCGTGGCGTCCTGCCGGTAAACCGGCCTTATTCCTGCGGCCGCCGCCGAGTGGACTCTCCCATCGGGTGGCAATTTTCCCCCTCGGCGAGCGTACGCCGCCAAGTTGTGGGCATCGGACGCAAGTCGCGCGAGCGTCCCGGATATCCTCCCGGCCGGGCGCCGACTACCCGTCTTCTGACGGCCGAGCCGGCCGGATCGCCCGTTCTGGCCCGCCGCCGCCCGGGGCTGCTATACTGATGGCATGAGCACCGACCCGACGATCCCACAGGGGGGCCCCGAGCGTCGTGAATCGCAGCAGAAGAGCGTGCAGCGGTCGCATCCGCCCACCCAGGTGCCCGGCTACGAGATGGAGCGGTTTCTGGGCATGGGGGCATACGGAGAGGTCTGGGTGGCGATGGACCGGAACACGGGCCGCCGGGTGGCGATCAAGTTCTACACGCACCGGGGCGGATTGGACTGGTCGCTCTTGTCGCGGGAGGTGGAGAAGCTGGCGTTCCTGTTCGCCGATCGGTACGTGGTCCAGTTGATCGGCGTCGGTTGGGACGCCGATCCGCCCTACTACATCATGGAGTACCTGGAGGAGGGCTCGCTGGCCCGGCGGCTTGATTCCGGGCCGATGCCGGTGCCGGAGGCGGTCGACGTGTTCCGCGACGTGGCCGTGGGGCTGGTGCACGCCCACGGCAAGGGCGTCCTGCACTGCGACCTGAAGCCGGCCAACGTTCTTTTGGACCAGGACCACAAGCCCCGGCTGGCCGACTTCGGCCAATCGCGGCTCTCGCACGAGCAGGCCCCCGCGCTGGGCACGCTCTTCTACATGGCCCCGGAACAGGCCGATCTGGAGGCGGTCCCCGACGCCCGATGGGACGTCTACGCGCTGGGAGCGTTGCTCTACTGCATGCTCACGGGCCGTCCGCCGCACCGCGACGAGGAGTCGGTGCGGCGTTTGGAGGCGGCCGGTGGGCTGAAGAGCCGGCTGGCCCAGTACCGCCGGATGATCCGCAGCTCGCCCGTGCCCGACGAGCACCGCCAGGTGCCCGGCGTCGATCGGGCGCTGGCCGAGATCATCGAGCGGTGCCTGGCGCCGGACTCGCGAAGGCGGTACCCCAACGTGCAGGCCGTGTTGGCCGCCCTGGACGCCCGCGACGCCAACCGGGCGCGACGGCCGATGAAGATCCTCGGCGGAGTCGGACCGGCGTTGGTGTTGCTGGTCGTGTCGTTGTTCGCCTGGACCGGCTTCAGCAGGGCGTTACAGAAGTCGGGCGAGCTGCTCACGCGGAGTGCGTTGGAGAGCAACGAGTTCGCCGCCCGGTTCGTCGCCCGAACCGCCGGCAACAAGCTGGAGCGCCGCTTCGAAGCCGTCGAGCACGTGGCTGGTTCCGAGCGGCTCCGCGACGCGATTCGCCAGTACGAACAGGCGGTTGCGGCGCCCGAAACCCAGGCCTTGCTCGACCGGCTGAGCACTCCGGGGCTGCCCGGCGAGGAACGTGAGGGACCCGAGACGTACCAACGTTTGCTCGAGGAGTTTCGCAAGCTCGACGCCCGCACGAAGCTCCAAGCCGAGTTCGCGGGCTTCCTCCCCGAAGGGATGCGGCCCAAGGAGAACGCCGGGAGCGTCGAGGGCGAGAAGCAGCGAGGTTCCGAAGAGGTGGCCAGTTGGTTCTTCTGCGATCGGCGGGGCCTTTCGACGGCCCGCGTGCCGCAGTCGGAAACGATCGGGCGGGACTACGCCTGGCGGAGCTATTTCCACGGCGGCCCGCGGGACTACCCGCCGCAGTGGCGGCCGGCCGAGGGCGAGCACCTGGATCGCACGACGCTGTCGGCCGTGTTTCGCTCCCAGGCGCACGACCAGTGGATCGTGGCCGTGGCTTGTCCGGTTTATGAGGAGCCGCCGTCGGGCGGGGAGTTCTTGGGCGTGGTGGCCCTGACGGTGAGGGTCGGCCGGTTCGTGGAGCTCGAAGAGCGGGACACGAAGTTCCGGAAATTCCAGGGGCCGGTGTTGGTCGACGAGCGCGAGGGGGACCACACGGGGATGATCCTCCAGCACCCGCTCGTCCAGGGGTTGGCCAAGCTCTCCAACGGCGAGCTGGACGACTACCGCCTCCCGCCCGACCAACTGCCCGACACCCAGAAGAAAGGCCTCGCGTACCACGACCCGTTGGCCGAGCTGGCCGCGAAGTCGGAAGACGGCCCCCGCAACAAGATGTGGCTTGCCCAGGCGCGCCCGGTACTGATTCGCGGCGAGCCGACCGGCTGGTGGGTCATCGTTCAGGAGCCCTACGACACCCACGAGGGCACGATTCTCTGGACCCTGGACGGACTGAGATCGGACCTGCTGCTTTATGGGCTGGCCGCCCTGGTGATGGTCTTCGTCGTGCTGCTCGGCCTGTGGGGCTTCTCGATTCGTCTGCTCAAGGAGACGAGCTCCACCCGGCTCTCTCTGCCGGGAGGTGAGCCCTCCGAGCGCACGAGCACCGGCGGCGTCACGCCGGACGCGCCGACGGCAACGCATCGGGAGACGCTTGGCTGACGCAAAAACAGGGGACGTACCTCCTTTCCCCCAAAAAAGAGCTGCGTCCCCTTTTCCTATCGGGGGGCTACGATGGCTGATCTCATTGCCCAGGGCGACGAAGCCCAACACCGCTGGCGTCGGGCGCTGCCGGAGGGACAGCCGGTGGTGCTGGGGCGGTCCGCCGGCGTCTGGGCCGTTCCCTGGGACCCCCACATCTCCCGGCGACACGCCACCCTATGCTACGACTGTAGCCGCCTCGAAGTGACCGCTCTCGCCGACGCCCAGAACCCGATCTACGTCCGGGGCAAGCAGTTGGCTCGATTCACGCTCCTCCACGACGAGCATTTCGTGATCGGCAAGACGACGTTCACGCTCGTCGAACAGCGGGTGACGGTCAACGCCGACGTGCGGCAGCCGGTCCAGCAGCAGCGATTCAGCTCCCAGTACCTCCGGCAGGTCCAGTTCCGCAATCCCGACCACCGCATCGAAGTGCTCAGCCGGCTCCCGGACGTGATTTCCCGGGCGACCAGCGATACGGAGCTTCAGATGCTCCTGGTGAGCATGCTTTTGGCCGGCGTGCCCCGGGCGGATACGGCGGCCGTAGTGGCGGTCGGAAAAGGGGACGCAGCTCTTTTCCCCGAAGGGCCCGAAGGGTGCCC
>CAZDHR010000150.1:0-14658 GCA_964505295.1 uncultured Planctomycetaceae bacterium
AGAACCACGGCGGTACGTTCGCCCGGGTGTTGGGCACGGCCCCGCTTGCCCCCGACGGCTCGTTTTACGTCGAAGCCCCGGCGGATCGGCTCCTGCATTTCCAGGTGTTAGACAGCGACCGCCGCGTGGTGGGGAATCAGCTCACCTGGATCTACCCCCGGCCCGGGGAGACGAAATCGTGCGTCGGCTGCCACGAGCATCCGCACACCACCAGCCGGGGCAACGACCCGCTCGCTTCGCACGATCGGCCGCTCGATTTCCTTCCCACCGGCAGCGAGCTCCGCTACCGGGCGAAGGCCTGGTTCAAAGGGCATCTGCCCCCGGAGATCGAAGAGCGAACGCGGACGGTCCGGGCGGTGAACCTGCTGGGGCGGTGAGCGGCCGGAGCATCCTTGCCCGCCGGGTCGCCCCAGGTGGCTTCGACGATGCGTCGGGCGATGGAGCCTGACCGGTGGCCGGGGCTCGGGGCGTCCCGGAGCCGGATGCCCCGGAATGCGTCATCCTGAGGGGCGGTCTCCCCCCCCATGCTCGGTCCCCCCGCAAGGTTGACGAGCGCTGCCGGGCTGCTTAGATTGAATGGTGGAGTTCACCAGTAGCCGACGCATTCGAATCCCTCTGGAACGAGAGTTGCCATGACTGTCAGACCATGCTGCCCGTCGAGTGTTCAGGTTTCCCGGAGACTCTGGCCGTTCGCCCTGTCGGCCTTGGTGGCAATCATGATCGTCGTGCCCTTGGGAACAGCGGGGCTTTTTGGGGCGGAGGAATCGGCAACACAGCTTCCGGCGCCGGAGGAGGTGGGAGGGCAACAGCTCGTCAGCGCCGGTCTGCAACTGTCGGCCACGTTCTATCCCGGCACGGAGGGCAAGGAGAACGTGCCGGTGATTTTGTTGCACATGTTCAAAGGGGACAGGAAGGAGTTTGTCGAGGTGGCGCAGTTTCTCCAGGGGCGTGGCTGCGCCGTGCTCCTGCCCGACTTGCGAGGCCACGGCCAAAGCACCCGATCGCCGTTCGGCGGCGACCCCTTGGACCCCGAGAAGATGGGCCGCACGGATTACACCTATATGTACTACGACGACATGGAGAAGTTTCGCGCGTTTTTGGTCAAGAAGAACGACGCGGGCGAGTTGAACTTGAACAAGCTGTGCATCGTGGGCGCCGAGATGGGAGCGACGGTGGCGACCTACTACGCGCGCCACGACTGGACGACTCCCCGCCGCGAAGCCAACCGCGCGGCACCCAGCCAAGACGTGAAGGGGCTCGTCATGGTTTCCCCCGACTGGGACTTCAAGGGCATGCCCCTCAGCAAGCCGCTGAGCAACCCCTTCGTGCGCACGCAGATCTCGGTGTACATCATCGTGGGCAAGGAGGATTCCAGGGCGCTTGCCGACGCCCGCCGCGCCTTCAATCTTCTGGATCGCTATCGCGGCAACGAGGAGGAGAAGTCCGTGTTCCTCGGCCAGTTGCCGACCAAGCTGCAGGGCACCAAGATCCTGGGAGCCGGATCGTTCAAGCTCGAAGAGGCGATCGCGAGGTTCGTCGAACGCCGGGTGGCCGAAAAGCCCTACGATTGGTATCAACGGAAAAGGTGAAAAAGAGCGCCGTGCCCGGGCCCGCTGGACGGGATTCTCGCGACCGCGCTCGTCCGGTCGCAGGCGCAGAAAGGCCCGATCCATCGGATCACGGCGAGCGTGGGCCGGGCGCGCGGGTTCACGACGGCAGGCCGATTCTGCCTCGACGAACCACCCATTCCGCGACGGCTCGCTAGTCGCTCACCGGGACCGGCCCGGCCAACAGCTCGTACTCGTCCAGGGGCGTGCTGTCGCCGGAGAGGACCTGCTGGCAGTTCATCCGCAGGATCGGCATCTGGGCCTCGATGAAGCGCCGGGCCACGCGCCGTTTCCGCTCGTTCACCGCCCCTTGCGCCAACAGCAGATGGCCGCAGATGATGGCGATCGCCGCGTCGACCAGCCGGCGCCCGGAGAGATCGAGGTACGTGGTCGACTGCCCTTTGACGAACCGGACTGCTTCGAGCACCTGCTCCTTGCCCTCGACGAGCTTCCCTTGCAGCTCGGCCAACAGCGGGTCGTCGTACTCGGTCTTCTCGAGCTCGGCCACGTAGCTTTCCAACGGGCCGGAGGCGACGCCGCGAACGGCGGCCACGAGCTGCAACTGGCTGGTCCCCTCGTAGATGGTGGTGATTCGGGCGTCGCGGAGGTGTCGCTCGGCGGCGTAGTCCCTCATGTAGCCCGAGCCGCCCAATACCTGGATCGCCGTGTCGGCCACCCAGCAGCACGTCTCCGAGCAGTAGTACTTGCTCATCGGCGTGAGCATGCCGTTGAGCCGTTTGAGCGACCGGGCCAACTGCTTTCGTTGCTTCTTCTCGCCCTTCTCCAAATCCCTCTTCCATTCCAGGGTGCGAAGGTTGTTGTTTTCCAGATCGCAGATCCGGCCGGTCTCGTAGGCCAGCGCCCGGGCGGCCTCGACAGCGATCTGCATGTCGGTGACCATCTCGGCCACGGCGGGGAGCCGCTCGATCGGCCCGCCGAACTGCTGGCGGGTGTGGGCGTAGGTGCGGGCCAGGCGATAGGCCGCTTCGGCGATCCCCAACGATTGGGCGGCAATGCTCACGCGGGCGCCGTTCATCAGGGCCAGCACGTAGGTGATCAATCCCCGCTGACGCTCGCCGACCAGCCGGGCGGAGACGTTGTCGAACACGAGCTCGCAGGTGGGCGACCCGTGGATGCCGAGCTTGTCTTCCAAATGCCGGACTCGGACCCCCGCCGATCGCTCCGTGATGAACAAGCTCAGGCCCCGCCCGTCGCTGATCTCCGGCTCGCTGCGGGCGAGAACCAAGAGGACGTCGCCACAACCGTTGGTGATGAAGCGTTTCACGCCGTTGAGCCGCCAGGTGCCGCCGGCGTCCTGGTCCGCCCGAAGACGTACCGCCTGGAGGTCGCTTCCGGCGTCGGGCTCGGTGAGGACCATGGCGCCGGTTGCCTCGCCGCTGGCGAAGCGGGGAAGCACCTCGTCCTTGATCTCGTCGCTGGCAAACGCATGGACCGTGTCGGCGATGCCCTGCAAGCCGAACAGGTTTTGGAACGAGCCGTCCGCCCGGCTTACGATCTCCGTGGCCATCGTGTAGATCACGATGGGGCAGTTCAGGCCGCCGTACTTCCGGGGCAAGGTGAACCCCATCATGTCGGCCTGCGCGAGCCGATCGAGGTTCTTCTGGACCAACGGGTGGTAGGTGACGGTGCCGTCGTCGTTGAGCGTGTTTCCCTCGCGATCGACCTGCTCGGCGTTGGGCCCGATCGTGTCGGCGGCGATCTGGCCGACGATTTCCAAGACGCGCCGGTAGTTGTCGACCGCGTCGGCCGCGTCGACCGGCACGTAGTCGGCGTCGCCGTTGGCCGTGTCGGCCTCCTGGACCCGGGCCACCTCCGCCAGATCGATGTGGTCGAAGAGGAACTGGATGTCCTGATTATCTAAGAAGTAGTTCCCCACGAGGAAGCTCCCGCTTCGGTTGACTTCGTGGATTGGCTCGAGTCCCTGCGTTACCGCCGCTCCTTCATCGCTTTGATCATCATCGGGATGATCCGGCCCAGATCGCCGACGATGCCGTAGTGGGCGACCGAGAAGATGGGGGCGTCGGGGTCCTTGTTGATGGCGAGGATCTTGGCCGACTCCTCCATCCCTGCCCGGTGCTGCACCGCCCCGCTGATCCCGGCGGCGATGTATAGCGCCGGGCGGACCGTGGTCCCCGTCTGGCCGACCTGATGGTCCTTGCCCACAAAACCGCTGTCCACTGCCGCCCGGCTGGCTCCTACGGCCCCGCCGATCACTCCGGCCAACTCGTGGATCAGGGCGAAGTTCTCCTTGCTTCCCACTCCGCCGCCGCCGGCCACGATGACCCGAGCCCCCTTGAGGTTCACGGTCCGCGGCTCGACGTGCCGCTCGATCAGCTTGACCGCCAGGTCGCTCGGGCCGATCTCCACCGGTTCGGTCACGACCCGGCCTTCGCGCGACGGGTCGGGATCGCCGAGCGGCATCACGCCTTCGCGCACAGTGGCCATCTGGGGCCACTGGTCGAAGTTGACGATCGTGGCGATGATGTTCCCGCCGAAGGCAGGCCGGACCTGTAAGAGCAGCTTCTCGTGAACCGTGCCGGTCTTCCCGTCCCGGACGTCGCCGACTTGCAGGTCGGTGCAGTCGGCCGTCATCCCGGCGCGCAGCGCCGAGGCGACGCGCGGCGCCAGGTCGCGCCCCAAGGGCGTCGCCCCGTACATCACGATCTGGGGCTGGTGTTTTTTTATCAGCGTGGTCAACACCCGGGCGTAGGAGCCCGTCTGGTAGTGCGCCAGCCGCTCGTCGTCGACCAGGTACACGCTGTCGGCCCCCTGGGCGATCAGCCGCTTCGGCAGCCCGCCAAGATCCGAGCCGGGCAGCACCGCCCCCATGCGCACTCCCAACTGATCGGCCAGCGCGCGGGCTTTGCCGCAGATCTCCAGCACCACGTCGTGCAGCGAGCCCGCCTCCTGCTGGGCGAAAACCCAGACTTCGCCCTTGCGGTTCACTTCGACCATCGTTCTCGATTATCCTCGACTCTGACTCCAAGTCCTGGTTCACGCGCTCGTCGTAGGGTGGGTGCTTGCACCCACGCGTTCGCATCGCGCTCGACGATGCGTTCGCAGCACGCCCGACCATGGCCGGTCCGTTCCGCGTGCGTGCCGAGCACGCACCCTACGATCAATTCGCTCCTGTTATCTTTCCGACGATTTCGATCCCTGCGCGTTCAACCCAACGTTCGATCGACCACCAGCTCGTGGATCAGTTGGCGCACGCCCTTCTCGCTCGGCGGAATCTCGGTGTAGCCCTCCTTGGTGAGCACGATCGACTGGATTCGGTGGACCTTCGTCGGGGAGCCGCTCATGCCGCAGCGCGCCAACTCGGCGCCGACGTCGTCCAGGCTCCACTGCTCGATCAACAGCCCGGCCTGCCTCAGGGCCTCAGCCCGTCGCCCGACCTCGGCCTGCCGCTCCTCGTCCGCCGCATCGGGCAGATCGTTTTCCACCTCGCGGGCCAACTCCGCCTCGACCCGGGCTCGCTTGAAACGCATGACCCGCTTGGCCGCGGGCGGGCGGGGCTCGTTGGCCGTCTCGATCACCGTGGCCAACAGCGGCAACGGGGCTTCGACGATCTCCCAGCCGTGGCCGACGTTGCGGCGGATCCGCGCCGTGCGGTCCGAAACCCCGATCAGCTCCTCCAAATAGGTGACCTGCGGGATTCCCAGCTTCTCGGCCGTCTGTGGCCCGACCTGGGCCGTATCGCCGTCAATCGCCTGGCGCCCGCACAAGACGAAATCGTACCGCCCGACCGTTTCGATCGCCTTGCTCAGGATGTAGCTGGTCGCCAGGGTATCACTCGCCGCGGCCCGACGATCCGTCAACAGGATTGCGCGGTCAGCCCCCCGATAGAGGCAGTCACGGAGGACATCCGCCGCCTTGGGTGGGCCCATGCTGACCACGGTCACCGAGCCGCCGTACGCGTCTCGAATCTCCAGGGCCGTCTCTAACGCGTGGAGGTCCTCCGGATTGAAGATGGCCGGCAACGCGCCCCGGTTGACCGTCCCGTCCTCCTTCATCGCGTCCCCGGTCACATTGGCCGTATCCGGGACCTGCTTCACACACACAACGCAATCGTAAGGCACGGCAAACGCTCCCCAGACTCCGCAAGTTGAAGCCTTCGACATTATCACCCCGCCCCCAACGGGTCAAGACCTGCTTATTGAGAAAAGGTGACAGCCACCAAATCTGGGTAAGCCGGGAATTCTGTCAGGCGCCATCTTTTCCAGCTTCTCCAGATTTGGTGGCTGTCACCTTTTCTTCCGCGCTGTCACAAGGATGGCAATTCAGTACAATGCACGCCTCGGAGATGACCTCGATTCGATGTCGGACCGTAGTCTGAATGACTCTTGGCCGGGAACCCGTCATGCGTACGCCTTCTCCCCCCGATGCTGGAGCTTTCGAGGGGCTCCGCGACAATCCGCACTTGGCACCCGTTGTCTCGGAACTGTGCTGGCGGGCGAACCACGCGGAGAGCGCCGCGAGCTACTTGACTGACGCGCTGGCGGCCGTTTCTTCGGCGGCCGGTGGCGATTTCGTGGCCATTGCCGCCGCACGGGGCGGGCAGTGGGTGGCCGTCGCTCAATCCGGAAGCCGCCGATCGCTGCCCGTCGATCTCCTGGGCGAAGTCCTCGATCAGGAGGCGTCCCGCGTGCAAGACCCGTGGGTCGCCGTGCCGTTGGCTGCCCAAACGGCCACCGCCGAGGCACTCGTGTTGCACTGTGCCGCGGGCATCAAGGCGGGGGATGCGCTGGCTACGCTGGCCAAGCTGGGTCCGATTCTGGCCGACGGGCTCGCCGCGGTGGATCGGTGTCACCAGGACCGGCGTCGCATCCGCCGGCTGGAGAGGATCCTCCAGATCGCCAATCAGTGGAACCGGACCCACGAAGTGGTCCCTCTGCTGGTCCAGATGGCGGAGGCGGCAACCCAGCTCCTGGGGGCCGATCGAGCCAGCATCTTCCTTTGGGATCGCCGCAACCACACGCTCGTCGGCCGGCCAGCCCTGGGGGTCGATGAGGGCGAGCTGCGAATCCCCGACGACCGGGGCGTGGTGGGGCAAGTAATCCGCACGGGCGAGCCGTTGCGCGTCGACGCCGCCACCGAGCCCGAGCGGATCGACCATCAGGTCGACTCGCAGCTCGGCTACGAAACCAAGACCCTGTTGTGCGTCCCCATGCACGGTCGTAGCGGCGAGATGTTCGGCGCGTTCGAGCTGATCAACAGCGTCTTGGGCGAGTTCACTTCGGAGGATGAAGCGGCCCTGGTCGAGCTGGCCGGCCACGCGGCCGTCGCCCTGGAGAACGCTCGGGATCGCGAGAACCTGCTTTCCACGAGTCGCCAGATCACCGAACAGGCGGCCGAGGGGATCCAGTTGATCGGTGAGAGTCCGGCCATCGAGGCGCTGCGATCCATCATCCGCCGCGTGGCCGATACCGACCTGGCCGTGCTGATCCTGGGAGAGAACGGGACGGGCAAGGAGGTGGTCGCCAAGTCGATTCACTACCTCAGCAGCCGTCGCGAGAAGCCGTTCGTGGCGGTCAACTGCGCCGCCATTCCCGACACGCTGGCCGAAAGCGAGCTGTTCGGCCACGAAAAAGGGGCTTTCACCGACGCCCGCGAAACCCGGCAGGGCAAGTTCGAGCTGGCCGCCGAGGGCACCCTGTTCCTGGACGAGATCGGCGACTTGAGCCTGAGCTGTCAGGCCAAGCTGCTCCGGGTGCTGGAGGAGAGGGTGCTGGTCCGTGTGGGCGGTTCGCAGCCTATCCACACGGATGCCCGGGTCGTCGCGGCCACCAACCAGGACCTGGCCGAGATGGTCCGGCAGAAGCAGTTCCGCGAGGATCTCTATTTTCGCCTGAACGTCGTCACGCTGGAGCTCCCGCCGCTTCGCGAGCGGGCCGGCGACGTTTTGCTCTTGGCGGGCCATTTCCTCGAAGACTTCTCGAAGAAGGCTCGCCGCCAGGTCCCCGAGATCTCCGCCGATGCCCGTAGACGCCTGGAGACCCACCCCTGGCCCGGCAACGTCCGCGAGCTGCGAAACCTCATGGAGCGTCTCGCCTATCTCTCCACGGAGGACCGCATCGAGGTCGAAGACCTGGCATTCATCCTCTCCCCCCGCGGCAGCTCGCCGCTCGTTGCCGGCGGCGATCAGACGCTCTCGCAGGCAACGCAGCAGTTCCAGGTGGCCTATATCAGACAGGCGATCGAGCGGGCCGGGGGCAACATGACCGAGGCGGCCTCCGAACTGGGCCTCCACCGCTCGAACCTCTACCGCAAGATGCGCCAGTTGGAGATGCCCGTGCCCTCGTAGCGGCGTTTCGCCGGAATTTCGATGGGTGCCGGCATTGCTGCCTTTCCTACCCAAGCCCCCTTTTTAACCAAGAAGCGGACTTCGGCCTGCTCCGAAGTGGAGTCGGCGCACGCTGGTTTGCACGCGTGAGCTTCCAAGCCGGATGCCTCGGCGGCCGACCGCGATCACTCCACCTTCCACTCCAGGATCCCGCCCGACCAGGGGCCTTCCGCGTCGAGCTGGACTTCGATCCTCAGCCCGGTCGTCTCGACGGAATCGAACGTGACCCGGTTGTATTGGTCGAGCTTGGTGCCGTAGTCGGACGGCCCGGTGACCGGCTTCCACTGGTCGCCGGCCCGGTAGAGGAGCTTCCACGACTTGGGAACGCGGCAGTGGCGCTGGATGCGGCCGTCGTCGAACCAATAGACTTCGACGGCCGAGACCTTGCGGGCCTGGTCGAACCGGTACTCGACCCACTCGCTCGTGCCCCGATGGTCCCACCACGTAAAGCGCGGGACGTTGTGGTCGCAGGAATCGCTCGGCTCGACGAGATCGTTCAAAGCACCCAGGGTGTCGTTGCCGCGTGCAAACGAAACGGAGGCGACGCTGGTCTGGGCGATGCTCAGCTCGGTCGGCGGGCCGAGCGTTTCGACGTCCAACGGGCGGTAGAGCTTGCCTTCCCAGCTTGGATCGTTCTGCTCGGGCGTGCGGCGCTTGCCGTCCTGCCAGACCCACACGGCCATGTCGCCCGGCTCCCGATGGTCCCAGGCGTAGTACGGCACGGCCTTCAGCCGGCGACCCGCGCGATCGAGGCACGTGATGACCGTGATGCCGCCCAACAGATCGGGCCGCCATTCGGTCTCGAACTTCGGGTCCTTGGCCAGGAGGATGCTCCGCACGCCGCCGGGGTTATCGACCTTCTCGAAACAGTAGACGATCGGGCCGCGCTGGAGGGCGACGCGGCCGACGTCGGCCCGCACCCGGGGATGGGCTTCGATCCGCTCGACTTCCATGGGCAGGTTCAGCTCGATCCGGTCGCCCGGCTTCCACGCGCGCCGAGATCGGACGTAGCCGCGATCCGTCTCGGCGAAGCCCTCGCTCGCCTGGGCCCCTTTGCACCACGGGGGGACGCGGAGGCTCACGTCGAACGTGGCGGGCCGCTGCGGGTCGATCGTCAGCGTGACGCGGCCATCCCACGGGTACCGCGTCTGTTGCGTGATCTTCACCCGGTTGTCGTCCAGCGCGACGGTTGCCGTGCCGGCGACGTAGAGGTTGACGAAGACGCCCTCGCCGTCCTGGGCATAGACGTACCCGGGAAGCGACGGCACGAACCGGACCACGTTGGTCGGGCAGCAGGCGCAGGGGAAGAACGGCTGGCGGTGGTGGTTGCCGCCGGAGGCCAGCGGGTTGACGTAGAAGAAGTGCTCGCCGTCCATGCCGATTCCGGAGAGGACGCCGTTGTAGATCACCCGCTCGAGCACGTCGGCGTACTGGGCGTCGCCGTGCATCAGGTTGAGCCGGTGGCTCCACAGGGCCAGCCCGATCGCCGCACACGTCTCGCAGTAGGCCGATTCGTTGGGCAGCTCGTACGCGTCGCCGAACGATTCGCCGCTGTGCCGGGCGCCGACGCCGCCGGTGACGTACATCTTGCGATTGACCACGTCGTCCCAGAGGCGGTGCATCGCGTCGATGTAGCCGGAATTGCCCGTGTAGCCCGCCACGTCGGCCACGCCCGAATAGAGATACATCGCCCGGACGGCGTGGCCGACGATTTCGCTCTGCTGGCCGACGGGCACGTGGTCCTGGCAGTAGGGGCCGTGGACGTCGCGCTTCGACGCGTCGCCGCGGATATCCAGGAAGAACCTGGCCAGCTCGAAGTAGCGCGACTGGCCGGTCTCCTGCCAGAGCTTGACCAGGGCCAGCTCGATCTCCTCGTGGCCGGGCACTTCGTGGCGCTGGTCGGGGCCGAAGATCGCGTCGATGCGATCGGCGAACCGGGTGGCGACGTCCAACAGCGTGGTCTTCCCGGTGGCCCGGTGATGGGCGACCGCCGCCTCGAACAAGTGGCCCGCACAATAAAGCTCGTGCATCTTGCGGAAGTTGGTCCACTTCTTGTCGGGCTCGACGAGCGTGAAGTACGTGTTCAGGTATCCATTGTCGTGCTGGGCGGCGGCGATCTTGGCCACGACGTCGTCGACCATCTTGTCGAGCACGGGATCGGGATGGTCGGCCAACGAGTAGGACGCGCCTTCGAGGACTTTGTAGACGTCGGAGTCGTTGAAGTAGATCCCTTCGAACTTGCCCTCCACCAGCCCGGCCGCCTTGGCGAAGTTGCCGAACCGGCCCGTCTCCTCGCACCACTTGAAGTTGTGCGGGATGGAGACCTCGCGATTCGTCTTCAGCCGGGGCGCCCAGAATTCGTCCTGGAATTTCACCTCCGTGAACGGCACGGCGGAGAGCTTGCGGTGCTCGGGTTGGTCGGCGAGCCCCCGTGGCACGGGACCGGCCACGGAGATAATGGTCAGGAAAGGCATGGTCAGCAGGAGGATTCTGGTGCGTCTCATTGGGGAGCTCCTTCGAGGGTCCGCGCTCTTGGCCCGACCTCCGTAGCAGGCACACGGCGTGTGCCGGTTACGGCACACGGCGTGTGCCTACTACTCCGCGGATGCGGAAGTCGTTCTTCGGTCGAGCCTTACCGAGTTTACCCATCGCGGCAAGCGATCGCCAGCGAGCGGCATGGCGGCGCGAGCGACCGGTCGCCCGGGCCCCTACCATCGTGGCGGCGGAGAGGAGGACGCGGCACGGTCGAGGCGGCCCACCGATTGACGCGAGCCCGCCCGCCTCGAAGAATATCTAAGCGACGATGCATCCGTCGCGCAAGCGTTCCCGAGAACCCGGGAGAGTGAGTTGGACCCCCCCACGCGACGCCGTTTCGATGCCCTGTTCGAGCAGGTGCTGGCCCAGATGCCGCCCTTGGTGCACGAGTTGATCGAGCGGGTTCCCTTACACGTGGAAGACTATCCGTCGGCCGACGTGATGGCCCGAACCGGCGCCCGGCGCCGCGACGACCTCTGCGGCCTATTCACCGGTATTCCCATCAACCACAAGAGCATCGAGCACTCGGGCACCCTGCCCGACGTGGTGACGGTCTACCGCCAGGGCATCCTTCGGGCAGCCCGCGACGAGGACGGACGCATCCGCACCGACCGGCTCCGCGAGGAGATCCGCATCACGATCCTCCACGAGCTGGCCCACTACCACGGGCTCGACGAGGACGAGCTGCGTGAGCTGGGGTACGGGTGATCGCAGTGAATCAGCCGAGGGAAGCACCAACCATGACAAGCCGCTTGCGGCTTCGCCGCGGCCGACAAGATGCGTTGACTCCATTTCGCCTGAAGACAATTGACCGCAAACGATGGTCCGTGAACACATGACCGATTCCCGTGCCCAGCCGACTATCGACCCCCGCCTGCTTCAGCTCGCCCCCGAGGACAACGTGGCGGCGCCACGCTCAAGTCGGCCGCGAAATCTTCGATCTCGTCCTCCGCACGGCCGCCGGCCAGCCCACCCTCTCCGAGCGCCTCGGCCACCAGGAGTTCCTCCTCACCTACAAGTCGTTCGAGCCCCTCGGGCCGGGATGTCTGCCGGTGACGTGAGCTTCGGATAGGTCGTGCGACCTGCGTATCCGCGCAGGGCTGCGCGACTGTCGGCACCGGCAAACGCGATACACTCCCCCGTTCCCCACGCAAATCTCCTCCCCGGCCCTGAAAGAGCCGTCTGCCCGTTTGCCCGCGATTTCCCCTGACCTACATTTGCGACGCCCCACCGTGCAGTCGCCGGGAGGGGGCGCAGACCAGGGGAGTGAGCAAATGGCAGGGGATGCGATCGAGCAGAAAGCGGTGACGGCACCGGCGCGGGGCTGGTGGGCCGTGGGCGCGCGGAGCGTGCGCGTGGAGCCGGCGGGTCATTTCGAGCCCGACGTTGAGGAGGAGTTCGCTTTCGTGGTCGCGCACGACCTGAAGCAGCCGCTCCAGGGGATGCGGGCGTACTGCGAGCTGCTTCAGGACGACTACGAAGACCGGCTCGACGCCGAAGGCCAACGTCGCTTGGGCGTGTTGATCAAGCTCTGCGACCGGCTCTCCGGCTCGATCAGCGGCCTGCTCCGGTATTGCCGTTCCGGCGAGATCACCCCCTCCGACGCCGAGGTCGACCTGAACGCCATGGTGGACGACCTGCTCGACGCGCTCCGCCCCGTGCTCGACGCGCGGCGCGGGCTGGTCGAGATCGTCGACCGGCTGCCCGCCGTTCCGTGCGACGCCACGCTGGTCGGCGAGGTGCTCACGAACCTGATCTCCAACGGGCTGAAGTTCAACGAGAGCGACCGGCCGCGGATCGAGATCGGGGTCCTACCGGGCGATCCGCCGGTGTTCTACGTGCGAGATAACGGGATCGGCATTCCCGAGGAGCACCACAAGGACATCTTCGCCATGTTCCGCCGCTTGCACGGGCGCGATCGCTACGAGGGCACGGGGGCGGGCCTGGCGATCGTGCGCAAGATCATCGAGTCGCACGGCGGTCGCGTGTGGCTCGAATCGGAGCCGGGCGTGGGCACCACGTTCTTCTTCACCCTGGCCCCGGCGGCGCGCGAGCCCCGCGACGCCAAATCGCGCACCCAGCCGCCCCACTGGGCCTCGCCTCTCGACCGCCGCGCGGAACGCGAATCCACCACGGGCCCCTAGCAGGTAGTTCGCCAGGCTCCCCGGTCGCGGGAAACGCTCGATCGAGCCGATCCGCGAGGCCAACGCCAGGCTGCTGGACGCGGCACAGCCCGGGATCGTCGCCAGCACTGGCACCCTTTTTCAACGGGGTGCTAGAGAGTCACGTTCTCCGGCCACGGGTTTCGCTTCGACTCGCCCCAGAGCTTATCCACGTAGTCGATGGAGAACAGGTCCTGGAGGGCGTGGACCCAGTAGGCCCCGGCGTCGGAGAGAACGACCTCGCCGTCGTCGGCCTTTGCCAGCCCGAGGTGCGCAAGCAGCCTCATCGGTCGACCGTAGATCTCGTCAAAATCCCGGGCGAACCGCTTGCGGAAATCGGACTTCCGAAACCGCGTCTCGTAGATCCTCCAGTAGAGCCAACCGGCCATCTGCATCCGCTCGGTCAGATCGACCGACAGCGCGATGGGCATCCGGCCGCTCTCCAGCGCCTTGCAGTACTCGCTCACGTTGAACGTGTTGAGGTAGAAGACGTCTTGGAGGTACGAGCCGCCGCTGGCACCCAGGCCGACGTAGAGCGGCACCGTGACCGAGCAGTACCGCGGCACGCCCCGCCGGGTGAACGCCCAGACCGAGGTCCGCTCGAATCCGGCCCCGTAGAAGACGCGCTCCAGCACGCGGAGCATCCTGCGCCGCTTGAGCACGCCGTGTCGGCGGTAGCCGTTCTTCATGGTAAGGTCGGGCCACCGAGTGTACGAGAAGTTGAACAAGGGGTACGCCGCGACCTGGTCCACGCCCAGCTCGACGAGTTCGTGCCCCGCCCGTTCTACTTCGGCCATGGTTTGATTCGGCAGCGCGAAGATGAAGTCGGCGTTGACGCACCGGAATCCCCGATCCACCGCCCTGGCGACCGCCGTCTTCACACCCTCGACCGTATACGGCCGGTGGAGCGCCCGCAGGTGGTGATCCTCGAGCGCCTCGACCCCGATGCTGAGGTGTTCGACGCCCATCGCCGTGATCGCGTCGAGCCCCGTGGGGGTCAGGTCGTCCGGATGGCTTTCCACGTGGATGCCGCACTGCATGTTGAACGACTTGTGGACGTGTTCCAAGATCCGATCCAAGCCGGTGTGGAGCATCGTCGTGGGGGTCCCGCCGCCGATGTAGAACGAGGTGACCGGCCGGTCGCCGATGAGCCGGCAGTAGGCGTCGATCTCCTTCACGACGGCGTTTGCATATCGCTCCGCCGCCCGGGGGTCGTAAAGCTCCTTGTTGTAGGGGCAGTAGGGGCAAATCTGCCGGCAGAACGGTACATGGAGATAAATCCCAAGCTCCTCGATCCCCTGGAAGCTACTTTCCAGCTCGGGTGCTCGCCGCTCCAGCGCGATCGACGTCTCGTGAGTCAGCCGTCGCCGGACTCGGTTACGAACCATATTGTGCAGCCACATCGAAGGTCCCCTCCGCTGATCGACCAGGGCGTACCGCCACCGTCCTGCCACCGGGCCTACCTCCCAAGGCTCTTTCCGTGGGGACATATAACGCGGCCGCCGCGCCGAGGAACGTCACCTCTGATGTCTTACCCCAATGGCCCAGTCTTTCTATACTGAGAATCTCGCGACGACCGGCACGGTACGATCAGCGATTTCGACCCTGCCGCCGGCACGTTGACCTGCACGCCCGAGCCCGGCTATCACGGCCCCGACAGCTTCAGCTACACGGTGACGGACGACGATACGGCCGACGTTGACGAAACCCCCTCGAATCCCGAGGAAGACCGAGGTTGTCTCAATATCAACGGTGTCAATGGGGCTGAGAATGCGGACGTGGCCAACGCTCCGCCGCCCGAGGCGCCGGGCGAAGGACGGCACAACCGTAGGTCAAGAAAAACAGACAGGCTCGCAAGCGGCGCGTGTCCAAGTCCTTGCGAGCCTTTTCTCAAGAGAAGCGGAGGGCACGGGACTCGAGTGGACAGGGCCGGAGTTGAACCGGCGACACCTGGATTTTCAGTCCAGTGCTCTACCAACTGAGCTACCTG
>CAZDHR010000151.1:0-14570 GCA_964505295.1 uncultured Planctomycetaceae bacterium
CAAAGCGGCCAACTGAAGAGCTACAAAATCGGCGTGAAATACCAGGACGGAACTGCCTGGCTGAGGGGGCAAGTCAGCAGCCGCGACCAGATGAATTCGGCGCTTCGGCTGGTGTTTGAGACGCCTGGCGTAACCCGGGTGGTCAACGACCTGACGATTGGCCCGGGAGACAAAGAGGGCTTGGCGCCGTCGGTACGACCGATGAGCGGCGCCGTCACCCCGGAACGATCGACGCGGGTTCCCTCACAAAGCCTGAGCGTCCCGGCGAGCTTCACCGCGGCGCCTGTGCAACAGGCGGCGGCCACGGCCAGCCAGATGCCGACGCCGGCACCGCAGCCGACGCCGGCACCGCAGCCGACGCCGGCACCGCAGCCGACGGTGGCCCAGCCGAAAATGGCCCAGGTTGCCCAGCCGATGCCGGTTGGTTACTCCCAGGGCGGCGCTCCGATGCCGTTGGGTCAACCGGTGGCGGGCCCGATGCCCCAGTACGCCATGCCGGTGGGTTCGGGCGTTTCCCCGGCCCGGTACGATCAGGCGTACACGCCGAACTACGCTTGGCCCAGCTACGCGGCGTATCCCAACTACGCAGCCTTGACGTATCCGAAGCAGCACTCGCCTACGGCGTGGCCGTACATTGGGCCGTTCTATCCCTACCCGCAGGTCCCGTTAGGGTGGCGGAAAGTGAGCCTGGAGTGGCACGACGGTTGGTGGCAGCTCGACTTCGACGACGGCCCTCGCCGAGGGATCGTCTCCAGCCTGTTCCGGCCGTGCAAATAGCCCAAATCAGCCTTGCGTGACTCGAACGCCCCCTGCGGCCCGCGCCGTGGGGGGCTTTTTCGTGCCCGGTCTCGAGGACATGGCTGATTCGTGCGATTATCCGGCACGATCGGAAAAACCCGCAAGTCCGGCACATTTTCACACGATAACTAGTCTTAGCCCGCAAGAAGGGGCCCGTGTCGACGTTTATCCCCACGGTGGCGAGGGGGGAGGAAACTTGCCATCACAGCCGACTGTGGCCGGTTGTGCCAGTCTCGGATCGAGCCGTCGAGGTGCCAACGATGCTCTACAAGACAGTTTCTGCCGCCGTTCTCGCGACAATCGCGCTGTCGCTGCTGAGCGCAACCGGTTGTTCGAACGCCATTGGCCAGCCCTTCGTTCCTCACAGCACGCTGGGGGTGGCCGCCATTCCGATCCCGGTGACCCCGTATCTCCAGGACGAAATGGAAGACACGTTCTGGGATAAGGAGCGGTACGACACGGTTCCGATTCTCGGTCCGATCACCGAGGGCGGGCCGGCGGTGGCGTTGGATCCGCCTTCGGACGACGAGATCATGCGGGCGTTGGAAGAGGCCCGGCCCCTGGAGGGCGGCATCCCGTTCTTGCACGAAACGCAGCGGAACAACGTACGCATCGTCGTGGAGCAGATCGCCGACTACGTTGACCCGCCGCGGGTCGTTCCGTTGATTGGGCCGGCCCAGCTCCATCACGCCCACTACAAGTGCACGATCTACTTCACGGAGGTGACGCGGGTCGGCTGGCCGGTGCCCTACACGACCACCAACGGAGACGCCCAAGAGGTGATCTACATCGACCACAACCACTTCCACATGGTGGGGAACATTGACCCCGGGCCGGGCAGCGAATACTAAGGGCAGCGTGGGTCGGCGGCCTTGCGGCCCGACCACCAGCGAGCGGAAACTCGGGCCCCGGCGGCAACGGTCATCGTCAACCGGTGTCGGCGGGGTGTTTTTTGTCACGGCCGCAAGAAGACGTGGTAACAGCCCGGCCAAATGAAGTGACTCTATGGGTATTGAGGAAAAAAGGGAAAGGGAAGGGAAAGAGGAAGGATGGATTGATGCGATTGTGGTCTTGCCCAACCTGAGTTATTCTCAAGGGCTCGTAGCGACCCGATACCTCGAGTCCAAGCACTCCGAAGCGGCGTCAGACCGCGTGGGTGCGATCAGCATTAGCGGTGCATGAATAATCCGGGTAGCTTTGGAATTGTCCGTTCTCCCTTTTTGGCGTTTTCCGTATTGCCGCGGCCTACACCTCGCTTCAGAGGGCCAAACAGTCACAAGACGGAGGAGCTCGCGTTCGGTCATGTCGCTCAGTCTTCGGACACAAGCGGTCTTGGGCGCCCTCATCGTCGCGCTTCTCTGCTCACTCCCGGTACGGGCGGATGAAGCAGACGATCGGTACGCGGTCGCGGCGGGCCACTACGAGCACAAGCGGTGGCAGTTCGCCGCGGAAGAGTTCCAAGCCTTCGTCCAGAAGCATCCCGGCCACGCCAAGGCGAGCCAGGCGGTCTTCTTCCTGGCCGAGGCCTTGACGCAGCTAGGAAAGCTGGACGAAGCCGCCACCCACTTCCGCGACTACCTCGCCCGGGAGCCGAGCGGGCAGTTCGCCGCACCCGCCCTGTTTCGCGCCGGGGAGGTGGCCTATCTGGCCGGCAAGCTCGATTCGGCCAAGGTCGAGCTGGAGCGGTTTCTCAGCGCCCACTCGGATCATAAGCTCAACGCTTACGTGTTGCCCTACTTGGGCGACGTCGCGCTGACGCAAGAAGACGCCGCCTCAGCGGAGGGCTACTTCCGCCGCGGGCTCAGCGCGTTCCCGCAGGGACCGATGCAGGATGAGTGCCGGTTTGGGCTCGCCCAGGCGCTGGAGGAGCAGGAGAAGTCGGAAGAGGCGGAACGGCTCTATCTGGCGCTGGCCGCCAAGACGAGCAGTCCGCTGGCCGACGATGCCCAGTTCCATCTGGGGGCCCTGCAATACGCCGTAGGCAAACTGGAAGACGCGGTCGAGGCCTTTGCGGCGTTCGAGTCGACGCTGGCCGAAAGCCCCTGGCAGGCGACGGCCCGGTTGGGGCGCGGCTGGGCCCTGTTCAAGCTCGGTCGGCTGGACGAGGCGAAGCCGGTCTTCGCGTCGATCGCGTCCGACGCGAACCTCGGCGTCGAGGCGCGTTACTGGCTCGGCCTGACCGAAAAGGCCCAGAAGAATTGGCAATCGGCCGCGAAGACGCTGCTCGAAACCGCGGCCGACAACCCGGACCACAAGCTGGCGGCCGCCCTGCGGTTCCACGCCGGCGACTGCCTGAGTTGCGCCGGCCAGCACGCGGCCGCCGATGAGCAGTTCCGCCTGGTGATCGCCTCCGCACCGGCCGACAACCCGTGGATCGACGACGCCATGCGGGGCCGCATCCAAGTGGCGCTTCAAACCGACGATCACCAGACGGTCGACCGCCAGGTCGCCGAGTTCGCCGGCCGTTTCGCCCAGAGCCCCCTCCAAGTGCAGGTCCAACGGATGCTGGCTCGATCGTTGCTCGAGCGCAAGCAGTACAAGCGGGCCGCCGAGGTGCTCGAGCCGCTGGTCGCGGCTGGCCAGGAGGGAGAGCCCGGGCTGGAGGACCGCTACTTCCTGTCGTTGGCTTATGAGGGCCTGAAACGCTACGAGGAGGCGTCGGACGTGCTCGCGCCCGTGGTCGACTCGGCCACCGGCGATCTCCAAGCCGACGCGCAACTGGCTCAGGGTTCAACGCTGATGAAGCTCCAACGGTTCGACCAGGCGACCGTCCGGCTGGAAGCGGCTCTCGGCAAGCAGCCGACGGGCGACGAGGCCGTCACGTGCCTGGGCAATCTGGCCATCTGCTATGCCGAGACCGATCGGCTCGACGAGGCCAAGAAGCGGTACGCCGAGCTGGTCGAAAAGCATCCCGACCACGAGTTGATCGCCACGACGACGGAGCAACTGGCCGAAGCGGTCTACGACGCCGGGGACATCGCGTGGTCGAACCAGTTGTTCACCCGACTGGCCGACGACCGCGGCTCGGCCGAACACCGCGCCAAAGGACTGTTGGGCCTGGGTTGGACCCAGTACAAGGGCGGCCAATTGGCCGAGGCGGCCCAAACGCTCGATCGCCTGCTCAGCGATGCCCCCGATCCGCCCACGACGGCCGAGGCGGCCTTCCTTCGCGGCCAGATCCTCCAGCAGCTCGGCGAGGCGGACCCGGCCTTGGCCATGTACGACCTGGTCATCGAGGGGCATCGCAAGGCGGACGAGTTCCCCAAGGCCCTTTGGGCGGCCGCCCTGCTTCGCGATTCCCTGGAGCAGGACCAGGAAGCCGTGGCCCTTTACGAGCAACTGGCCACGGCGTATCCCCAGTTCCCGGAAATCGACGCGGTGCTCTACAACTGGGCCTGGGCGCTGGACGACCTGGGGCACCCGGAGGAATCAGGCAAGCTTTTCGAGCGGCTTCACGCCGAGCACCCCCAAAGCACCTACTGGGCCGACGCCACGCTGCGGCTCGCCCAGCGCGCCTTCGAGGCCAAAGACACGGAGCGCTCGCGCCAGCTCGTCGCCGAGGTGCTCGCCGGCGACCCCATCGCCCAGGTTGGGGAAAACGCACGGTACCTCGAGGGGCAGATCGCCGCGGCCGACGGGCGGTGGGACGATGCCCGGAAGTCGTTCGAGGCCCTCGTCCGCGACTATCCGGAAAGCTCGCTGCGGAAGATGGCCGAGTATGGAATCGCCGAGGCGACGTTCCGGCAGAACGACCACCAGGCGGCCGGTGAGCTTCTGGATCGCATCGCCCGCCAGGAGGAAGGAAGCCGAGAGCCGTGGTTGGCGGCCGTCCATTTGCGCCGGGCTCAGGTCCTCTGCCATCAGGAGAAGTGGGACGAGGCGCACGAGATCGCCTCCCGAATCGAAACGGAGTTTCCCGACTTCGCCGAGCAGTACGAGGTCGATTACGTGATCGGCCGGTGCCTTTCGAATCGGGCCGAATTCGAAACGGCCCGCGAGACCTATCGTAAGGTGATACGATCGCCCCAAGGCGCCAAGACCGAGACCGCGGCGAAGGCCCAGTTGATGATCGCCGAGTCGTACTACCATCAGAAGAACTACCAGCAGGCCCTCCGCGAGTACCTCGCCCTGGAGATTCTCTACGATTACCCCACCTGGCAGACCGCGGCCCTGCTCCAGGCCGGCAAGTGTCACGAGATGCTGGGCGAATGGAAGCAGGCCGCCGACGAATACGCCCGGCTGATTGCTGAGTACCCCGACTCGGAGTTCGTCGAAGAAGCACGAGAGCGACTCGAGGCGGCCAAACAGCGCCAGGCGGGCGCCCCGGAGCCGTGACCTCCGTCGCTCGTGCGTTGGAGGACGACGCAACACAACCCGTCCTGGAAACGCCACGGAGAGCCGCTGGGGACCGCACGGCAATAAATCAACCAATTGGGTGGCACGGTTTGACGAGAACCGGTACAAGTAGTTCTGAGGGCGCGCCTCGTCCCGTACGGACCGGGCAATACGTTCCCACGCCCGCGGGCGACTTCCCGTGGGACGGGGATTGACGCACCGTTCCACCCGTCATACGGAACGCAAGATAGAAGGAAACGGGCATGAGATCAGCCTTTCGATCGTCGCGGCGGTGGGCCCCGTGGTTGCTGGCGGGCGTCCTGTTTGCGGCGATGTGCCTGGCCTTTGGCCCGGCCATCGCCCAGAGCCAGCCGGGACTCGACCCGATCGCCAGCGAGAATCCCGACGCCCTCGGCAAGGTCGCCCCCGTGGCCAAGGAAAACCCCATTCCCACGCAGAACCTGTGGAGCATCATCAAGGACGGCGGGCCTTTGATGATCCCCATCGCCATCTGTTCGCTGATCCTGGTGGCCGTCGTTTTCGAGCGAATCATCAGCCTCCGTCGCGGCCGCGTGATCCCCAAGCCGTTTGTCACCCGATTGATGCGCCAAATCGGCGAGGGCGAGCTCGACCGCGATCGGGCCCTGAAGCTGTGCGCCGAAAACGGGAGTCCCGTGGCGGACGTCCTCGCCGGCGCTATCCGCAAGTGGGGCCGACCCGCCGTGGAAGTCGAGCAGGCCGTTATCGATGCCGGGGAGCGAACGACCAACGGGCTGCGCCGCTACCTGCGCGTATTCAACGGCGTGGCCACCGTCAGCCCGCTCTTGGGACTCCTCGGAACCGTCGTGGGAATGATCCGCGCGTTCAACGCCATCGCCACCGCCGACGCCATGGGCCGCCCCGAGCTGCTGGCCAGCGGCATCAGCCAGGCACTGCTCACCACGGCAGCCGGCCTGACGGTCGCCATTCCCGCGCTGATTCTCTACATGTACTTCGTCAGCCGCGTCGACCGGTTGATCATCGATATCGACGCCCTCGGACAAGAGCTCGTCAACACGATCTCCGCCGAGGGATTGCAGGACAAGAGCCAGAAACCGCAACCCTCCAAATCCCGCCGCAGCTCGCGGCGCGAAACCGCGGCGTAGGAAGTGATCACTACCGACTACCGAGTCCTCAGCAGTCCGTGGTCAATACTGAAACGAATAAACGAATTCCCCAATCGGAACGCACAAAACGCGCAAAACACGGAATGGGTCTGAGCCATGCCGCTGAAGACACATCTCGACGAGCAGCCCACCCTGAACCTTACGCCGATGATCGACATCGTCTTCTTGTTGATCATCTTCTTCATGGTGGGCACGAAGTTCTCCGAGCTGGAGCGGAAGATCGGCCTCCGCGTGCCGGAGGTCACCAACGCCGAGGCGCTCACCGCCGCGCCCGAGCCCAGGGTGGTCAACGTCTACCGAGACGGCCGGATCACCCTCGACCGCACGCCCGTCACGCTTGAGGACCTCACCGAGAAGCTGGCCACCGCGCGAAGCCAGTACAGCGAGCTGGGCGTGCTGGTTCGCGGCGACGCTGAGGGCCGATTCCAGCGAGTCGCCGAAGTGCTGGGCGCCTGCAAACAGGCCGACGTGCGGGAGCTGGGAATCTCGGTCCGACCGCCGGACCCGGAGAGATAACCGATGGAGAGGTTTCGGTTCGATCGCCTGCTCGAGCTTGTCACCACCGTCGACCTGGTGGTCGGCCTGCTGTGGTTCGGTCTGGCCTGCCTTACCGTTGCGCTCTTGGTGTTGATGCAAACCCGTTGGGGCCAGTCGCGCCCGCTCCGCAAGTGCCTGGTGCTCTCGTTCCTGGCCCACATGCTCCTGGCCGGCTACGCCACCACGGTCAATATCGTGGCCTCCGGTCCGCTCCGCGCCCAGGAGCCGGTCATCGAGGTGTCGGTCACTGAACAGGAGATCAAGGACCGATTCGCCGCACGGGATTCGGCCGCGCCACCCAAGCCGTGGGAATCGTTCGCCCACGAGTCGGTCGCCCAGCCTGAGCCGGCCGATCTCGCCCGCGCCGAACCGGTCGAGTTGCCCGAGCCGGAGCGCCCGCCAACTCCAGAGCGCACGGGCTTGTCGGAAGCCCCCTCCCTGGAGGACTTTACGCTGGCCGAGACGCCGCCGCCGGAGCCCGAGACCGTGCCCACCGACACGCCGATGGACGAGACGACTTCGTCGGGCAAGGCGGCCGAACCGATCCACGCGCCCTCCGCCCAGCGTCGTGAGGGCGCTCGCACGCAGATGCCCAACCGCCCCCAGCAAGCGCGTCGCCCTGCCCACGCCGACACGCCCCAGCGGCGCCCCGAAGCGAGCCGCCGAACCGGGCTGCCATCGCCGTTGCTCGAGCAGCCGTTGCCCATGCCCCGGTTGGCCCTCGTCGAGCCAACGCCCGACCCTGAACAATCGCTCCCAGGCGTCCGCGACTCGTTGACCCGTGGCTCGCAGGGCAAGCCGGCCGAGTGGTCCGACCCGCAAACGCCGCAGCCCGGCACGCGAGCCGACGCGGCGCCGACCCTGGGCGCGGGTCCCTCGGCCGCCGATTCCGACGACTTGAAGCCGCCGTCGCTCGCCGTGCGGGGCCAAGCCGGCCCGTCGGGCTTCAACCCGCTCGATTCCGTCCAAGGGAACACCCCGACGGTGGGCCCTCCCGTGCTTCCGCTCAGCCGTCGCCGCACGGCGGAGAATCAAGTCCCGGCCATCTATCGGCTCCGTGTGGCCCCGGATCGCTCCAGGCTCGCCCAAGCCCACGGAGCTACCCCCCAAACCGAGGAGTCCGTCAAGGCGGCTCTGGCCTGGTTGGCGGGCACCCAGGCAACCGACGGTCATTGGGACGCACGCACCTACAGCGCTGGACGTGAGCTGCACGTCGCCGGGCGGGACCGTCAAGGTGCGGGGATCCACGCCGACACAGGCTTGACCGGCCTGGCCCTCCTGGCGTTTCTCGCATCCGGACATACCCACCAGGACGGCCTCTACCAGGACAACGTCCGCCGCGGGCTGGAATACCTGATCCGCGTGCAAGGAGCCAACGGAAACCTCGGCGGCAAGGCAACCACCTACGCCTTCATGTACTGCCACGCCATGGCTGCCTGCGCGCTGAGTGAAGCCTACGGGATGACGGGTGACCCCGGCCTGAAGCGACCCGTGGAGCGGGCGATCGTCTACACACTCGCTGCCCAGGACCCCACTGGAGGCGGGTGGCGATACAACCCCGGTGACCCACGCGACGCCAGCCGGCTCGGATTGCAGTTGATGCCGCCGACCGGCGACACCAGCCAGCTCGGATGGCAGTTGATGGCGCTGAGAAGCGCCGAGCTGGCCGGAATCCCCTTCCCGGCAGAGGCCCGACGAGGGGCGCAGGAGTACCTGGACGAGGCCTCGTCCGGGCAATACGGCGGATTGGCCGCCTATCGGCCCGTCGAGGCCCCCAGCCGGGCC
Source organism: uncultured Planctomycetaceae bacterium (assembly GCA_964505295.1). Classification (GTDB taxonomy): domain Bacteria; phylum Planctomycetota; class Planctomycetia; order Pirellulales; family Thermoguttaceae; genus DATKZH01. Next base: position 8,622 of record CAZDHR010000151.1, read on the forward strand.
ATGACCGCCGAGGCCCTCGTCTGCCGCACGTTCCTGGGCATGACCCCTGCCAATCCGGCCGCCAAGGAGGCCGCAGACTACCTGATGGGCGAGCTGCCGGGCGAGGGGCCGAAGAACCTCTATTACTGGTACTACGGCACCCTGGGGATGTACTACCTTCAGGGCACGCACTGGCATCGGTGGAATGCCGCGTTGCAACGAACGCTGACCGCCAGTCAACGCAAAACGGGCCCTCAAGCCGGCAGTTGGGATCCCGACACGGTCTGGGGCGGCTACGGCGGGCGCGTGTACAGCACCGCGATGGCCACCCTCTCTCTGGAGGTCTACTACCGATTCCTGCCGCTCTACGTCGAGGCGTACGTCCCCCGCCGTCTGATCCGCTAGGCGACAGGGCTCCCCCGATCGGGCACCCCGGGACTACCGCCCGGTTGGGAACCGTTTGACACGCCGATCGGGCCCAGTAGAATGAATGGGTAAAGAGCCTCCCGCCTTGAAGCACGTGCCAAAGCAGATGGGGCCGCGGCGAGGCCGGCCCAATAGCCAGCGGGTGCAGTGAGCCCCGGCCGGTAAGCCCATCCCGTTCCCAATCCCACGAGGGTATGACAATGCTTGCCCCACTTGGTTTCATTACCGGTATGCCCGGACCGCTTGAGATGATGATCATCGCGGCCATCATCCTCCTGTTGTTCGGCAATCGCCTCCCCAGCGTGATGCGGTCCCTCGGCCGCGGCGTCGTGGAGTTCAAAAAGGGGATTTCAGGGATTGAGGACGAAGTCGAAAAGGCTGGTAACGCCAAGAAAGAAGAGTAGCTTGACGGCCAAACACGCATCGACGCTCACGGGCCCCCGTTCGATCGGCTGCTTCGGAATCGCGGTTTGACAAAGGCAGAAAGGTTGGGTCGCTTGCGTTGGTTCGCCGCTCAGTTCAGCGATCCGAGCCCAAGCTGGGCGATACGCACTGCGCCGGTCGTTGCGCGACAAGACACTCCTGAGAGGTAGACCTGATGGACATTCTGTTCGGTTTCGGTTTTGCGCCCGGCCCGATGGAGATGGTAATCATCCTCCTGATTGCCGTGCTGCTGTTCGGAAAACGGCTCCCGGAGGTGGGGCGTTCGCTGGGGAAAGGGATTACCGAGTTCAAGAAGGGCGTTCGTGGGCTCGAAGACGATCTCGACTCCGCATCCTCTTCCGTCAACACTCAGCCTGCCAACGACGACGTCGACGACCACGACGAAGCGACGGCCCCCAAGTTCGAGCCCCCCACGGCCGAGCCCCAGGCGGAATCGACCGACCAGCCCGACGCCGAGACCCCGGACCAACCCGAGACAGGATCGGCCGACGAGTCCCAGCTCGCTTCGGCCGACGAGCCCAAGGCCGAGGCGGGCCAGGCCTGAACGGCCCACCCGCCGATCCCGGTCGCCACGGCGAACCGATCAGACAAACCAAGCCCCGGGCGGCTAGCTCAGTTGGTTAGAGCGCTATCCTCACACGGTAGAAGTCGGCAGTTCGAGTCTGCCGCCGCCCACTTGACATAAACCCCGCCGAATCCAGCACTTAGATACCTGCCGACGGCCGGCAGGGCGGCCTGAAAACCCAGAGCCAAAACGGTACATGCCGTTTTGGGCCTTCTAACCTGGGAGGTCGTACCATGCCGACGCTCAGCAAAGCGGTGCCCAAGTACCGGAAGCAGCGCGCCTCTGGCCAAGCGGTCGTCACGATTGGGGGTAGGGACCACTGCCTGGGGCCCTACGGCCCCAAGGCCAGTCGAATCGAGTACGACCGCGTCATCACCGAATGGCCGGCCAACGACCGGCAGCCGGTCGTCACGCCGGACGAGGCGCCGGCGCTCACCGTGACCGAGTTGCCGGCAAGCTGAGCGGCGAGAATACGTTGGCCGAGAAGCCCGCTTGTGACGTCGGGGAATCGGGGGCTTCCTGGCCCGAGCCCCCGACGCCAAACGATGGAACGACCGCCGCGGTGAAGAACGTAACGGAGGCGACGAGCCCACCGATCTGAATCATCCCTCTGCGCGCTTGTGCCGCCGACCGGCTTGCCGGGGCGAACCGGTCACGTGAGCGACGAGCGCGGGGTCGCACTCATCCGCTCTGCGCGCGCAAAGACGCCAACACGCTGGGCGTGTTGGCGCCAGAAGCCGTTTGACGGGGTGGGGCCGGCAGTGCTTGGGTCAGAACTCGATTTTCGTCTCCCCGCCGAACTTCGTGCCAATCGCACCCCAAACACCATAGGGGCTGACGCCGGTCGTCACCTCGGGCGCACTGAGGTTCCCCGTGTCAATGGTCTCGCTGATGAAGTGCTGCGACCCGTCCGCGAACAACGAATTGACGCCGCCGGGGTGGAAGCTGTCGGGAGGCATGATGTGATCGGCCCCCCATTCATTAAAGAAGCCCTTGCAGCCGATGGAATTGGGCGGCAGCACGGTGTTGAAGCCTGAGCAAACCACGCTTCCCCACCCCCAAACGACGCCGCGAATCTCCCCGATTCCCGTTCCCGGCAGGATCGTGTTGCCGGGCCCCTTATAGGCCAGGCAACTGGCCGGGTTGACCCGAAGCGACCCGTCGCCGGCGTTGTCGACGTAATAACCATGGATATCACGTCTGTCCCACGCGGTGGAGATCACGTGCTCGCTCATCGCGATGGTGTTACTCGTGCCGTCCTTGATCTCCGAGATGCTGACGAAGCTATCTCCGCCGAATATCCCTCGCGGCTGCGAGTTCCCCCGGCCGCCCGTGTTAATACGGTCGCCCGTATTGAAGTTGTAGCTGGTGTTGCCCTGAGCGCTGTACGGGCCGACGTTTCTTCCGCCTTCGCCATCGGAAGGGCAGAGCAGCGTGCCAATCTCTGCTTCGTGCGGGTAGTACGCGCCACCCGCTCGATTCCACGGCGCCGGCCCCCAAGCCGGGTAGGATGGACTGGTCTGAGGGGCCTTGAGCTGAGCGTACAGAGCGCCCTGCTCCATGAAAGGCAGCAGCATGGCCGTGCCGCTCAAGTACCCGTAGGTGGAGTTGACTGCCTCGATCTGGCCGCCCTCAAGGCTCCGGGTTCCTTGGCCGAGGCTCGGGAACTTCCGGTGCGTGTCGTGGTAGTTGTGTAGTGCGAGCCCCAGTTGCTTCAGGTTGTTTGCGCACTGCGATCGTCGGGCGGCCTCGCGCGCGGCTTGGACTGCCGGCAACAGAAGGGCGATCAGGATGCCGATGATGGCGATCACGACAAGGAGCTCGACGAGCGTGAATGCCCGTCGCCACATGAATCGGAGCATAGCAACCTTCCCCCAAATGAATAAGGCTGACAACTCACCGTCTAGTAAAGAAGAGACATGGCCCGGCGCATACCGAGCCAAGACCTGCCCACCTATACTATTCCTATAACCCAAACCTCTCGATGTAGCAAGCGATTTGAACGATAAAGCGCAAAACCGACATTTCCGGTTGCAGCGACCTCCGCGCGGTCATTCTGGGGGGGCTCATGGCCTCCATCGCCCCAGCCGTCGCGACACGTCACCGGCCCCTGGGGGCGATCAACGCATCAGCGACGGACGCCGGCAACGTCTCTCCGGCGATTGCCCCCCCACGGGGGGGCATTCGCGTCACTCGCTCGTCATTGCGAAAGGGAAGTCATTCGTGCCGCCCGATTTTACCTCGGCCGTGAAGCCCGAGGTATCCGCAGAGGCGTATTTCTCCGGGATCGCCGATTTCTGTTCCACGTCGCCTTCTCCCCCTCTCGCCAGGGTATCCAGCTCCTCCGCGGTCAACGTTTCGCCACGGGACATTCGATCGGCCAGTGCGGCTCCTGCCTGGTCCCCCCCCGAGACCTTGGTGATCGTGACCGCGTAGGAGCCTGGCACGGCACCATCGCCGGCCTCGATGGTGGTTAGCGTGAACCGACCCGAGGCATCGGTGATTCCGGCCGCCGCCCTGCCGTCCGCGGATTTCGGGGAAAAGGCGACGTTGGCCCCTCCCACCGGGCTGCCGTCGAGGGTGACCGTGCCGGTCACGGCGACGGTGTCCACCCCGGTACCGCCACCGGGACAGCCGGCGAACGCCGCCAACAGAAGACACAGCAAGCAAAGCCAGCTTGATCGAAACATGGACAACCTCCCGCGCTTGCGCCAAGGAATGCTTGAGTTTCGCGGGAGCGACTCCCGCGCCACCGCCCCCCGCACGTAGGTAAGCACCGACACTTCAATGAGTGTCGTTGTTCGCTGGAGCGAACGAGCGTCTTTTCGCGGAGCGAAAAGCGACTATTGCGACAGTCGTTGATGCGCCGATCCTAGGCTACTTTGTGGAGAACGGTCCGAGTTTGTCCGCGGGGAAGACAAATGTCAACCCCCCCGCCGAGACCGGGCGAAGGTTGCAGAGGATTCACCAGCGACTGCGCCGAGACACCGCGGCCGTCCGGACGGGCGGTGAAAGCGACTTCCGAGGGGTTTGCTAAGGGGACATGGTCGTGGGCGAGGGGCTCAGCGTGCAACTCGTGCACACTCTCCCCGGACAACGTGCGGAGAATCTCCGATGTTGGCGCGAAAAGCCCCGTGACGGCGCGGTGTCGGAACTCGGGGTCAGAACTGCACGTTCGTCTCCCCGCCGAACTTCGAGCCAATCGCCCCCCAAACACCATAGGGGCTGGGGCCGGCCGTCACCTCGGGCGCACTGAGGTTCCCCGTGTCAATGGTCTCGCTGATGAAGTGCTGCGACCCGTCCGCGAACAACGAATTGACGCCGCCGGGGTGGAAGCTGTCGGGAGGCATGATGTGATCGGCCCCCCATTCCGCAAAATGGCCCTTGCACCCGATGGAATTGGGGGGCAGCACAGTGGTGAACCCCGAGTTGACAACACAACCCCACGGCCAGTTGCAGCCACGCCGACCCTCGATCCCGGGTGCCGACGGAACAATGGTGTTGCCTGGCCCCTTATAAGCCAGGCAGGTCGCCGGGTTAGCCCTAAGCGTGCCGTCGCCCACGTAGATAACGTAACTGCCGTGGATGTCGTCGCGGCCTTGAAGCTGCTTGGAGACCACGTGCTCGCTTACGGCAATCGTGTTGCTGGTGCCGTCCTTGATGTCGCGGATAGCGACGAAACTGTCTGCTCCGAATATGCCTCGGGGTAGACGCCGCCCCCTACTACCGGTGTTGATGTCGTCCCCCGTACAGAAGTTGTAGTTGGTGTCACCCTGCCACCAATAGGGCTGACCGAGATTTTGAATCTTGCCGGCCGAGTCGGAGGGGCAGAGCAGCGTTGGAACCTGCTGATGGTGAGGTTGGAAACTCCCTCCGTACCAGGGCACCGGACCCCACGCCGGCCAAGCCGGGCTGGCTTGGGGAGACGTGTATTGATCGTACAAAGGCCCCTGCTCCATGTAGGGAAGCATCACGACGACGCCGCTCATGTGTCCATAGGTGGAGTCGCGTGGGGTGTTACAGCCGCTGCAAAACGTTCCTTGGCCCAGGCTCGGAAAGGTTTTGTACGAGTCGTGGTAGTTGTGCAGCGCGAGGCCCATTTGCTTGAGGTTGTTTGCGCACTGCGATCGTCGGGCGGCCTCGCGCGCGGCTTGGACTGCCGGCAACAGAAGGGCGATCAGGATGCCGATGATGGCGATCACGACGAGGAGTTCGACGAGCGTGAACGCCCGCCGCAACATGAATCGGAGCATGGCACACCCCCCCCAAAAAAGAAGTAGTTGGCAATTCCGAAACAGACGAGACCTGGCCCGGCTCCCGCATTGGCAAAACCAGACCCGCTATCTTATAAACCGGATTCCGGGAAATCGCAAGCGAATTGAGCGAAAAACCGTGGAGTTGGCGATTTCGCGCCACGGCCGCCCGCGCCTAGTTATTTCAGGGCGTATGGCACACCCCGTCTGGCGCGCTCGGCACCCGGCAGACCCGCCGCCTGACGGGCCCCCGCATCCGGAAAAAGGTGACAGGCACCTTTT
>CAZDHR010000152.1:0-14507 GCA_964505295.1 uncultured Planctomycetaceae bacterium
GGGGATGCACCCACGGCGATCCGTTCTTGGTACGGACGGTTCCGCCGTACGGATCGCTCGGGCAGACGTACGCGGGGATCGCCATCGTCGGCACCCCCGTGCTCCGCTGGGCATCCCAGGCGACATCGAGCCGGACCCGGTCGTAGGCGCTGCCCTGTTCGAGATAGGGCAGGAGACGCCCGTGGATCGACCAGGAGCCGTTGTTGCCGCTGAGCGTCGTGCCCGGCGCGATGCAGAAGCTCGGCGGGAAAACTCTGTTCGTGTCGAGGTAGTTGTGCAGCGCCAGAGAGACCTGCTTCAGGTTGTTGCTGCACGACATCCGTCGGGCTGCCTCGCGCGCCGCCTGGACGGCCGGCAGCAACAGCGCGATCAAGATGCCGATGATCGCGATCACGACCAGGAGCTCGACGAGGGTGAAGCCGGACCGGCCGCCGGCGCCACGACGCGGCAAAACGGACTTCTTGAGATCCAACGTCTGCTCCTTCCGTGGCCCTTTCCGTGGATACCGCTCGACCAATAAGGATGCGAATCGATCGGGAAACGGTAGGAGCACGTCGTGTGCCGAGGGTGCCATTCCTTTCAAAACGGCCGGAAGATGCTTATAATCAGAGGGTTAGGCAACGGCGATGAAGGCGCGGTGGAGACCTGGCGTGTCGAATTCGCCGACAGCGGTGTCGGAGCGTTCGACTTGTCCGGCTCAAAACGGGAACTTCGGCGCTCTGTTGAGTCCGATGTCAAGAATGGAACTCGTTCGAAGCCCAGGGGTTGCAACCCCTGGGCTTGGGGCCCGATTGACGTTCCACTATCACTGCATGGGTCAATGGAACGACCCGGAAGCTTGTTGCGCGTCAGGTCGCAGGCTGCCGCCGATCCAAGGGGATCCCATGAGATGGCCGATCCGAATCCAGTTGCTGCTGTGGATCCTGTCGGTCGTGGTCTTCGGGATCGTGACGGCCACCGCCGCAAGCGCCTATCTCGCCGTGCGCGAGGCCAGCCGGCAGCAGGCCGCGAGCCTTCAGCGCGTCGTGGATACGTTGACCGAGGCCACCTACCCGCTCAGCCAAACCGTGCTGGAGCACATGAGCGGTCTTTCGGGCGGGCAGTTCCTGGTCCTGAACCGTCGCGGACAAGCCGTGTATAGCACGATCGAAGCCGGCGCGGCCGACCTGGTCGCGCTCGAGTCGCTCGAAGCGCAGCGATCGCCGGACCTGTTCTCCGAAGCGAACGTGGTCCGGCTCGCCGACCGTGCCTACTTCAGCGACGTGGTCCCCGTGAGCCGGGGAAGCTGGGACCCGGAGCCGAGGCGGCTGGTGGTGCTCTATCCGAAAGACCGGTGGTGGAGCGTTGCCCGTCGCGTGGCCTCTCCCATCTTGCTGGCCGGAGCGGTGACGACGCTCGCCGCCATGCTGGTAAGCGTGGTGGTGGCGGCGCGGTTCGTGCGCCCGGTCCGCGTGCTCCGGAACCAGGCCGAGGCGATTGCTGCCGGTCGGTTTCAACCGGTGGAAGTCCCCCGCCGCAACGACGAGATCGGCGACCTGACCCTCTCGATCAACCGCATGACGGAGAAGCTCAGCCGCTACGAGAGCGAGGTGCGCAGGAGCGAGCGATTGCGCACGCTGGCCCAGTTGGGGTTCGGCATCGCCCATCAGCTTCGCAACTCGGCCACGGGCGCTCGGATGGCCATTGAGCTCTACGAGCGGGAGGTTCCCGCGTCGGCCGGGTCGGAATTGCTCGCCAGGGCCCTGCGCCAGCTCCAGTTGATGGAGACCCATTTGCAGCGGTTCATGGCGCTGGGAAGCCGCGAGCCGGTCGAGCACGACCGGGTTGCGCTGCGGGGCGTGGTTGACGAAGTGCTGGACTTGGTTCGGCCGACTTGCGACCACGCAAAGATCCGTCTGATCGCCCAATGCCCGGACCGGCCAATCGTCGTCCAGGGCGATGCCCATTCGCTGGGCCAACTGCTCACGAACCTGGTCGTGAACGCGATCGACGCGGCGGGGCGCCGGGTCGAAGCGGGGGCGGAGGTCGTCGTCGAATTGGACGAGCGCGACGGGGCGCGAGCCGTCCTCCGCGTGAAGGACTCGGGACCGGGCCCCGGCGAGGCCGTCCGGGACAAGCTTTTCGAGCCGTTCGTGACCGACAAGCCCGACGGCACCGGCCTGGGCCTCTACCTGGCCCGGCAGGTCGCCGAAGCGCACGACGGCACGATCCGCTGGGAGCGCCGCGACGACATGACGTGCTTCACGGTCGAGTTGCCGTTGGTCAATACGCCGAACGTACAAACACCCTAGCGCCACGAGTCACCATGGCCCATTTCCTGATCGTTGACGACGAAGAGAGCATCTGCTGGGGCTTCGCCAAGCTGGCGGCGGAAATGGGGCACACGGCCGACACGGCGGCGTCGGCCGAGGAAGGCCTGAAGCTCGCCGGCGCGGCGCGGCCCGACGTGATCGTGCTCGACGTGCGTCTGCCGGGGATGGACGGGCTGGAGGCGATCGCGCACTTTCGTGACCGGCTCGGCAGCGTGCCGATCATCGTGATCACCGCCTACGGCGAGCTGCCCACGGCCGTGAAGGCCGTGCGCACGGGCGCGTTCGACTATCTCACCAAGCCGTTCGATCTGGCGGTGGCCCAGCGAGCGATCGAGCGGGCGCTTGCGAGTCCGGCACCGTCGCCCGGCGACGTGCCGCCGCCCTCGCCCGGCGAGGATCATCTCGTCGGCACGTCCTCGGCCATGCAGGAGGTGTTCAAGCGGATCGCGCTGGTCGCCGCTTCCGACGCCTGCGTGCACCTGCGGGGCGAAAGCGGCACGGGCAAGGAGCTGGCCGCCCGGGCCATCCACCGCTACAGCCGTCGTGCGGCGGGCCCGTTCGTGGCGATCAACGTCGCCTCGCTCAGCCCCACGCTCGCCGAAAGCGAGCTGTTCGGCCACACGCGAGGCGCGTTCACCGGCGCCGACCAGGCCCGCAAAGGGCTCCTCGAGCAGGCCGACGGCGGCACGATCTTCCTCGACGAGGTGGCCGACATCCCGATGTCAATCCAGGTCAAGCTGCTCCGGGCGTTGGAGCACCGCGAGATGCTGCCGGTCGGGGCCACGCGCTCGGTGCGATCCGACTTCCGCATCATCTCGGCCACCCATCAGAACCTTCCCGAGCGCGTGGCCGAGCGGGCCTTCCGCCACGACCTCTACTTCCGGCTGATCACCTTCGAGATCGAGATCCCGCCCTTGCGCGAGCGCCGGGAGGACATTCCCGCCCTGGCCGATCACTTCCTGGCGCTGTTGGCCGCCAAGAGCGACCGGCCCGTGCCGTCGATCTCCGCGCAAGCGATGGAGGAACTCGGGCGGTTGCCCTGGTACGGGAACGTGCGCGAGCTGCGCAACGCGATCGAGCACGCGATGGTGCTGGCGCGGAGCGGGACGATCACGGTCGACCAGTTGCCGCCGCCCCTGCCCGCGTCGCTCTCCTCCGACGCGGTGCAAGAGGACGCCCTGGCCCGGCTCATCCGCCAATGGACCGAAGCCCGCCTCGACGCGCCGGACGAGGCCGACGATCTCTACGAGCGCCTGCTCCGCACGGTCGAGCCGCCGCTGCTGCGCGCCGTGATGCAAGCCCACCACGGCCAGTGCGCTCCGGCCGCGCGGTGCCTGGGACTGCACCGCACCACGCTGCGCAAGAAGCTCGATCAGTTTGGGATCGCCGAAGAGTGATCGTCGGGTGCGATAGGCTCGCAGTACCCGATTCATCGGGTCCGAACGCGGGAAGCAGGCGTCAGACCGCATGAATGCGGTCACTACAAACGGGCGATGAATCGTCCCGGGCTACTCGACGTACTGCGAGAGCCGGTCGATCACCTCGCCCTGGGCGTTGCGGATGGTGACGACCAGGGGCATTTGGCCGGGGAGGCTGTGCGTGGCGCAGCCGAAGCAGGGGTCGTACGCCCGGAAGGCCATCTCGACCATGTTCAGAAGCGCCTCGTTGACTTCACCGTTCTTGATCAGCCCTTGGGCCGCCTTCTTGACCGACATGCAGATCGGGGCGTTGTTGTTCGTGGTGCCCACGATCAGGTTGACCTGGGTGAGCATCCCCCGCTCGTCGGTCCAGTAGTGGTGGGTGAGCGTGCCGCGCGGGGCCTCGACGCAGCCGACGCCCTCGGTCGGCGTTTCCGTGGGCAGCACGCGGTACTCCGGGCTGGTGATCTCCGGATCGGTGGCCAGCTCGACCCAGCGCTCCGTGGCGTAGAGCAGCTCGATGAGCCGGGCCCAGTGGGTGGCCAGGGTATGGTGGACGGGCTTGCCGCCCAGGGTCTCGTACATCCGCTCGTACTCGGCCTGGGCCAAAGGCGTGGCCATGCCGTCGGCGACGTTCAGACGCGAGAGCGGCGTGCACTTGTACACGCCCGAGTCCATCCCGTCGACGAAACCCTTCCAGCCGACCTTCTTGAGGTAGGGGAACTTCAAGTAGGACCAGGGCTCCACCCGCTCGGCAACGTACTCCCGGTAGTTGACCGCGTCGTACTTGGCGTGCTCCGAACCGTCGGGGGCGGTGACCCGGATCTGGCCGTCGTAGAAGTTGACGTGGTTGTTCTCGTCGACCATGCCCATGTTGTACGTCTGATGGGTGTAGACGCCGCCCGTGATGATCTCGACGAAATTGTACTTGGTGTCCTTGAGCACCACGTCCTCGAAGAGCTTGAGCGAGAATTTGGCGAACTCGATGGCCTCGCGGCCGCGGGCTTCGAGCTCCTGGCGCTGCTCCTCGTTGATTCCGCGGCTGACGCCACCGGGCAGGCCCCAGTTGGGGTGGACCTTGCGCCCGCCCATCAGCTCCAGCATGTTGTGCCCGTCCTTGCGCATCTTGAGCACGTGGCCGGCGATGTCCATGCCGACCTTGGCGACGATGCCGAGGATGTTTCGCTCGGCGGGGGGCGCGTCGGGCCCGACCACGAAATCAGGGCCGGCCAGGGCGTAGAAGTGGGTCGTGTGGTCGGTGGCGAAGAAGATGTTGTAGAACATCTCCCGGAGCTTCTTAGCCGCCGGCGGCGGGTCGACGTGGAACACCGCGTCCAGCGCCTTGGTGGAAGCGATGTGGTGAGCTTCCGGGCACACGCCGCAGATCCGGTTGGTCAGGTTGGGCATGTCCTCGGCGGGACGCCCCAAGCAGAACCGCTCGAAGCCCCGTAGCTCGGGGATCTGCAAGTAGGCGTTGGCCACGTTTCCCTCGTCGTCGAGGAAGATGTCGATCTTCCCGTGGCCTTCCAAACGAGTGATGGGGTCTATGGAAATGCGTTTCATGTTCCGAAATCTCCTGCTTACGATGCGTCGGCCTTGGCGGCTGCCGGGGCACCCCCGCCGTTTCCAGAAAGCTTCCTGCGCCGCAACAGGCTGGCCGCCAGGCTAAAGCGATAGAAGCTGCCCACGGGGTCCGGGATGCCTTCCTCGATGATCCTGTCCACCTCCTCGGGGTCGTTGGAATCGATCACCGAGGCCAACGCGCTCATCAGCCGGACCCCAAAGTCCTTGACCTCGTTGGTCGGTCCGTAGCAGCCGATGCAGGGCGAGTTAACCTCCGGGCAACGGGCCCCGCAGCCGGCCCGCGTGGCGATCCCGCAACAAAGGATCCCCTGCTCCAACAGACAAACGTCCGGATCGGGAATCACTTCCCAAGTCCGCTTGAACGCTTTGATTTTCTTCTCCGTTCGGGTCCGCGGGCACTCCTCGCAGACGGTCTTATCGACGCCGATCACCGCGCCGGGGTCGGGGAGCTTGCCCTCCAGGATGGCCACGATGGCGTCCCAGATGCGGTCCGCCTCGGGGGGGCAGCCGGGCAGGTAGTAGTCGACGGGGACCGTTTGATCGAGCGTCTTGACGGAGTCGTAGAAGACGGGGAGAAACAGGGTTCCCTCGGGAACCGGCGTCTCCGGTTGGGGGAACACGTTGTCCGGGTTCTCCGTGGACGGCGTCTCCTGATAGGCCGTGGCGAAGATCTGTTCCCGGTTGTTCATGTTGGCCAACCCGGGAATACCGCCCTCGTGGGAGCAGGAGCCGAAGGCGACCAGGACCTTCGACTTCTTTCGCAACAGGCGGGCCATGTATTCCTGTTCGCTGGTGCGGATGGCCCCGTTGAACAGGCAGACGTCGATGTGGCCGTCGGGCATTTTTTCCACGTCGTGCACCTTGCCGTCGGCGGCACAGGGCCAGAAGACGATATCGAACGCGCCGGCCACGTCCAGGATCTTCTCGTTGATCGCGAGAGTCGCGATGTCGCACCCGCCGCACGACGCGGCCCAATACACCGCCAGCTTTCCCTTGGGCTTCTGGGCGGCGGCAGTTTCGCTTACCGTTGGTTTCTCGCTCATGGGGCCACCTCCATTGCCTCTTCATGCTCTTTGACGATGCTCTCCAGCGCCTCGGCGCGGCCGCCGTTTTCGTCCCAGTTGGCCGACCACTTCAGCGGGCCGAGTGCCCGGACCGTTTCGGTCAGCTCTTTGACGACCTTGGCGAACTTATCTCCCTCGGACGCCGAGACCCACTCCAGGCGGACCCGCTCCCGCTCGATGCCGAACTGATCCAGCATCTTCAAAAGCAAGCGGTATCGCCGCATGGCCTTGTAGTTGCCCTCCTGGTAGTGGCAATCGCCCGGGTGACAGCCGGCGATCAGCACGCCGTCCGCCCCGTCCGACAGGGCCTTGAGAACGAACGTGGGATCCACGCGGCCGGAACACATCACGCGAATGGCGTTCACGTTCGAAGGATACTGGATGCGACTGGTGCCGGCCAGGTCCGCGCCGGTGTAGGAACACCACCGGCAAAGGAACCCGACGATTCTCGGCTCGAATTGCTCGTCGGCCATCGTACTCATTCTCCCTGGGAAGCCTTGTGGTGGGGCGGTCTCGGCGGCACGCCCGCACCACAACGGGGTTTTCTTATCAGCGCTGAGCTATTGGGCCAAGATTCCCTCCAGCTCAGAATAGATCTGCGCGTCGGCGAAGCCCTTCTGCTTGGCCACGCCGGCCGGACAGGTGGCAACACACGTGCCGCACCCCTTGCACAGCTCTTCGACGACTACCGATACCTTCTTCTCTTCGTCGAACTCGATTGCCCCGTACGGGCAACTCGCCAGGCACGTCTGGCACCCGCTGCACCGATCCGGGTCGATCCACGAGGTGATCGGCTCCAGCGTGACCGACCCCTTATCCATCAAGGCCAGGGCACAGGCGGCCGCGGCCGCGCCCTGGGCCACCGAGTCCGGGATGTCCTTCGGCCCCTGGCAGGCACCGGCCAGGTAGATACCGTCGGAGGCGGCTTCCACCGGGGCAAGCTTGGGGTGTTTCTCGAGGAAAAAATCGCCCTGTGCGCAGCTCAGCGAGAACGTGCGGGCGACCTCGTCGACGTCGGCCCGGGGCTTCAGTCCCCCGGAAAGGATGACCATGTCGACCGGCACGCGCCGCGTGACGCCCAACAGCGTATCCTCGCCGACGACGACCAGTTTGCCCTCTTCCTCCGGCGATTCCGCGACGTCGGTCACTTCGGCGCACTTGCCGCGAATGAAGTGGACCCCCTCGTGCAACAGCCGCTTGTAGAACTCCTCGTAGCCCTTGCCCGGCGTGCGCATGTCGATGTAGAAGTTGTAGACCTCCGCGCCCGTCTTCTCCAGAACGAGATGGGCAAATTTTAGCGAGTACATGCAGCAAACCCGGGAGCAGTACTCCTGGTAATTCTCGTCCCGGCTCCCCACGCAGTGGATGATCGCCACGCTCTTGGGCACCTTGCCCTCGGCCGTGAGAACCTCCCCGCTGGTGGGCCCACTCGCATGACTGAGCCGCTCGAACTCCAGAGCGTTGAGCACGTTCTTGAGGCGCCCGTAGCCGTAGCGGGCGATCTGGGTGGCGTCGAACAGCTCGAACCCCGTGGCCACGATGATCGTGCCGACTTCGATCTCCTCGATGGTGTCCTCCTGGTCGAACCTGATCGCATCGGCGTCGCAAACCGCCTCGCACGCCCCGCACTCGCCCGTCTGGAGACGAACGCACGTCTCCTTGTCGATCACCGGCTTGTGAGGCACGGCCTGGGCGAAGGGCATGAAAATGCTCGGCCGGCCCATCAATCCCTCGTCGAACTCCGAAGGGATCGGTCGGGTGGGTCGCATCGAGACGGTCGCCAGATCGACGCAGTTCGTCGGGCAGACCACCTCGCACGCCCCGCACGCCATACAGAGAGGCGACTGCCTGTCGTAGGCGGGAGCGATCTTCTTCTTCGTGCCCCGGTTCGCAAAATTGATCGCCCCCACGCCCATCCGCTCCGCACATACCCGGGCACACAGCCCGCAAAGGATGCAGTCCTCGTCCTTCTTGGGGAAGCGGGTGTCTTCGACCCCCATCTGCTTGGCCATCTGCCGGATGGACTCGACTCCCGGACAGCGCGCCAAGAGCAGCTCCATCATGATCTTCCGGGTCCGCAGCACCTTCTCCGTGTCGGTCTTCACCTCCAGACCTTCCTGGGCGGGATAGACACACGAGGCCTGAATCTGCGACCCCCAGGAAAACACGAGCTCCACGAGGCAGAGACGACACGCGCCATAGGGCATCAACGCCTTATGGTAGCAGAGCGTGGGGATCTCGATGCCCAGCTTCTGCGCGGCCTCGAGGACCGTCGATCCCTCCGGCACCTCGACCGTTTTGCCGTCAATCGTCAGACTGACCATGTTCGGACTGATCATTCTCGAACTCCTCAATTATCCGGCCGGCTGGCAAGCTCGGCTACGAGTTTTGAATCCTTGTGGTATGCAAACTGAAGGTCCAACTCGGGTCGACCAGTCAGGATGGTCTCCAAGGTTCCGGCGACGTCTCCCAGGGGTTTCCGGTCCGGGTGGCTCCGTTGGAACACGGCTCGGACGGTCGTGCCGCGGCCCGGCTCGGAGTCCAGCTCGAAGTGCCCGCCGCCTTCTCGGGCCGCCTGGGCCAAAAGGGGCAGGCCCAGCCCGACGCGGCGCGTCGTTCTCGTCGTGTAGAACGGGTCCAGCGCCTTCTTGCAGGTCTCCGGGTCCATGCCCTTGCCGTTGTCGCGGATCTCCAGGGACAAGAGGTCCCGCTCCGTGTCTTCGACGATCCGGATCTCGATCCGGGTCGCCGAGGCGGCGATGCAGTTCTCCACGACGTCCAGGATGTGCAGCGAGAGGTCTTCCATACGGGTCGATACCCTCCGGCCGTCTTCTCCGCGAAGCGCCCTGGCGATCTCTTCGACGCCCCCCTCTTCGGCGAAGAACCACGTGGAACTCCTGCCGATGTCACTCAAGCAGTGCGCATCCGAAGAGGTGACGACGGGAAAGCCCTGCAAGTCGCCGGGCGAGCCGTCCGGCGATACCTCCAGGGCATCGAGCTTGAGCCCTTCCGGGACAAATCCCAGTTGGCCGATCAGGCCGAAGCCTTGCCGGTCGACGTGCGAGGCGATGGCCAGGCCGCCGAAATCGTGGATCGCGTCGACCACCTCCTCCAGGCTCAGCTCCGTCGCGCCGATCAGAAGCCGCGTGCTGACCCCGGTCAAGCGGTCGCAATCGTCGACGATCGCCTGCGGGCCGAATGCGTCCTCGTCGTTCTCGCCCGGCAGGCGGTCGTACACGACGGCCTGCATGCCGAGGGCGTCCTGGACCGTGCGGAACAGACCCAGGATATGGACCTCCTCGCGGGAGGTCACCTCGATTCCCGGGATCACGGAAATCGACTCCCGCCGGCCGGCGCCTACCAGCGCGGCGACGTTCTCGGCCGAATTGTGGTCACAGATCGCAATCATGTCCAAACCAAGTGCCTTTGCCTGCCTTACGATCGCCGTGGGAAGCATCTCCAACTCCGCACACGGCGAGAGGCACGTGTGTACGTGCAGGTCTGCTCGCCACTCCTTCATCTTCGCCGGCTCTTGCTGGTGGCCGCGTCCGAACTCCGCATCGGAACCGCGCACGGGACGGCTCAGTTTTCTCCCGGCCCCGCTTTGTCCTCGGTGCCGGCGCCCCGGACGCCGAGGACGTAAAGCCTTCCGACGAGCTCGAAGGCCGGCAACCTGCTTACCATCACCGGTATGCTCTCCGCTTCTGCCTTCTCGACCGTATCCTCCTCCGGCTCTCTGCCGCTCACCAGGATGATCCCGGCAAGATCCTTCATGCACGCCACGGCCACGATGTTCTGATGGATCTGGAGGGTAACCCAAACGTCCCCTTCGCGCCCGTTGGCGATCACGTCGCTCAATAGATCGCTGGCGTATCCTCCGGTTACCTCCTGGTCGAGCCTGCCTGGGGCCGATCTCACCTCCAGATTCAACCGGTCGACCAGATCAGCCAGCTTCATGGGTCTCGCCGTTGCTGCAGAAGGAGACTTTCAGGAGCGTTCCCTTCCCGGGCACCGACTGAATATCGAACGTATCGCTGCTCTTCTGGATGTTGCACAAACCCATCCCGGCCCCGAAGCCGAGTTCCCGGACCCATTCCGGCGCGGTCGAGTAGCCGGGCTGGAGGGCCTTTTCGACGTCCTCGATCCCCGGGCCGAGGTCCTCCGCTTCGAGGAAGACCCGGCTCGGCTGCACGCGGGCGCGGATCATCCCGCCCTCGGTAAAGACGACCTGGTTCATTTCGGCTTCGTAGCTGGCGATCGCCACGCGCCGGACGAGGTCGGGCCGCACGCCGAGTCGCTTGAGCGTCCGCTTCAGCCGGGTGGAGCTCTCGCCGGCGCGCTCGAAATCGTGCCCTTTCACGTAGTACTGAAACATCAGCGTCGTGTCGTCCGCCTCGATGTCCTCGAAGATGTGGCTCGCCCGGTAACGGTGTATCTCTTCCTCGTGGTAGTCGATCTCCAGCTTCTTCAGCAGTCCCTCGATCACGTCTCCCTTGGTGAGGATGCCCGTCAGCCTGATCCCGTCGCGGGTGACGACCGGGAGTCTTCCCAAGCCCGTTTTCTCGAACTTGTCGATAGCGAGCACGAGCGGGTCGTCGTCGTGGACGGTTTCGAGTTCTCGGGTCATTCTCGCTTCGATGGGGCAGTCCTCCTGGCGATCGGCCAGCCACTTGATGAAGTCTTCCACGCTAATGATGCCCAGCAGCCTCTTTCCGTCGACCACCGGAAGCCCGGAGATCCGATTCCGATGCAGGATGCCCCTCAGCTTGCTCATCCGATCTTCGGGGCCGACCGTGATGACGTCCCGGATCATCACGTCGCGGACCTTCATTTCATACACCATCTCCTGCGTCTTGGTGACCTTTTTGCCCGAGCTCACCGGGATATCCCTCCTGAGTCTACCCGCCGTACTCAGAACATCCCTTCAATCCTTCACGATACAGGCGGCCGCAGGCCTCAAACATCGGAAGCTGCGTCGATAGCAGCGGCAAGTCCTGTCTCCGGGCCAGCTCGACGGTCTCGTTCGGTGGTGTCTTTCCTCGCACAAAACAAATGGCCACGACGTCGGCCATGTCGCTGGTGCGGACAACCTGCGCGTTGGTCAGTCCGGTCAGCAGGAGCGCGCCGGTCTTGGTGAACGCCAACACGTCGCTCATCAAGTCGGCCCCGCAGCCCATCTCCACGGCGATCTTGTCCAAACCCGAACCAGCGACGACCTCGGCCTCGAGGATCGCCCTCACCTCCTCCAACGTCATACTCATGCCCTCTTACCCTGGCCGGCCTCGCCACCACCGGTGGCGGGCCTTACCGGACTCGGCCCGGCGGTAGACCCCTTGCGGCTCACCGGGTACACTGCCGGTGACCACGGCGATCTGCGTCTCGTTGCGATGCTTACGTCGAACTCGCTCATGCGGTGCTTGCCAGTGCTTCCTTCTTTCCGACGGGGACCTTCATGATGGCCTCGGCCGGACAGACCTCGTAGCATGCCCCGCACTTCGAACACCGCTCGGCGAGGATGCGGTGAACCGACTTCCGTTCCCCCTCAACGGCGCCGTAGGAGCAGCTCTTCTTGCACAGCCCGCAACGCGTGCACTTCGCCTCGTCGATCTCGTACTGGAAGAGCGCTTTGCACACTCCGCCCGGACAGACCTTGTCCCGGATGTGAGCCTCGAACTCGTCGCGGAAATGCGCCACCGCGCTAAGCACGGGATTCGGCAACGATTGCCCGAGGCCGCAAAGCGAGGCGTCCCGCACCGCTTCGCCCAACTCCACCAGAAGCTCGATGTCACCCTCTTGCCCTTGCCCTTTGGAGATCCTGTCGAGGATCAGATAGAGGGCTTCCGACCCCTCTCGGCAGGAAGTGCACTTTCCGCACGATTCGTCGTTGGTGAATTCGAGGAAGTACTTGGCGACGTCGACGATGCACGAATCCTCGTCGATGACGATCATCCCGCCGGAGCCCATGATCGCGCCCGCCTCCTGTAGGCGCTCGAAGTCGACCGGCAGGTCGAGGAGGCTCGCGGGGATGAAACCGCCGGAGGGCCCGCCCGTCTGCACCGCCTTGAGCTTCTTGCCGTTGGGGATGCCGCCGCCGATGTCGTACACGATCTCGCGGAGGGTGATGCCCATGGGTACTTCCACGAGCCCGGCGTTGACGATGTTTCCGGCCACGGAAAAGACTTTCGTGCCTTTGCTCTTCTCCGTCCCCATTTCGGCGAACCACTTGGCTCCCCAGTTGACGATGGCCGGCACGTTGGCCCAGGTTTCCACGTTGTTGATCACGGTGGGCTTGCCCCACAGGGCGGTCCGCGGCGGACGTTGTCGTGGCTCGGGGGCTCTTCCTTCAATCGAGGCCACCAGCGCGGTCGTCTCGCCACACACGAACGCCCCGGCGCCCTTGAAAATCTCCAGGTCGAAATCGAAACCGGAGCCGAAGATGTCTTTGCCCAACAGGCCGTACTCCCGGGCTTGCTCGATCGCCCGGCCCATCCTTTCGACGGCCAGCGGGTATTCCATGCGGACATAGACGTAGCCGTACGAAGCGCCGACCGCGTACGCTCCGATCGCCATCCCCTCGATGATGGAGTGCGGATCGGCTTCGATAATGCTCCGGTCCATGAACGCGCCCGGGTCGCCCTCGTCGGCGTTGCAGACCAAGTACTTGAGATCACCCTCCATTCGCGCCCTGCTCTCCCATTTACGCCCGGTGGAGAAACCGGCGCCGCCGCGGCCTCGAAGCCCCGAGGCCTTGACTTCATCGATCACCTCCTGCGGGGTCATCGACGCAAGGGCCTTTGCCAGCGCCTTATAACCGTCGCGGGCGATGTACTCGTCGATCTTGTCGGGGTCGATCATGCCGCGATTGCGCAGCGCGACGAGCCTCTGGTCCTTGAAGAATGGGATCGAGCGCAGCTCCGGGATCGGGCCCTCCTCGCCCGGAGGAGTGTGCATCAAATCCTGAACCGGCCGCCCCTTGAGAAAATGCTCCTCCACGAGGCGAGGGGCATCTTTCGGGCTCAACCGCTCGTAGAAGATCCCGTCGGGCTGGACGACGAGAATCGGCCCGCGGACGCAGAGTCCGCCGGCACCCGTGGGAACGACGGCCACGTCCTCTTCGAGCCCGAGCCTCTTGATCTCTTCCTCCAGGGCGTCCTTCACTGCCAAGGAGCCATTCGATATGCAGTTGGTGCACGTGCATATCATCGCGTTGACGCGGTATGCCATTATTCCGAGACTCCTCAAAGAGTTCTTTCGCTTCCGGCCGCGAGGGCGTACTCGGTAACGATCTGACCACCAAGGACGTGATCGGCGATGACGCGCCTCGCCTTTTCGGGCGTCATGTCGACGTACTTGACGGCGGGCTGGCCTTCGAGTTCCACGGTCACCATCGGTTCACGGCTACAAAGGCCGGCGCAACTGGAGATGGTGACGATCACGTCTTTGACGTCCCTGGTTTCCATCTCCTCCATGATCGCTTTCATCACGTTTCGGGCCCCCGCGGCGATGCCGCACGTGCCCATGTGAACGATCACTTTCGCCCGGGCCGTACCTTCCCGCAAGAGCATCGACTGCTTGCTCTTCGCGGCGATGGCTTCCAGGTCCCCCGGTTTCAGTTTCGACATCTGAGCGATCCTCCCTCCTCAGGCGTACGTTTGGATGAGCTTGGGCACTTTCGTCTGCTGAAAATAGCCGAAGATCTCCTCGTCCACCGTGACCACGGGAGACTGGCCGCAGCACCCGAGACAGTTGACCGTTTCCAGGCTGAACTGCCCGTCAGGGGTTATCTCGTCAGGGCCAATCCCTAACTCCTTCTGAAACGCCTCGAGGATCCGGTTTCCCCCTTTGACGTAGCACGCCGTGCCCATGCACACGCGAATCACGTGCTTACCCCGCGGCGTCAGACTGAAGGCGTCGTAGAAGCTGGCCAGCCGGTAGATTTGAGCCAAGGGAATGGTCAACCTCTGAGCCAGGTATTGCAAGGCGTTTTCGGGCAGGTAGTCGAACGTGGTCTGCACGTCCTGCAAGATCGGAACGAGGGCCGAGCTGCCGTCCTCATACCTGTCGAGAATGCCGTCGAGCTTCGACTCTTCCTCGGGCTCCAAACGGACTTCGACCTCCTCCGCCGGCTT
>CAZDHR010000153.1:0-14417 GCA_964505295.1 uncultured Planctomycetaceae bacterium
CGTAACCGTCTGGCGCCCTTGAACATATGCCAGAGGCAAATCTAAGACCGTCGAAGTAGGCATCTACACACATCGGACTCAATGACCAGACGGCGGCCATCGCGTCGCTGCCGGGGCCGCCGGAGGCGAAGGGTCGGGACGACGGCGACAAGGAGGACGGCCAACCATCCGAGGCGGCCTGCCAGGCGCGGCCCACGCCGCTTGACATGGCTTCTGCTCGCCGGAAATAATGAGATTGTCGAGCACTTTGACGATCTGGGAGCGACTGGTTCGGTCGTTTCCCGCCCCGGCCAGACGTTGACGGCCCCCTCGCGGACGCCCCGTCGGCGCAACACTCCACCGCAGAGGCGAATGCCACCCCACTCAACGAGGGTCTTCAGGGAGAAGATTCCATGCAGGTTGACGTTCACCAGATCAAGGAACGTGTGGCAGAGGAGTCGGATCTGCTTCGGCGGCTACGGACCGAGTTGGGAAAGGCCGTCGTGGGGCAGGACGAGATGATCTCCCGGCTGCTGGTCGGGCTGCTCACCGACGGTCATATCCTCTTGGAGGGAGTGCCGGGCCTGGCGAAAACCACGGCGATCAAGTCGCTGGCCCAGACGCTTTCCACCCAGTTTCAGCGGATCCAGTTCACGCCCGACCTGCTCCCGGCCGACTTGATCGGCACGATGATCTACGTGCCCACTGAGGGGAACTTCAAGACCCGCAAGGGGCCGATCTTCGCCCATTTCATTCTGGCCGACGAGATCAACCGGGCCCCGTCTAAGGTGCAGTCGGCGCTTCTGGAGGCGATGCAGGAGCGGCAGGTTACCATCGGCGACGAGACCCATCCGCTCTCAGGCCTCTTTCTCGTGATGGCCACGCAGAACCCGATCGAGCAGGAAGGAACGTATCCGCTTCCCGAGGCCCAGGTCGATCGGTTCATGCTCAAGGTGAAGATCACCTATCCCGAGCGTGACGAGGAGCGGCAGGTGCTCGACCTGGCCCTGGACGGCACCGCCCGACCCATCCAGCCGGTGCTCACGCCGGAAGACGTTGCCCGGATGCAAGAGGTCGTCCGGATGATCTACATCGATGACCAGGTAAAGAACTACATCCTCGACGTGGTCCAATGCACGCGCGACCCTGAACCTTTCGGGCGTAAGGAACTGGCCCCACTGATAGATTACGGGGCCTCGCCGCGGGCGTCGATCTACTTGGGGTTGGGCGCCCAGGCGATCGCGTTTCTCGCCGGGCGGGGTTACGTGACTCCGCAGGACGTCAAAGACATCGCCTACGACGTCTTGCGGCACCGGATCATCCTCACCTACGAGGCCGAGGCCGAGGAGCGGACTCCGGAAGACGTGATCGAGACGATTCTCACCTCGGTGCCGGTTCCGTGAGGGCGCCATGGCGGAACAAGACGTTGCCGAGATCCTGAAGAAAGTGCAGCGGATCCAGATCGTGGCCAACCGGACGGTGAACGACTTGTTCGCCGGCCAGTACAAGAGCGTGTTTCGCGGCCGTGGGATGGAGTTCGACGAGGTCCGCGAGTACCAGGCGGGTGACGATGTGCGTACCATCGACTGGAACGTCACCGCCCGGTGCGGAAGCCCGTTCATCAAGCGGTTTTGCGAGGAGCGGGAGCTGACGGTGGTGTTTCTGGTTGACGTGTCGGCCTCGGGCGCGTTCGGATCGGCGGGTCGGTCGAAGCTCGACCTGGTCGTCGAGGTGGCGGCGCTTCTGATGTTCTCGGCGTTGAAGAACAACGACAAGGTGGGCTTGCTGACTTTCTGCGACGACGTGGTCGACTACTTCCCTCCCCGTAAGGGCAAGGCGAACGTGCTGCGGCTGATCCGCCGGTTGGTCTCCGCCGACCCCGTGCCGCGGGAGACGAACCTGGCGGCCGCCCTGGAGTTTCTGAGCCGCGTGGTGAAACGGCGGGCCGTGGCCTTCCTGATCAGCGATTTCCTGGCCCCACCGGCGCGGCAGGCGATGGCCGTCTGTAACAAGCGCCACGACCTGGTGGCCATCACGGTGGCCGACCCGCGTGAGCACGTGCTGCCCGACGTCGGGTTCCTTTCGTTGGTCGACGCCGAGACCGGCCGGATCGTGGAGCTCGACACGCGACACCCCCGGGTCCGCTCGCTTTTCGCCACGCGCACCGCCGAACGATCGCGCCAGCTCTCCGATGAGCTGAGGAAGGTCGGAGTGGACGAGTTGCCGATTCGTACCGACGAGGACTACTTGACCAGCTTGCGCCGTTTCTTCCGCATGCGGGAGAGACGGTTCCGCTGACCCAGTGCCTGCCGCCGCTTGCGGCTTCGCCGGAGGACCGTGATGCCCGAGTCAGAACCCCCTCAACTCGCCCTGGGCCACCCGCCCGGGGAGCTAAGAGGCCGGCCGGACGCGACTTCCAAGCCCTTGCTTCGGGCCCTGCTCGCATTGCAGGTGGTGATCCTGTGTTGCGTGGCGGCGCTCTGGCTGCGACCGGACGCCTCAAATCGGTCAACGGCAGCCGCGCTGGCTCCCGGCCATCTCGCCGATTTGAAGCAGGCCGCGCTGGAACTCGAAGAGCGGAGCCTCGACGCCCAGGCGGCTCGGGCGTGGCAAGGCTACCTCGACGCGGACCCTCAGACTCCCGAACGAGCCGAGATCCTCTACCGCGTCGGCACGCTCCACTTGCAGGCTGAACAGTTCGACATGGCGGCCGCCGCGCTGGTTGGGGCCGAATTGGCCGCAGACGACAATGGCGATTTGCGGGCCAAGATCGGCCGCAAGCTCGTCGAGTGCTTCCGTCGCTTGGGCCGCTACGGCGAAGTCGGTCGGGAGCTGTCGCGTCAGGTCGAGCGCGGCGCGGAAGCCACAGGTCAGGGCAGGGTCCTGGCCACGCTTGACGGCGAGCCGCTTACCGAAGCCGACCTCGACCGGATGGTCGAGCGCCAGGTCGACCAAGTCTTCGCCGCGCAAGGCACCTCCGGCGACCAGGCGACCCGGCGGGCCATGCTTCGGCAGTTCTCCACCCCCGATACCCGCCGGCAATTGCTCCAGCAACTCATTCAGAGCGAGCTGTTCTGCCGCCGCGCCCGGGAGCTGAAGCTCGACCGGGACGACGAGTTTCTCGAAGCTCGCCAGCTTCTGGAGCAGTCTCTACTGGCCAACCGTTTTCTCGCCGGCGAGTTGAAGAGAATCCGAGCAACCGAAGTTGACGTCCAGTCGTACTACCAGGCGAACCAGAAACGCTACCGGGAGCCGGAGTCGGCCCAGGTCCGGCTCATCACCCTGGTAGCAGACGACGACCCGACGGAATTGCTGGCGGGGGTCCAGTCGGCCGACGACTTCCGCAAGCTCGCTTCTGAGCGGACGTCGCAAGACTCGGGCGGTGGCCAGCCGCAGCCTCGCACGATCGTCCGCGGCCGCCCCGATCCGCTCCTGGGCGACGTCGAGCCGCTGTTCAGGCTGGCCGAAGGCCAGTGGCTACCGAAGCCGGTGACGCACGGCGACCAGAAACACCTGGTGCTCGTGGAGAAAAAGGCCGAGGCCCGCACGCCGCCGCTCTCGGAGATCGCTGCCAGGGTGGAGGCCGACTACACGAGAGAGAAGCGACAGGAATTGACGCAAGCGCTCTTCCACGACCTGATGGAGCGCTACGACGTCCGGATTATGGCCTTGGGCGAGCAGGACGAGGAACGGGCGGAGCACGACAAGGAGTCGGCGGAAACGCCGAAAAAGGAGCCCGAAGACGTAGACTCGCCTGCGAGAGACGAGGGGTCGAAAGAAGAGCCCCCGACGGCCAAGGCGAATGGAGAAGGAGCATCGTGATCCCCGATCGGCGGGAGAAGCGCGTTGGGTCGAGTAGGCCGTGCAGGATGGGCCGACTTCTTCGGCTGACCCTGAGAGCGGCAGCGGTCTCACTGCTCATAGGCTGTGCGAATGAGGTTGAGAAGCCCGCGGAATCTGGCGAAGAGCAAGAGACCCGCGTCGCTCGATCGCAGGTCGAGCGCGGACCGGTGCGGGTGACCGTGGAGGTCGAGCCGGCCAGGGCCCGGCTCTCCGACGAGCCCACGCTCACCCTAACGATCGACTACCAGAAGGGCGTGACCATCCAAGAGCCGCCCTTCGGCGAGTCGCTGGGCGATTTCCTTATCCGCGATTTCCGCGAGCCCCTGCCCGAGGTCCGCGGGCGCCGCGAGATCATCCGTCGGATTTATACGTTGGAGCCTGCGCGGTCCGGCGATTTGGCGGTCTGGCCGATCAGCGTCACGTTCACCGACACGCGCCCCGACGGCGACGGTCAGGAACACAAGCTCGAAACCGAGGGACTCACGATCGAGGTGGCCTCG
This sequence comes from uncultured Planctomycetaceae bacterium, assembly GCA_964505295.1. Lineage (GTDB taxonomy): Bacteria > Planctomycetota > Planctomycetia > Pirellulales > Thermoguttaceae > DATKZH01. Next base: position 4,323 of record CAZDHR010000153.1, read on the forward strand.
GTGGTGGAGGGCGACATGCCGTCGCTTGCCGACCTTCGTCCCGCGGCCGGCCCGGTTGAATTACCCCGTTCTCGCGGAGCGGAAGTCTGGTGGCTCGTGGGCGTTGTGCTGACGACGGTTGCTGTCGCGGCGCGGGTCGCATGGCGATGGCTGAGGCGTCGCCGCGCCGTCGAGAACGTTGCGCCACTCTCGCCCCGCGAAATGGCCTACCTCGAATTGGAGGCGATCCTGGAGCAAGGGTGGGCCGAGCAGGACGTGAAACGGTTCTACGTCGAGCTGACCGGCGCGGTGCGCCGCTACATCGAGCGGACCACCGGCATTCTTGCCCCGGAGCAGACCACCGAGGAGTTCCTGCGGGAGATCGGCCGCCGGGACACGTTCTCAGCCGACGAGCGTTACCGGCTTCGCCATTTCCTCCAATCGGCCGACCTGGTGAAGTTCGCCGCCCATCAGCCACGCACCGGGGACGTCGAGGAGAGCTTCCGCCGGGCGAAGGCGTTTGTCGGCCTGGACGAAGGGGAGGCGGCAGCATGACGGGCTTCCGCTTCCAGAACCCGCTGTGGCTGTTGCTTGTCGTGCCGCTCGTACTGTTGGCGGTTTGGGCGATCCGCCGGCAGCGACGCGCGGCCGTGCTCTATTCCGACGTCAGTCTGCTCCGCCTCTTGCCTGCTACGCTGGCTCTCAGGTGCAAGCGGCTGTTGCCGTGGATGCGGCTTGTGGGCCTGGCCCTGGTGGTCGCGGCGCTCGCCCGGCCGCAACACGGACGCGAAGAGTTTCGAGTTCGCACCGAAGGAATCGCCATCCAGATGTGCATCGACCGCTCCGGCTCGATGCAGGCGATGGACTTCCAGGCGGACGGTGAGCCGGTCGACCGCCTGGACGCGGTCAAGCGAGTCTTCCGCGACTTCGTGGCCGGCCGCGGCAAGCTGCCGGGTCGCCCCGACGACCTGATTGGGCTGATCGCCTTCGGCGGCTACGCCGACAGCAAGTGCCCGCTCACGCTCGACCACGGGGCGCTACTGCAAGTGCTCGAGAGCGTCGAGATTCCGAAGCCGATCTACGATTCCCGCAGACGGGTCATCAACGCCCGGCTCTTGGAAGAGGAAATGAAGACGGCCATCGGCGACGCGGTGGCCCTGGCAGTCGACCGGCTCAAGGACGTCCGTGCCCAGAGCAAGGTGATCATCCTGCTTTCCGACGGTGAGCAGACCGCCGGCGCCGTCGACCCACCGGAAGCGGCCCAGACGGCGAAGGCCTTCGGTATCAAGACGTACACGATCGGGATCGGCTCGACCGGTTGGGCCCCCTTCCCCGACGAAGATCCGTTCGGCCGCCCTGTGTTCCGTCGCCAACCGGTGAGGCTGGACGAGGCAACGCTCAAAATGCTCGCCGAGACGACCGGCGGACGCTACTTCAACGCCCGGGACACGAGTGCCCTGGAAAACGTCTACGCAGAAATCGACAAGCTGGAGAAGACCCTCTCCGAGGGTCGTCTTTACACGGAATACCGCGAGCTGTATCAATACGCCATGTTTCCCGGCCTGGGGTTGATCCTACTGGAGATCCTGTTGGCCTGCACCCGGTTCCGCTCCTTGCCTTGAAGAGAAGTTTCGACCCACGACATGAATTTGGCCAGGTGGGGAAATCCAAACGTACTCTACGGCCTGTGGCTCCTGCCGCTCGTCGTTGCCGTGTTGGTCTATGCGCATCGTAAACGGCTGGCGGCGGCCCGGCAATTCGCCGATTCGGCGATGGTCGATCGCTTGATGCCGCGGCTGCGAAGCGCCCGGCCATGGCTCAAAGGGGCGCTGGTGGTTTTGGGGCTCGCTTGCCTGGTCGTGGCCGGCGCGAGGCCCCGGTTCGGCGTCTATTTCGAGAAGGTGCGTCAGCGGGGCCTCGATCTGTTCGTGCTGCTGGATGTTTCCCGCTCGATGACAGCCGAGGACGTCGCCCCCAACCGACTCGAACGGGCGAAGTCGGACGTGCGCGACCTGCTCTCGCGCCTGGCGGGCGACCGCGTGGGCCTGATTGTGTTTGCGGGCAAGCCGGCGCTGAAGGTGCCCCTGACGACGGACCAGGGCTTTTTCCGCATGGTGCTCGACGAAGTGGATACTCGGAGCGCCCCCCGCGGTGGGACGCTCATCGGCGATGCCATTCGCGAGTGCCTCGTGGCCATGCCCGAGCGCCGCGACCGCGATCAGGTCGTCGTCCTCATCACGGATGGAGAAGACCACGAGTCGTACGCCGAGGAAGCCGCCGAACGAGCGGCCGAGCGGGACGTGAAGATCTTCACGGTCGGACTCGGCGCGGCCACCGAGGGCGCCCGTATCCCCATCCGCGACAACGCGGGGGGGTTGCGCTACCTGCAGCACGAAGGCCAGGAGGTGTGGTCCAAGGTCGACGAGCGCCTGTTGAAGCAAATCGCTCTGACCACCCGCGGCGCGTACGTCGCCGCGGGCACCCGGGCCTACGACCTGGGACAAATCTACGAGGATCACCTGGCCGCCCTCGCCCGGGGCCGAATCCAGGAGGAGAAGCGTAAGCGGTTTCGAGAGCAGTTCCAGTTGTTCGTATGCCTTGGCGTGGCGCTGTTGCTGATTGATATGGCCATCCCGACGTATCGCGAGCCGACCACGCGAAAGATGGGCACGGAGGAAGGCCCGTGACGCGAACAGCGATTACCCTTGTGATCCTCTTCACCTTGCCGGCCCCTTTGCCAGCCGCCACCCGGCAGGCCGCGGAGAAGGTCCGCCAGGGCATCTCCCACTTTCGGGCCGAGGACTACGATCAGGCGGCGAAGGCGTTCGCCGAGGCAGACGTGTCCCGACCCGATGACCCGTGGATTGCCTTCGACCGCGCGTGCGCCTACGCCGCCCAAGGCGAGGCCGACAAGGCGTTGGAACTGTTCGAGCGGGCGGCCATGACGCGCGACCGCAAGCTCGCCGTGCGCAGCCGTTACAATCTGGGCGTGATGGCCGCGGAGAAGGCCCGGGCTCTATTCGGCGAGAAGCCGCAGGAGGCGTCGCCCGAGGTCCGTGCGCAGGGACTCGCCTTGTTGACCGACGCGGTCAGGCACTACCGCGACTGCCTCGACCTGGACGAAGGCCACGCCGATGCCCGGCATAACCTCGAGCTGATCCGGCTCTGGATCAAGCACGTTGAGGAGCTGTGGCGCCAGCGTGACCGGCAGAAGGAGCGGGAGGAGAAACGCCTGCTGGAGTTCCTCCTCATGATCGAGGCCCAGCAACGGGCGTTACGGTCCGGCACGAAATCGCTCGCCGGCCAGCCCGACTCCCCCCTTCGACGCCAGTCGCTGGCGACCACGGAATCGTCGCAACGGACGCTGTCTGAAGAGATCGAGCCCCTGAAGGAGAAGATCGCGGCCGAGCTCGGTTCCGCCAAGGAGCAGATGCAATCATCCCAGACAGCGACCGGCTCCGCGCCCGACACGACCTTATCGCCCGAGGCCGCGGAAAAGGCCGTGGAATCGCTCACCAACCTGGCCGACGAAGCGCGAGATGCAATGGTCCGAGCGGCCAACGAGCTTCAAGACGGCTCGCCCGGCGACGCAGCCGGTCTGCAGACCGAGGCCGTCGATCGGCTCGACCGGATCTACCAGACCGTCGTGCCGTTTGCCGATCTCGTTCAGCGTGCGATCGCCACGGAGCAAGGAATCGTCGATCAGGTGGCCCCGGCTGCCGAGGACCCCGACGCAAGCGAGCAGTTCGATTTCGACGAGTTGGCTTGGAACCAGCGGTTTGTGGCCGACTGGGTCGACGTGCTCGCGCTCAAAGCGGAGCAGGGACTGAAGGGCCTGGAGAACCTCGATTCGTCGGCCATGGTAGCTCCGCCACCGGACGGTTCCGAACTTGCCGATTCTGACGCTCAGACGAAGTCGGACGCCGAGGCGATGAAGCAGCAGCTAGAAGGCCTGAATCAGTCGATGGAGAAGGCCGTTGAGCTGGGGCCCCAGGTCCGCGACCTGGCCCGCGAGGCTGCCGAGCAACTGGCCGAGAGGAATTTTACCCAGGCCCTTCCCAAACAACAGGAGGCCCTCAAGCTGCTGCGAGAAGTCGCCGACCTACTGCCCAAGCAGAACCAGCAGCAACAACAAGGAAACCAGGACCAGGATCAGCAGGGCAACCAGAAACAGGACCAGCAGCAGTCGGGCCAGGAGCCGAGGCAAGACAAGCGCCCGCCGCAGGACGTCTCCAAGCGCCAAGCAGAAACCATCCTGCGCAAAGTCCGCGAGCGTCAGCGCCAGCGACACGAGCTGGACAGAGCGCTCCAGAAACGTATCCATCGACCCGGCGCGGTGGAGAAGGATTGGTGACGATGAAGGGGAACTTCGCATTGGCCGTCGTGCTCCTGGGCGCGCCCGTCGCACTGCTGGCCGCCGAGCAGCCGGAGGTCCTCGTTGAGGTGACTACCCTCCGTGGCCAGCCCGTCAAGCAGATCTGCGAGGGCCAGTCGGTTCTTTACACGGTCACGTTGAATCACGTCGAGAAGCCTTCCCCACCCAAGCTCGAAGGGTTCGACGACTTCGAGATCACGTCGCTGGGTGAGCGGTCGCTCGACTCGACTCAAGTTACCATCATCAATGGCCAGATGACGCAGGTCGTCCGTCGCGGTCGCGAGTATCGCTACCGGCTGACGCCCCGAAAGCGCGGCGACCTGCGCATTCCCTCGCCCGTCGTCGCGGTGGACGGTACTGTGCTCAAAGGGCCCGAGCAGACCTTGCGGGTGCGCCCGGCCGACCAGCAGGACGTCGCGTTGGTGGCGATCGCGGTCGATCGGCAGTCGGTGTATCCGATGCAACCGTTTGAGGTCACGTTGTCGGTCGTCGTCAAGGAGCTGCCCGAGCCATACGCCGACCGCAGCCCCGTTTCGGTGCAGCGGGAGCTGCGCCGCGGTCCGCCGGCGCTCCGCGTGCCGTGGCTCGACGACGAGAACCTACCCGATGGGCTGGAGCCCTCCGCCGATTTGAGCACTTGGGCCAGCCCCCTTCTCGACCGACGCGGAGCCGGCTTCAGCATCAATGGGCTGGCAACCCGGGGTTCCTCGCTTTTCTCCCTGTTCGACGACCCTGAGCCGGTCACGTTCCTGCCCGAGGCCCGGAAGGTGACGCGCAAGGACAAAGACGGTAACGACGCGACCTACTGGCAGTACGACTTTGTGCGTGAGTTCACGCCCCGGCAAGTCGGCCGGCTTGCGTTGGGGCCCGTCACGCTGGAAGGCGTGTTTGTGACGACGGCCGACGAGGAGGGGCGAGTGTCGGCGGAGGAGATCTACGCGATGGCCAAGCCGGCGGAGGTGCTCGTCAAGGAAGTGCCGGAGGCGGGCCGGCCCGATACGTACGTCGGCGCGGTAGGCCGCTTCAAGCTGTCGGCCTCGTTGGCTCCCACCCAGGCCAAGGTTGGCGATCCCATGACGCTCACGCTCACCCTTCGCGGCCGGGGCACGCTGGAAAACGCCGTCGCCCCCGATCTGGCCCGGCTGCCGGAAATCGCCGGCCGCTTCAGGATCTACGAAGCCACGCAGGAGACGAAGGCGGATTCGTGCCGCTTCACCTACGGCCTGCGGCCGCTTTCCGCGGAGGTCAAGTCGTTCCCCGCCGTGCCGGTGAGTTACTTCGACGTGGAGACAGAGCGATACGTGACACTGCGCACCGCCCCAGTCCCCATGGACGTGGCCCAGGCGGAGCGGCTTTCCGACGACCAGATTGTGGCTACGCCCGGCGGTCCGGCCCGAAAACATGAACTGGAGACGCGACGCGAGGGCATATTCGCCAACGTCACCGATGCCCAGGCCGTTCGCGATGAATCGGTCCACGCCTCGCGATGGCTTCTCGCGATGGCTGGTCTGGCGGGGCTCTACGTGGCGGTGGCGGTGGTCACCGTGCAAGTCCAGCGGCTTTCCGCCGACAAGGCGCTGCTCCGCCGTCGCGGGGCCGTCGCCAAGGCACGGGGACGTTTGCAACGGGCGTTGGCCGCGCTCAGCGCAGGCAGAGTCCGCCAAGGAGCCGACTTGCTCCAAGGCTCACTCGTGGGGTTGGTGGCCGACGTCGCCGACTTACCCGAGGCTGGATTGACCCCCAAGGATGTCTCCGCCCAATTGCAGAGCCTGGGAGCGGAGGACGAGCTCGTAAGCCGCGCGGGCAAGCTGTTGGAAACGTGCGACGCCGCCCGCTACGGCGTCTCCGGTCAGATGGACGAACTCGAACAACAGGCCGCGGTAGTGCTCGACGACCTGATCCGATCGCTGAAGGCCAAGAAACGGTTTCGCTGATGCACCATTCCGACATGCCGAGACACGCGAGCTGCGCGAAACGCGCTAAGACGACGTTGCCGTCGTACGTGGCACGCCCCCTGCGCGCTTTGGTCTTCGCTGCGCTTCTCGGAGGCTGTGCCCCGGGCGTCGATCGGGAGGTCTCCCGCACCTTCCAGAATGCCCAGAAGACGTTCGACGAAGCCCAGGCTCCCGACGATTTCCTACGTGCAGCCGGGCTCTACCAGTCCATCCTCGATCGCGGCGTGATCTCCGGGGCGGTGCTTTACAACCAAGGAAACGCGTATATGCAAGCCGGCGAGCGAGGCCTGGCGATTGCCGTCTACCGCCAGGCCGAGCGCTACCGTCCCCGCGACCCCTACCTGGAAGCCAATCTGCATTTCGCCCTGGGGGCGGACGGCCGCCCGGGCAAACGCCGGCCCGTAATCGAGTATCTCCTGTTCTGGCAAGAATGGCTGAGCTACCCGGAGAAGTTCCGCGTGACCTTCGCGACAGCTTTGGCGACGTTCGCGCTCGGTACGGTCGCCTTGTTCTGGCGCCCGCGGCTGTCTGCCCGGCTGGCCATGGTCGGCGTGGCGATCACCCTTCTTCTGGCGTCTTCGGCCGGCTACGACTGGTATCGCTACGAAGCGATCACGCACGGCGTCGTCGTCCAGGCCGAAGTGATTGCCCGGAAGGGCGATGCCGCCTCCTACGAGCCCGCGTTTACCGAACCCTTGTCGGAAGGGACCGAGTTCCGCCTGGTCGAGCGCCGGGGCGAGTGGCTGCTCGCTCGCCTTCCAGGTGGGGAGGAAGGCTGGGTTCCGGAAGCGGACGTAGTACTGTATTGACGTTGCACGGTAAGCGCGCGGGCCAGGCAGGTCGACGATCTTGAGGTTGCCGAGGGAGGGGACACGGGGGAAGTCACGGGCGGTTGCCGCGGGCGCGTTCGGCGGCGCGGCGGCGTTGGCGACGGTCGCGTTGGGTTGCTGCCTTGGCCTCGCGCTCCCGTTAGGACCACAACAAAAGGGGCCAAGATGATCGCGTGGATTCTGAAACTGCAATAATTGCGTCGAACTCGACAAGAGAGGAGTCAACATGGTTGCTCAGCGAACTTGTTTCCAATGGTCGGTCGTCGTTTGCGTGCTGGGGTCCTTCGTCGACAACGGCGCGAGCGGCGCCGAGTCGCCGTCCTTCGAGCTCTTCGGGGCAAGCGATGCGGTCCGGGTTTTTGAAGATGGATACGGGCTCTCTGACAAGCGGCCGGACGAAATCCGTGTGTTCGGGATTCGCAACGAAGTTGTTTCGGCGCAGTGTGTCATCAAAGCGCGCGGCGACTTGGAGAATCTGACCGTTGCCATCAGCCCACTTAAAAACACCACAAATTCCGCCGCGATTCCCGCCGAAGACATCGATTGGAGTTTTGTCGAGAGCATTTTTGTCGAGCAGAACACCCCAAAACTGATCGAGAGCGATCTGATCCGATCGGCTCCGGCTCGGTTTCCGGACTACCTGGGCGAAGCTCGCCAGTGCTCTTTGCCACAAGGGGCATGCAAGGCCGTTTACTTGACCATCAGAGTTCCTTCCACTGCGGAGCCCGGCGAGTATCGAGCCCGCGTCACGGCGACTTGCAGTGACGTGAGTCTCTCCCTGCCGTTGCTCCTGACCGTCTATCCGCTGACGCTTCCCGACCAGCGCCATCTGATGGTCACCGAGTGGTTCTCCACGAGCCGATTCAAGCAGCATCACGCGGTCGATTCGCCGGACTCGGAACGGTTCTTCGAGATCCTCGAGGTCTATGCCAACAACATGGCCGACCACCGGCAGAACGTCTTCCGCGTGAGCCTGGATCTGGTCGATCGCGTGCGCACAGCCGATGGGAAACTGCAATTCGACTTCTCGCGCTTCGATCGCTGGGCAGAGGTGTTTTGGAACACGGGCCGTATGGACCTGCTCGAGACCGGGTTCGTCGCCCGCTTCGGCGAGGGTGGCTGGTCGAGCGACGAGATCGTGCTGCGCGATTTCGGCGTGAAGGACGAGTCGACGGGCGAGACCAAGACGCTGCCGGGCAGAGATTTCTTACCGCGTTTTCTCCCGGCCTTGGTCGAGCACTTGCGCGAGAAGCAGTGGCTGGAGAAGACGGTGTTTCACATCTGCGACGAACCCTCCAACCATAACATCATGGCCTGGCGAGAGGCTTCCGATTTCGTCCACCGCTGCGCTCCCGAACTGCGACGACTGGACGCCATCGAGACACCCCACTGCTTGGATCGGCTGGAGATCTGGGTCCCCAAGCTCGATCACCTGGCAACCTGGCAAAGCGCGTACGAAGACGCCCAGCGCCAGGGCAGCGAACTGTGGTTCTACACGGTGGGCATCTTTCAGAAGGGTTCGTTGCCGAACAAAACTGTGGACGTCCCATTGCTCGACGCGCGCGTGATGCACTGGGTGAACTACCGATACGGACTCAAGGGCTACTTGCACTGGGGATTCAACGCTTGGACCGACGACCCCTTCACCGCGCCGGGAAAACACCGCGGCGACGGCTGGCACGTCTATCCGAAGAAGGACGGTTTGCTCAACTCGTTGCGGTGGGAGCAGATGCGCGGCGGGCTACAGGACTACGAGTGCCTGTGGCTGCTGGAGAACAAGATTTCCCAGATTCGGTCGACGCTCAGCCCGCGCATCGCCGATCTGATCCAACCCTCACGCCGGCCTCTGGAGATCGCGACCCGCGTGGTCAAGTCGTACGGTGACTTCACGAGGGATCCGTCGCTGCTCTACGCGGCCAAGCGACAGGCGATCCAGGAGACTCTTGACCTGGATGGGTCGCCACGCGTCCTCCTCCAGACCAATCCGCTCGAACACTCGACGCTGGCCGCCGACTGTGCCGTTGACGTTCACGGTTGGGCCGAACCGGGAACGAAGATCCGTATCAACGGCCGAGACGTGCCCGTTGCGTCAGACGGGCTGTTCATCAAACAAATCCGGCCCTCTTCCGAGGGAACGATCGAGCTTGAGGCGGAAAAAGAAGACGGCCAAAGAGTTGTCGTGCGAGAGTTTGCACTGCTACAGTGATTGGACTGCGATGCGGTAGATGCCTACGTCCCGATTGCGGCGCCTTCCGAACCAGGCAGAAGGACCTGGAGGTTAGACGGGCGGTCTCTTCGAATCCTACCGCCAGCGGAAATCCTTGCCTATGACGAGAGTCTCGGCCCCACATCCAGTTCCCAGCGACCATGAAGGAGAAGCAACGTGAACGCCATGCGACGCGCCGCCCTTGTTCTTCTGCCGTGCTGGAGCCAGCAGCCACCGCTTTATGGGCAAGAAACAGTGAAACGTGTAAGTGCTTGTTTCCTCGTTCCGCTGTTCGTGGTTCTCAGCAGCTCGTTCGTTGGCGCGGCTGAGCAAGGCCCCGCTCCGGTTGACCTCAGCGACGTGGTTGTGATGTTGACGAAGGCGGAGTTTGAGTTGCCGGGGCTGGTGAGCGAGCTTTGGCAACAAAACGACGGCTTGCCGGCCCCCGAACACGCGGGATTCGCGGACAAAGCGGCTCGGTTCATCGACCAGCACCCCGTGACGCCGGCGCACGACCACGGACGGACGTTGTGGGACGTCGACAAGACCGCATCGAGACAACTCAAATGCCTGGCGGAATGGCACTGTCGTCTTCGCGAAAGCGACCCATGCTGCCGGAATCTGGGTGAATTGTAGACGATCTGACAAGGCAAACGTCTTTGCCTAAAGTCTGCGTCTTGCCTATTTAGACACCGCCGACAGAAGTCACCTATTTGCGTCGGCTTGTGTTGTCTTTCTGAAGGTAGTTGG
>CAZDHR010000154.1:0-8514 GCA_964505295.1 uncultured Planctomycetaceae bacterium
CGCGCACCGCGGCGGACCCGGTCGCGGTTCCGCTCGACAAACCGATCCACCGAGCTCTGCAAGAAACCCCCCCGCTTGCGGCCGTCGAATACGAACCGCCGACTCACCAACCCCCGACGCCGCCACCGGGAGATGGTCTTCGTCGACACCTGGAACTCGCGGCTCAGCTCGTCGACCGTGAGCACCGGCTCGCCGGCCGCCTCGGCCGGCACATTGGCCGAGTCGGACAAGTCCTCCACGAAAAGCCGCAAGTCGTGGCTGGCCTGCTGCCCGTCCATCCTCACGTCGGGATGCGACTTGGGCCGGTACTTCGTGATGCGGTAGCACAAGTACTCGTACGTATAGGTACGTGTGGGCTCCAGCTCGCCCAGCAGCCTCTCCGCGAGCTCCACCTGCTCGAGTTTCTTCTCTCGGGGCGCGAAGCGGACTTGCTGATCGCGGAGCTCGCGGATTGCGGAATTCACATAGTCGCTGTGCATCGGGGATGCTCTCCCATGGCGGATCTCGGTTGAACTGCTCGCGATGCACTCGCCCCTGACGATCCGGCGGCGTGGGCCTGACCGGCTCTGCCACCGCTGAGACGGAATCCAACTCGTCCGCAGTATACACCAATCGTGCGAATTTTGACAAGCTCTCCTTACAAAAATACGCATAATTGTCGGGATTGGTTTCGCGATTGCATCTTCAGGTGTATGCTAACACCCCTCTTCGGGGCTAGTTTTCCGGGGCAGCCTCAACGGCTCTTCTGCCGAACGCTTGTACGTTCTAGAGTGCCCTTTGGTCGACGCGAAGTTCGCTCGGCGGAGAAAAAAGGTGACAGGCACCTTTTGTGCGAAGCACCCGAAGGGCCTTTCAGGCAAAAGGTGCCTGTCACCTTTTTTCGGCTTGTTGCCTGAGTTGTGTACGTGCCGGGACCGTCCGCCGTTCGAGGCGAGTGTCCATCTCCATCCATCTCGAACCTCTCCATGGAGCAGTCCTCCCACCCCTTCCTGCGCGGAATCCCTTGCCCAACATATATTGATGTTCCAACGCGACTATCGGTTGCGGAAAATTTTGGCAGCGGGGTACTTTTTCGCCCAGGCAGCTTTCTCTGGGCTGCGCATATTGCCCATATTTCCATCGGGGCCTCACAACTGCCAGGACACCTGGGTTTCGCCTGAATTTCTCCGTCGGCACCAGTCGATCTAGCGACTGCCACTTGCGGTCGTTTTCCAGCGGAACCCCAATACCCGGCCAACAACCATGCGCCGACTCATCACGGCTTCTTGTTTCCTCGTCTTGGCGATTTTCCTCGTTGCCGCAGCGGCCATCTCGGCCCCTGCGCGGGGGACGACCTACGCACTGCGATCGGGCCGGGCCCAAGGGGGGGTCGACCTCGTGCAGGCCGTCTTGGAAGTCGGCGGCGACCTGACGATGGTCGAAGAGGGCAAGGTGAATCGGGAGAAAATGAGTGTGGTTGCGAAGTTCGTGTACGACGAGAAATCGCTCCGGATACCCTCCCGAGCGGGCGGATCGATCCGCGCCGTCCGGCACTATCATCAGGCGGACGGCAAGGTCCAGTCGGGGGAGTTCACCTACCAGCCCAGGCTCCGCGAGGAACGTCGGTTGATCGGGGTGGAGGTCGACGGGCCGGACGTGACGTTGTTCAGCCCTGAGGGAACCCTGACCTCCGAGGAGCTCGAGCTGATCGACGTGTTGGCCAATTCCCTGGTGTTGGACCGGTTGTTGCCCGACAAGCCCTTGCCGGTGAACGGCCGCTGGAAGCACCCCGACGACCTGATCGCCGCGATGTTGGGCCTGGACGCGATCACCGAGAGCAACGTGAAGAGCGTGCTGACCGGCGTCGCCGACGGCAAGGCCCGGCTGGAGATGTCCGGGCGGGTTGCCGGGGCCGAAGACGGGGTGTCGACCAAGCTGGAGATGAAGGGCAAGTACCAGTTCGACCTGAAGGCCAAACGGATCACCTGGTTCGGGCTTCTGGTCCGAGAAAACCGTTCCGTGGGGCACGTCGACACCGGATTCGACGTGGTCGCTCGACTCCAGATGAAGATCACCCCGGGCAGGAAGTCGGAGCATCTGAGCGAAACCGCCCTGGCCAACCTCCCTCTGGAACCGACGCCGGAGTTGACCCAGTTGAGCTACGAGCCGCCCGAAGCCAAGTGGCGGCTGGCTCACGATCGCCGCTGGTTCGTGATCACCGAGGAGGACAGCCAGGCCGTGCTGCGGCTGATCGATGGGGGCGACAAGCTGGCCCAGTGCAACGTCGCCTTGCTGCCGCAGGCCGCCGACGCCACGCAGCTCACGCTCGAGCGGTTTCAGGAAGACGTGGTCCGCGCACTGGACAAGAGCTTCAAGCAGTTGCTCCGGTCGAGCCAGCGGCACAGCGAGGCCGACTACCGCGTGTTTCAGGTCGTCGCGGAAGGCGAAGCCTCGGACCTTCCCATGCAGTGGATCTACTACCTGGTGACCGACGAGCAAGGACGCCGCGTGGTGCTGGCGTTCGTGCTGGAAAAGCAGATGCTCGGCCGTTTCCAGGGGGCCGACGAAGAGCTCGTCGCCACGCTGCGCCTGGCCGAGCCGAAGATCGCTTCCAAGCCGGACAACGATCAGCCAGCGGACGACGGGAAGCGATAGGGATCCAAGAACATCTGCCGTCGGGCGTAGGACCCTCACGTCTTCCACATCGACAACGAACTGTCGATATTGCCACCCGCGCGGCAGCAAGAAAACAAAGGCCGCCGCTGTCCCAGCCCCGGGACGCGGCGGCCGGAGAATCAAACCTCCCGCGATTGCGACCGGATGCGTCGCTGCGAGAAGAGCGAGGGCCCGGCGTGCTTGCGCACCTGCCGTATCCGGCCCCGGCTCACGCCAAAGGGTTGGCACCTCCGTCGGAATAACTAACGGGAGGCTCGATTCTGAACCGTTCGGGTTATGCAACACGTATCGGCAGTTTCCGCCCGCCTCCCCAATCGAAACCTGGCGGTTTCACGGCGAAGCAATCGGGCGGAGACTCCATGTCCAACCATGTCAATTCTACTTCACCGACGGGCGGCAGCCAGTGGTTTTTTGGGGCCACTCCTCGGCTGCGACCGAGCGGCGACCGGCCTTGCGGCCGTAACTCGAATCCCCCCGAGATGTTAGGCTTCTCGGGGCATCTTGCGTTAGTCCTTCTTCTCGAGCCAGATGTTGCGATACTGCACGTGACACCCGTGCCCCTGCAACTGGATGCCGCGCGGCCCCGGCCCCTCGTCCTGCCCGCCGGGGTTCGAGCGGGGCACGTCCAGGTTGTCGTGGATGACCACCCCGTTGTGGCGGACGGTCATCCGCGAGTCTTCAACCTTCTTGCCTTCGCCGTCGAATTTCGGGGCGGTGAACTCCACGTCGTAGGTCTGCCACGTCATCGGCGGGAAGCACATGTTGACGTCCGGCTCCTTGATCTTGTACAGGCCGCCGCACTCGTTGTCGCGACCTTCGAGCCCGAACGAGTCGAGCACCTGGATCTCGTAGCAGTTGTGGATGTAGACGCCGCTGTTGGAGCGTGCTTGTCCGAGGGCCTCGGGCATCCACGTCAGGCGGAATTCGAGATGGAGGTGATAGCTGTTGAACTCGGCCTTCGAGAGCGTGCCGGAGAAGAGGGTTTTCTCGTGGCTCATCTTGGCCCCGGGGAAGTAGTCCACGCCGCTTCCGTCGAACAGGATTACGGCCCCTTTCGGCGGCTTGGCGTCCAGCGTCGGGCTCTTTCGCTCGACCCGCTTCAGTTGGGCCTTCTTACCGCCCTCGCGGTCGGCGAGACTCAGCTTTCCGTCGGCGATGACGCCTTCCAGGTTCTCGCCCCGGATCACGACGGCGTCTCCCTCGCGCTGCCCTTCCGCACGGAGCCGCGGGCAGCCCCGTTTCCACCCTTCGCCCGGCAGGCCGCCGGCCAGCACGAAGACCTCGAACTTGCCGTCACCTCGCGCGATCACCTGCGCGCCGATCTTGCCTTCAGTCCCGTCGGGCAAAGTGCCCTCACCCAGGTATTCCCCCTGGATGGCGAAATCGGGGTCGGCCTTGGCCTCGTCCAGACTGACGGCCTCTTTGTGGGCGGCGCACGCCGTGTAGGCCGTCGCGCAGATCAACGTCGTCAGCAATAGGAACGGTACGGTTCGGATCATGTTGTCGTCTCCTCGGTTGTTGAAACGTCGCACTTCTCGAAAGATCGATCCGCGTATGGCCTGGGTTCCTTCTTCGAATGCCAAACGCCGTCCTTCCGATGGCGGCTGAACGTCGCAGAGCGACCACTCCCCCACCAAGCACGTGCCAGGGACTACTCTACCATACCGCGGCCCCGGACGTGCCACCAGGAAAAGGGGACATCACTGATTATCGCTTGCCTAGCTTGCCACAATCAGTGATGTCCCCTTTTCTTCGTCTACGCTTTCGCCGCCGCCTTCGCTCCCAGGCAGCGGCCGATCTGGCGGACGGCTTGGCGGAGGCGTTCTTCGTTTTCGACGAGGGCCATGCGGAGGTAGCCCTCGCCGGAGGCGCCGAAGGCGGCACCGGGGCTGACGACGACGTCGCCCTCTTCCAGCAGCTTCATGGCGAAGTCGAACGAGGTCATTTGGCTGGCCCAGGGATCGGGGATTTTGGCCCAAAGGAACATCGTGGCCTTGGGCGGCTCGATCGGCCAGCCCAGTCGCCGGAGCCCGCCGCAGAGGACGTCGCGGCGACGCTGGTACACCTTGGCTTGGGCCTCGACGGCCGCGTCCGTATGGCGCAGCGCGACGATCGCGGCGATCTGGATCGGCAGGAACATGCCGTAGTCGTAGTAGCTCTTGATCGTCGCTAGCGCCCGGATCATCTCCGCGTTGCCACAACAGAAGCCGACGCGCCACCCGGCCATGTTGTAGCCCTTGCTCATCGTGGTGAGCTCGACGCCGACGTCGATCGCGCCGGGGGCGGCCAGGAAGCTGGGGGCCTTGTAGCCGTCGAACGAGACGTCGGCGTAGGCCAGATCGCTGATGACCATGAACTCGTATCGCTTGGCCAGCCTGGCCAACTCGACGTAGAAGTCGGGCTCCACCGTAGCCGTCGTGGGATTGTGCGGGAAGTTGACGATCACCAGCTTCGGCCGGGGGTAGAGGTGCTGGCAGGTGTAGGCGACGTTGGCGAGGAACTTCTCACTGTCGGCCACTTCCAGCAGGATCTGGTTCCCGGCCGCCAATGCCACGGCGAACAGGTGGGCCGGATACGACGGCGCAGGCACGATCGCCGTGTCGCCCGGGCCCATCAGGGCCAGGCACATGTGGCTGAACCCCTCCTTGGAGCCCAGGCAGACGACCACTTCGCGCTCCGGGTCGAGGCGGACGCCGTGTTGCTTGAAGTACTTGCCGGCCATTTCGCGGCGCAGGTTCATCAAACCCAAGGATTCACTGTATCCGTGGTTCTTGGGATCCCGGGCGGCTTCGGCCAGCTTGTCGACGACCAAGTCGTGGGGGGGATCGGAGGGGTTGCCCATTCCCAGGTCGATCACGTCGTCGCCCGCCCGGCGCTTCTCGTACATCAGCTTGTTGATCCGCGCGAACAGGTAGGGCGGCAGCCGCTTGACCCGTTCGGCCACTTCGATGGAGAAGGTGCGGTCCTGGTCGATCGGTTTGCCCGGCGGGGTCGCGTCGCTCATGGCTGGGCCACTGCTTTGAGGGCTTCCTCTTGCGAGGTGCAGATGGGCCAGAGGGTGTCGAACCGCGTTACCTGGAGGATCTCCAGACCGGTGTCCGACAAGCCGCACACGGCCATCTTCCCGCCCCGGGCGCGAACCCGCTTCCAGATCGCGGTCATCACCTGGAGCATGCTCGTGCCGAAGTAGGGGGAGTTGCGCAGATCGACCACGGCGCTGTTCAGATCGGATTTCTCGAATTGGTCCAGAAGGGCGGTCAACTCGTAGACCATTTCCTCCCCGACCAAACTCCCGGCGTTGCCCAAGGATTCGACAACGAGCGTGTCGCCCTCGATTCTGGCATCGAATATTCGTGGCATGGACATCGAACCCCCCTTTTCCTTTTCAAATGGTCTTGGAACCACGACGCTTGACGAGCGTGACGGAGTTACCCGCCTCGTTGTAGACGACTTCGTCCATCAACGTCCGCATCAAGAGCACGCCGCGTCCGCTGGTCCTTTCCAGGCTGGCCGCGTCCGCCGGATCAGGCAAGATCGAAACATCGAAGCCCGGGCCGTCGTCGCGGATCTCGAACGTCAAACCGTCTTGCGCGAGCTTCGCCACGACGTGAATCCGTCGGTCTCGGTACGGTGCCTGCTGGCGGCGCTCTCGCACCAGCGCGTCGTAGGCCGATTTGTCTTGTTCTCGGAGTTGCTGGCCGACCTCGAGATTCCCATGATACAAGGCGTTTTTCAGCGCTTCCTCCAAAGCGACCCCGAGCCGGGTGCTTTCCGCCGCGTCACAGAGCCCGAGCTGAGCGGCTTCGTCCTGCAAGTGGGCGATCAACACGTCGATCAATCCCGGATCGTTGTCCAGGGCGAAGCCGCAATCATGCTGGGTCATGCAGCCCATAAGCTGCGTCTGGCGGCGCTTGCGGTAGGAAAGCCTCAGCACCTCGCGGACCGTGTCCAGCAGCTTGTCGGCAAGCCTCCGTTTGGGGACGTAGCTGGCGGCGCCCCGGTGCAGGGCCTGGACGGCAATTTCCTCGTTGCCCTGGGCGGTAATCAAAATGACCGGCACCAGCGGGAACCTGTCGGTGACGACTCCCGTGAGGGCCAAACCGTCCATTTCCGGCATCACCAGGTCGGTCACGATCAGGTCGGGCACCGCCTGCTCGATCTTCCCCAGCGCATCGGCGCCGTCGACGGCGTTCTCCACCTCCAGGGTCGAGTCCTCCCGAAGGAGTCCGCCGACAAGCTGAAGGTCAACCGGCGAATCGTCAACCACGAGTACCCTGGTCATGGGCACAATCCCCAACCGTTCGGCCACCGGCAAGAGCCGGCCCCGTAAGACACCCCTGCCAGCAAGTCTGTTCGCATCTATTCTAACAGAACCGAGAAGCGTCGTGATACCTCCCGACGGAAGCCTGCGAGGTGCTGCCTATATTGCCCAGACCTCCCTCGCTAACATCCGTTCCCCCCGCACGCTTGGCATCCCCCCTTGGCCCGGCGGGACTTGTCAACCGGTTTGAGTCAACTCGTCGTCGAAATCAGCGTGGCGCGGTCGCTCTACGCTACGGCGTTCCGGACCGTCGGCCGGGGGGTTCGCTCAGACTTCGCTGGGCAGCTTGAGCGGCTGTGGCGGCTGGCCGACGAATCGCTCGGCATCGTCAGCGTAAACTGCGTCGAGGACGGCCTGTCGCGCGGCCAGGACCGAATCGCCTTGACGGCACCGCGCTTGGGGACTTCACCGGCCACACTCCGGCGGTCCCACGACAGGCTTGCACTGTCATCGTGCCGGTTTTGTCTCAACGAGGTAGACAGCAGCCCCGCGCCTTTTCGCCCGGTCGGTCAAATCTGTCACAGACAGGCCGCCCAAGGCGAACTCCTTGAAGTGATGCTCTAGATGGCAGGGCAACAGATCGGCGTCCTTGTTTTGCGCCACGACGGCGGCTGGCGCGGCCCGACCACCAAGCCGTCCTTCGCTGGGGCACTTGGTTTCCGAACGTTGCTGCGAAGGAGTCAGATGTCTCGGACGGTGTCTCGCTACGCATACTGTTGATAGAGGGGCGTGATGACCAACTCGGGGACGAGGGCCCTCGGGGGTAGCTTGGCGATGGTCACGACCATTGCCGCGATGTCCTCCGGAAGGAGCATCTGGGCCAGCTTCTCAGGGGGGCTGGGCGTGGGACGCTGGGCAAGGATCGGCGTCTTCAC
The DNA here is from genome assembly GCA_964505295.1 of uncultured Planctomycetaceae bacterium. GTDB lineage: Bacteria > Planctomycetota > Planctomycetia > Pirellulales > Thermoguttaceae > DATKZH01. Next base: position 7,852 of record CAZDHR010000154.1, read on the forward strand.
CTCGCCCGGGTAGATGTTGGTCACGTGGATCCCGTTGGGGCGCTCTTCCAGCCCGACGGTCGTCCCCAGGGCGGTCATGGCGAACTTCGACGCGCAGTAGCCCACCCCCCCCAGCCTCATCGCCCGTTTCCCGGCAATCGACGAGATGTTCACGATCAGGCCCGAGCGGCGCCGGCGCATGTCGGGCAACGCGGCATAGATGCAGTTGAAGGCCCCCGTGACGTTGATGGCCAGCATCCGGTCCCAGTCGTCCGGGGTCACTTCGGTGATCGCCCGATTGGGGACGTTGATCCCGGCGCTATTGACCAGGATATCGAGCGGCCCCAACGCCTCGGCGAGCCACTCGAAGAGGAGATGGACGGCGGCCCGATCGGCCACGTCGCACGCCCGGGTCGCGATCGGCGGCTCGCCCTGGTACGCGGCGGCCGCCGAGCGGAGCTTCTCGTCGTCGCGCCCGATGATCGCGACGCGACAGCCCTCTCGGGCGAGCGCCGTTGCGATCCCCAGCCCGATGCCGCTTCCCCCGCCGGTGACCAACACGGTTTTGTCTTTCAGTGTCATTCGGTGTGCTCCGGTTGTGTGCTTGTGGGATGAGCGTGCCGTGCCGCTTTGTCTTTCAGTGTCATTCGGTGTGCTCCGGTTGTGTGCTTGTGGGATGAGCGT
>CAZDHR010000154.1:8614-14410 GCA_964505295.1 uncultured Planctomycetaceae bacterium
GCCGTGCCGCGCCCGCGACGCGGCCTTGCCTCGTGTCGCCGTGTACCTTTGTATCGGAGACGCGGCGCCATGCAAGGGGGGGCGGCGATCCCCCTGGTTGCCGCGCGTCTTGGCTTGAGAGATAATGGGTGGGGCTATCCCGGGATTCGCGTCGAAGACGAGGCGCGCGGCGAACGAAGCGAGCTACGGGCTGACCGCTCGGTCCCCGTAGGCTCTGCGTCGCGCCGAGCCGTCGCACGCGTCCATAATCGTACCCCTTCGGATAACGGTTCTCATGATCGCCGATCGTCAGCAGCTCGACAACGCGATTGAGATCGTCACGCCCGAGAACATCGCGTTCCGATACCAGGTGGCCGGACCGTTCCGCCGATTGCCGGCCTACCTGATCGACCTGCTGATCCGCGGAATGATGTTCGTCGTCGGGGCGATTTTCGTGGCGCTGGTGTTCGGGTTTGTCGGACTTCCCGGTTTGGGGGCCGGATTGACGCTCGTGTTATGGTTCACGTTGGAGTGGTTCTACGGGGGGCTGTTCGAGACGTTCTGGAACGGCCAGACGCCGGGGAAGCGGCTGATGCGGATCCGCGTGCTGTCGGTCGACGGACAGCCGATCAACGGGCTCCAGGCGGTGCTGAGGAACGTGCTGAGGGCGTTGGACCAGCAGCCGGTGATTTTCTCCCTGGTGGGCCTGGTGACCGCCTCGCTCAACGACCGGTTTCAACGGATGGGGGATCTAGCCTGCGGCACGATGGTGGTGATCGAAGAGCGCCAGTGGTTTCGCGGCGTGATCCGGCTGGACGATCCCGAGGCGATACGATTGGCCGGTCAGATACCGCCCAGCTTCCAGGCCAGCCCGACGATGGCCCGGGCGCTGGCCGCGTACGTCGAGCGGCGAGGCAACATCCTGCCCATGCGCCGTCTGGAGATCGCCTGGCACCTGGCGGAGCCGTTGCGCGAGAAGCTCGACTTGCCGCCGGGCACCGATCCCGACATGCTGCTGTGCGGCTTGTACCAGCGGACGTTCATCACCGACTGGGGCGAGCAGTCGGCGGTGCGCACCGGCTCGCCGTTCCGAGAGTCGGGATCGCCCTTCGGCACGCCCACACCCGAGCCGGCGCCCTCGGAAAACGGCGACGCAGCCGGCGCGGCCCAAGCCGTGGCTGCGGCCGGCCAAGCCCAAAGCGAGTGGTCCGCGTCGGAGGAGGAGCCATGATCGATCACCATTTCCGGCCGCCTCCAGCGGAGTCTCTGATCCCTCATCCTTCATCCCTCATCCTTGTCCCATGAAGGTCTCCGACCTATTGAAATCGCGGCAGGCGAGTTGGGGGGAGCTGGAACGGCTCTGCTCCCTGATCGAGGGCTCGGTGCGCCGCAAGCTGGACCCCGCGATGCTCGCTCGATTCTCCTCGCTGTACCGCTCGGCATGCGCCGACCTGGCGCTGGCCGACGCCTATCGGCTCCCGCCGACCACGATCCACTACCTGCACCGCCTGGTGGGCCGGGCCCACAACCAGCTCTATCGCAGCCGCCGGTTCAACGTCGGCACGTGGACGCGGCAGTTGATGGTCGACGTCCCCCGCCGGCTCTTCTCCGACAACTGCCTGCGCCTGGCGTTTTGCATCTTCTGGGGGATGTTTCTGCTCTCGGGCTTCATGGCCTACACGGTGCCCGGGTATTCCGAGCAGGTGATGGGGAAGCTCTGGACCATGCAGTTGGAGGAGATGTACTCCGAGCCGATCCAGGGCCGCGACGCGGGCGCGAGCGGCGGCATGGCCGGCGGCGGGATGGCCGGGTTCTACATCCGCCACAACACGAGCATCGGCCTCCAGTGCTTCGCCTTCGGGCTGTTGTTCGGGGTGGCGGGGCTGTTCGTCACGGCGACCAACGCGGCCATGTTGGGCGCGTCGTTCGGGCACATGGCCGCCGGGCCCCATGCCGACAACTTCTACCACTTCGTCACCGCGCACGGGCCCTTCGAGCTGACCGCCATCGTGCTCTCGGCCGCCGCCGGAATGAAGCTGGGGTTTTCGCTGATCGACACCCGGGGGCTCACGCGGACCGCCTCGCTCCGCCGCACCGCGGTGGAGGCCATGCCCACGATGGGCGCCGCGATGGTGATGTTCCTCCTGGCGGCCCTGATCGAGGCCTTTCTCTCGCCTTCCGCCTCGCCCTACTGGGTCAAGGCTTCGGTGGCCGTGTTGTCCGGCGCGCTGTTGGTTGTCTATTTCCTGGTCCTCGGCTATCCGCAAGAAGACTGATGCTCCAGTTGGACAAGACCCACATCGCCGTTCGGGAGCGCGAGTACGTCGACATTCTCGACCTGGCGCTCCGGGTAATCCGCGTCCACGCGGGGCCGCTGGTGCTGGCCTTCGCCGCCGGAGTCGTGCCGATGATGCTTCTCGATAGCTGGCTCCTGGCCGGCTACGCCCGGTACGACTTTGAGTGGACCTTTCCCCTGCTCTACCCGTTCTACACGGTCTTGTTGATCTTCCTGGAAGCGCCCCTGGCCACGGCGCCGGCCACGCTCTACCTGGGCAAGGCGACGTTCACCGACCGGCCCCAGCCACGCGAGATCCTCCGCGAGTTTCGCGAGTCGCTCCCGCAGCTCTTGCTCTACCAGGGGCTCCTTCGCGTGTGGCACTTTCGCTGGACCCATCTGAACGAGGTGATCCTCCTGGATCGCAATCCGATGCGGCGAAGGGCCGCCGGGGGGATGTCGACCCTGGAGCGCAGCCGCGTGCTGCACAAGGCGCAGAACGTCGACACGGCCAGCCGTGGGGTCCCGGCGCTGGTCGTGGGAACCATGCTATTCGTCGCGGTTTGGTCGTCGATCTTCATCGTTCGGGGGATGCTGCTCGGAGAGTGGGGGCTGGTCGGTTTCCTTTGGGCCCTGTTCAGCGGACAATGGGAGTGGAGCTTCCTGAAGCCGATGTTCACGCTCTACTTCCCACTCTCGATCTGGATCGTGGTCTGCTACTTCACCGTGGTCCGGTTCCTCGCCTACCTCGATCTGCGGATCCGGCGGGAAGGCTGGGAGGTGGAGCTGTGGATTCGGGCCGAGCGCGCCCGGCTGGTGAGGTACTGGAAATGACGTTCGCCGCATGCCATCTCCTTTGCGCCGCAACAGTCGCCTTCGGCGCGGCCGACCGGGAGCAGTCGGTCGAAGCGGGGCGTGAGGTCCTGGACCGCTGGGTCTGGCAGTACCCCTTCTACGACTCCGAGAAGGACGGCCTGCGGTCGATCCGCGTCTCCGAGCCGTGGCACGTGCGATGGGAGTGGCTGATCGAGTGGTTGGGCGACGCCATGGGTTGGCTCCGCGGTCTGTTCACGTTCCGCGGGGGCAGGCCGGGGTCGATGTCGTGGCAGCAGTGGCTCGCCTGGGGGGTGATCGCCGCCTTGGTGATTCTCTTGGCCTACCTGATGGTTCGCGTTTGGCGAAGACGGGGCGAGGCGAGGTCGTTGGGCGCGATGGGGGTGGGCGAGTTGGACGTCGTCGAAGAGAAAAGGCGCGTCGAGGCCCTGCCGTCGGACGTGGGGCGAAGACGGGCCAACCTGCTCGACGCCGCCCGGGAGTGCTACCAGGAAGGAGACTACCGCGAGGCGATCATCTACCTGTTCAGCTACCAACTCGTTCGGCTCGACAAGCGGCAACTTATCCGCCTGGCCAAGGGGAAGACCAACCGCCAGTACCTCCGCGAGATCGGCCGGCGCCTGGCCTTGCGACGACTGTTCGAGCAGACGATGGTCACGTTCGAGGACGTTTTTTTCGGCAACTACGCGATCGACCGGGCCCGATTCGAGTCGGTCTGGTCGCACCTCGACGAGTTCGAGTCGTTGGTCGCCGACGAGGCAGCGTGAGTTGGGAGCAGGGAGTGCGGAGAGGACAAATGGGAGTACGGAGTAGCAAAAACGAACCACCGCGCGGAAAGCCGCTTGCGGCTTCGCAGCCCTCCCGCCGCTATCGCTCCGCTCCGGTCCTTGCGCTGGTGCTCGCCGCGCTGGCAATTCTCGGCCTGTTCTTCCTGGGCGCCGGCGGCTGCGCGGATGACATCGACACCGTCTACGGCCAGCGAACGGGCAACTCCTGGGCCTCCTGGACGAGCGTGAACGGCACGGGCGTGCTGGGCAAGATGTTCGAGCGGGCCGGACACACGGTCTTCTCCTGGCGAATGCTCTCGCCGCGGCTTCGTCGCCGCGCGGATTGCATCGTCTGGTTCCCCGACGACTTCCATCCGCCCAGCGACGAGGCGTGCGAGTGGCTCGAAGGCTGGCTTCGGGACGAGCCCGGCCGCACGCTCATCTACGTGGGCCGCGATTTCGACGCCGCCTCGTGGTACTGGGAGACGATCCAGCCCAACGCGCCCGCCGGGCAACACCAGGAAATCCTGCGCCGCAAACTGGAGGCCGAGAGCCTTTTTCGCCGCAATCTGCTCCCCAGCAGCCCCACGGAGGACTGCAAATGGTTCTCGGCCAAAGGGGGCAACAAACGTAAGGTGCGTACGCTTCAGGGGAAGCCCGAGTGGCTCGAAGGAATCGACCCGGCCAGGCTTCGGATCGAGCTGAACCACGCGATCGTGCCCTCCGACGACGCGGAGGTGCTCCTGGAGTCGGGAGCCGACCCGTTGGTCACGAGCGAGCGGATCGGCGCGAGCCGCGTGATCGTGGTCGCCAACGGCTCGTTCCTGCTGAACCTGCCGCTGGTGAATCACGAGCATCGCAAGCTGGCCGGGCAACTGATCGACGAGGTCGGACCGCCCGACCGGACCGTCGTGTTCCTGGAGAGCGGCCCGGGCGGGCCCTTCGTCTTCGAGACCGACCCGGACTCCGGCCCCCCCAGCGCCCTGGCGATCTTCCACATCTGGCCGGCCAACTGGATCCTTTTGCACCTGGCGGTCGTGGGGGTCATCCTTTGTTTTTCACGGTTCCCGATTTTCGGGCGGCCCCGCGATCCCGAGCCGGAGGGCACCTCCGACTTCGGCCGCCACATCCAGGCCCTGGGTAAGCTGCTCCAGCGATCGGGCGACACGGCCCACGCCGCGGGTCGGCTATCGCACTACCAACAACTCGCACGTCCCGACTCCAAACCTCGCCGTGATCCGACCCGACCGAATCGAGCCAATACGAAACGACTTACGAGAGGATAGCTGCTTGGCGGGGGCGGCGAAGCCGCAAGCGGCTGCCCGCGCGGCGGGTTGCTTTTGCTGCTCCACGATCCCCTTGCCGTTCTCCCAACTCCTTACTCCCAACTCCCAACTCCGAACTCCAAAAATGCCCGAATCGCCCTTTGAACCGAACCCCGATCGGCTTCGCTCGACAGGCGGACGGTCGGCTCCTTCGCCGCCGCCTTCGGACCATCCGTGGGACGACGCGCCGCCCGCTTCGCAGCCTCCGCCCGGCGAACTCCAGCCGATCGACTCGCCTGCCGAACCGGCCCCCGCTCCGCCGCCGCGCCTCGACACCCCCACCCGGCGCCTGTTCGACCGAATCAGCGCCGAAATCGGCAAGATCTTCGTCGGCCAGGAGGAGTTGGTCCTGGGCACCCTGGTGGCGTTGTTCTCGGGCGGACACGTGCTGATCGAGAGCGTGCCCGGCTTGGGCAAGACGATCTTCGTGCGCACGCTCGGTCGGGTGCTGGGCTGCAAGTTCGGGCGCATTCAGTTCACCGCCGACCTGATGCCTTCGGACATCACCGGCTCGCCGATCTTCGACATGAAGACCCAGGAGTTCCGTTTCCGGCGCGGCCCGGTCTTCACCCAGTTGCTCCTTGCCGACGAGATCAACCGCTCCCCGGCGAAGACG
>CAZDHR010000155.1:0-14330 GCA_964505295.1 uncultured Planctomycetaceae bacterium
CAGATTGATCGTGGCCGTGACGTAATCTTCCTTCTTCTCGGGGCAGTGGGCCAGGATTCGGGCAGGCCAGTCGGCGATCATTGTGCCCGAGCCGTAGGCCTGGTTCGTCGCGATCACGGCCACGTGGTTGCGGAACGTGGCCGACTTGACCAGAAAATCCTCGACGCTCCCGCCCCGCCCGTTGATCCACACGATGATCTCCGCCCCCTTGAGCGAGAGGACGCGGAAGCTCTCGGGGAACCAGCCGTCGTAGCACGTGAGGATGCCGACCCGCCCTAAATCCAGATCTAGCGCCGGCAGGTCGGCGCCCCGCTTCATGATCCACTCGGGGTCGTTGCGCACGAACCAGTCGGTGTCTTTTCCGCTCGGTGGCCGCGACCAGGGCGGATCGCCCTCCCATTGATCCACGGCCGCGTGCGTCTTGTAATACTTGCCGGCGATCTTGCCCGCCCGGTCGAACAGCAGGGCCGCGTTGGCGAACGAGCCGTCGTCGTACACCTCCCAGCATCCGATGATCACGTAGATCCGCCCGGCCGCCGCCGCCTGGGCGATCCTCTCCGTGGCGGGCCCTGGCACGGGAATCCGACCCAGCACGTACTCAGGGAACACGACCAGCTCGGCCCCGTCCTCGGCGGCCTTCTCGATGTACGGGACCATCGCCTCGCCCGGCTCGTAGCCCGGCCGGGGCACGTCGGTCTTGTCGTACCCGACGATCTGGACCGCCGCCACCTTCACCGCGCCCGGTCTCTCCCCGGCCGGCGGGGCGCCGAGAAGCGTCGTCGCGACGAGGATTGGAAGCGAAGCGCAAATGGCCAAGTGTCTCATGTTCTGCATCCGTCTTCGTGCTGGTTCCCAAACTCCACACCCCCTCGCTCCCAAACTCCGCGCCCCCTCGTTCCCACGCTCCACTCCTCCTCGTTCCCAGGCTCTGCCTGGGAACGCCCACGCTGCCACCCGCCCAGAATACCGCGCTCGACGCGACGGATGCAAGAAGTCTCGGAACCCCCCAAGGGCGTCGAGTTGCGGTGTGGCCATGCCCTTGTTCGTCGAGACCATCCACTGCGTGGACGCCGCCGTGGCCACGTTCGGCGCCAGCCTCGTTTGACCGCAAGGCGAAGGCGTCAGCCGGGAAGGCCGGGGGCGACGCGGGACCGCCGCCAAGACAGGTGTGCATACCCCGAACCTAGAGGTCAAAATCGAAATTGTGCGACGATATCGCGACGGTCACTTCCAATTCCGATTGGTCGTTGTACTTGGCCGGGACCTTTTCCGGCTTGGTGGGCGTGACGTCCGGATCTTCCTCTTCTCCGGCGCTTCCTGCTTCGCCCATCCCGGGGATGCCGCGTGAAGACCAGATGCGCACGGTCTTGTTGCCTTTGGTCACTCCTTGCTTTTCGGAGTTGAACATCAGCTCATAATGGCCGCGACCGTCGGTCAACGCGTAGGAAAAGGTCTGGTCGTCGGCCTCGAAAAGGACCAGGGCCTCGGCCAACGGCTCGCCGTTGAGGGTGACGGTGCCGTGAACCGACGAGAGATCGAGGCTGCCGTAGTCCGGGCCCGCCCGGCCGCATCCGCCGAGAACGAGAAACGAAGCAGCCAGGACGACGCGGGCAGCGCGGATCGAGCGGTTGTTCATGGTGCAGATGGTCCGAACAAAGCTAAGGGAACGAGACCGTGGCGAGAGATCAGAACCCGGAGACGACTTCGCCACCGTCGCGGGAACCGAGGGCCGTATACAGGTCGGAATCGATCGTGTCGGCGATGAATCGCACGTTTCCGTCCCCCATGGTGAATTGGGCTCCGCCGGCGTGGTAGCTTCCGAACGAGAGTTCCATGAGGCGCCCGTGGATGCCCGGAAACTTGACGAATGCGTTCATGGGGGCGAGCGTCGAACCGACGAACTCGGAGAACTCGGTGCCGCCGGTCGATCCCGTGCAACGGCAAGGATCGGCCTGCGGTGAGCCGATGTACCAGAAGTCCATGCTCTGGCCGTCCTTTACGAACTCGGGGTCGGTACGCGACTCGCCGACGAGAATCGTGTTCGACGTTCCGTCGGTAACGTCGCGGAAACGGACGGTGCTGCACGCGTAGAAGTACCCGTTCTGCGAGAGGTCTTCGAGCGATTTCGTGCCCGGAATCACGATCGTGCTGGTGTCGTCGGAGCTCGACTCCGAGCCGGCGTTGCCGCGATAGCTGGCCGGCACGCGCTCTTCGATTCCGCTGTGGTCCACGTGCTCGTCGACCGGCATGCTCGGGCAGCGAAACACGGGGAGCACGGTCTCGCAGGCGACCTGGTTTTCCGATCCGGAAGACCAATTGCCGGGACCACTCTCCTGAAAGTGAATCGTGTCGTAGATGTTTCCCAGCTCGAGGAAGGGCAGGATGTGGAGGGTCCAGCCCGTGCCGCGGTTGTCCCACCCGTACGGGAGCGTCCTGAACGTGTCGTGGTAGTTGTGCAGGGCGAGGCCGATCTGTTTGAGATGGTTCGAGCACTGCGAGCGCCGTGCCGCTTCGCGCGCCGCCTGGACGGCGGGCAGGAGAAGCGAAATGAGGATCCCGATGATCGCGATCACGACCAACAGCTCAACCAGCGTGAAACCACTCCGTCTGTATGACCTGTGTGCACTTACCACGTCCACCTCCCAATGCTTGGGCCCGCACGTTCCGGAATTCTCGCCGGCATCGGCGCCCCGACCCGGGGTGCCGTGTCACCAGATGGCCCCAAGCTACTTGAGGGGCATTGTTGATCCTTGCATGGCCAATGATCGCGCAAACAGGCCGAAATGCCTTGTTTTCCGGCCTCCCGTTGGTCGGCCTCGCGGGCGTTCCCATTTGGCCCGGCCTGCGGCCGCAACCAGACGATTGGGATGGAGAAGTGGCGATCGGGACCCAATTGACCAGCGATGCGCATACCCCACACGCTTCCACCCCCCGGTGGATTTCACAAGTGCCCCCCGTCTTCGTGGTCTTCCGATGGGCTTTATAACCCGGACTTGGCCACCCGGGCGTTGCTCGCGATCAATCGCCAGGACGCAGAAAGTGCTGCAATGCTCGACGCTTGGGAGCGTCCCGGGCAATCGGCCGCTCACAATTCCGGCCATGGGACGCAGCGTGCAGGATGGTAAGCATTCGCCCAACCCGTCAGAGCGAACTCCCCTGGTTCCCAAGCTCCAGCTTGGGAACCTCGCGATTCGGGGCGACTAACGGGCAAATCTCAGTTCCCAAGCTCCAGCTTGGGAACCAGGGTACGGGAACAGACGGGTTCGGCGAATGTTTACGCAGGATGAATCGTAACCTTGTCGGCCCCAGTGATCAATCACCACCCGAAAAATTCTGCCGAGAAAACAGAACCATACGGGTTTGCAGTGCGAAGCGCGGGACCGATGCGGAAGCGCCGCAGAGAAGCAAGGACGACCGGAGATCGGTTTGTACACGGCCTCGCCGCGCAAGGGCCTGCCCGGGGGTGCCGGCTCCGTGGCGACCCCAGGCAGAGCGAGGGGGGATTGCGCGGGTCAGATGTCGGCGTACATACAGAACTCGTACGGGTGGGGACGTAGCCGGAGCTGGTCGACTTCGTTCTCGGTCTTGTACCAGATCCACGTGTCGATCACGTCGGGCGTGAACACGTCGCCCCGGAGGAGGAACTCGTGGTCGGCCCGCAGCGCGGCCAGGGCGGCTTCGAGCGAGCCGGGCGTGGTGGGCACGTCGGCGAGCTGTTCCGGCGTCAGGTCGTAGATGTCCTTGTCCAGCGGCTCGCCCGGATCGATCTTGTTCTGGATCCCGTCGATCATGGCCATCAGCATCGCCGAGAAGGCCAGGTATGGGTTGCAGCTCGGGTCGGGGCAACGGAACTCCAGGCGCTTGGTCCTGGGGTTCGGGCTGTACATGGGGATGCGCACGGCCGCCGACCGGTTCCGTTGCGAGTAGGCCAGGTTGACCGGGGCCTCGAACCCGGGCACCAGCCGCTTGTAGCTGTTGGTGGTGGGGTTGGAGAACGCACAGATGGCGGCCGCGTGCTTCAAGAGCCCGCCCGCGGCGTAAAGGGCCATCTCGCTCAGGCCCGCGTAGCCGCTCCCGGCGAACAGCGGCTGCTCGCCCTTCCAGACGGAAAGGTGGGTGTGCATGCCCGAGCCGTTGTCGCTGAACAGGGGCTTGGGCATGAAGGTGACCATCTTGCCGTGTCGCCGGGCGACGTTTTTGGCGATGTACTTGTACATCATCATCTTGTCGGCCATGGCCACGAGCTCGTCGAAGCGGAGGTCGATCTCGGCCTGGCCCGCCGTGGCCACCTCGTGGTGCTGGCATTCCACGTCGAGGCCGCAGTCGATCATCGTCTGCATCATCTCGTTGCGGATGTCCATCATCTGGTCGGCCGGCGGCACGGGGAAGTAGCCCTCCTTGTGCCGCAGCTTGTGGCCCAGGTTCGGTCCCTCGTCGCGGCCCCGGTTCCACTGCCCTTCGATGCTGTCGATCCGGTAGAACGCCTCCTGGGGCGTGTACTCGTAACGGATGTCGTCGAAGATGAAGAACTCCGCCTCCGGGCCGACGAAGCACGTCTCGCCGATGCCCGTGCTTTTCAGGTAGTTGACCGCCTTGCGGGCGACGTTGCGCGGGTCGCGGGTGTAGTCTTCCCGGGTAATCGGGTCCTGGATGTTGCAGATCATGGAGAGCGTTGCGAGCGCGGTGAACGGATCGAGCGAAGCCGTTTCCGGCTGCGGCACGACGAGCATGTCGCTCTCGTTGATCGCCTGCCACCCCCGGATGCTGGAGCCGTCGAACCCGAGGCCGTCCTCGAAGACGTCCTCGTCGAGCGAGCCCACCGGGATGGTGAAATGCTGCCAGAGTCCGGGAAAGTCCATGAATCGCAGGTCCACGGCCTTCACATCCTTCTCCCGGCACAACGCCAATACCTCTTTCGGGGTCACGAGACTCTCCTTTCAAGCAAACAACGGTGGATTTGTGTTTCGCCTGCCGACGTACCGATTTCTGCACGGTCCCGCCGTGTTCCCGAAGCGTGAACCCGCAGTGGAGGCCGGGGAGGAGCAAACCGGGTGCCACGGCCGCGCTCGCGAGCCGGCGCGAATTTTCGCAACATGTTTCACAACAACGCTTTACAACGAGCATTCCCTGCCCGTATGATCCGGCGTCCGGATCAAATCGTGCCCATTTGGCGCGCAATCGGTGAACACAAAGCGGGCATCTCGCCGGTCACGCCCTCGGATTGCGCGCGGGTGGGATGACCGAAAGCGTACCCCCGAGATGGGGGAAAGAGACGCCATCGCGAGATTCTTCTGGCAGGGGGGCCCGCGCGGCGTGGCAGGGCGGACAGCTACCGCTGCGCGACGAGCTGTTGCGCGGCCTGCATGGCGGCGGCCAACATGGGGTCTTCGTCGTCCGTCAAGGGCAGCTCGCCGGAGCCGTCGATCGGCCGGGCCGTCTCGTGGACGACGACGTCGGGCTCCACGCCGACGTGGCCGTAGGGCCGCCCGCTGGGCGAGTAGAACTTGGAGGTCGTCAGCCGGAGCCCGCCGTTGGTCGAATTCAAGTGGAAGATGCTTTGCACCGACCCCTTGCCGTAGCTCTGCGTGCCGACGACCGTTCCGCGACGATGATAGCCGATCGCTCCGGCGAAGATTTCCGCGGCGCTGGCGCTGTCGTGATCGATCATCACCACCAGCGGCACGCGCCAGGTGCCGGCCTGATGGGCCGAGTAGGTGAAGTCTTCCTGGGCGCTTCGGCCCCGGGTGGAGACGATCACGCCCTGGTTGAGGAACTTGTCGGCCGCCTCGACGGCCGTCACGAGCAGTCCGCCCGGGTTGCGCCGCAGGTCGATGATCAGGCTTCTCATCCCTTGCTGGTGGAGGTTCCACAGCGCGGCGTCGAGGTCGCGGCAGGTCGTCTTCTGGAAGCAGCTCAGCTTGAAGTAGCCGATACCCAGGCTGGGGTCAACCAGTCTCACGTCGTCGATGCTGGGCACGTCGACGCGGTCGCGGCGCACGCTGATTTGCCGGGGCGCGCGGCCCGGGCTGACGACGGTCAGCTCAACCACGCTTCCCACTTCGCCCTGCAACAGGTTGGCCGCCTGATCGGTGGTCAGATCTTCGGTCGACTGCCCGTCGACCGTGGTGATCCGGTCGCCGGCTCGGATGCCGCTCTGCTCGGCCGGGCTTCCGGGGATCGCGCGGACGATCAGCAGGGCGCCGCCGTCGGCCTTGATCTCCACGCCCAATCCCACGAAGTTGCCTTCGATCTGGGAAAAGACGTCGGTAAGCTGATCGGGGGTGAGGTAGGTCGAGTAGAGGTCCAGCGAGTTCGTCGCCCCGCACGTGTACTCCAGGACGACGCAATGGGGTTTGACGCCTATCCTCTTCTCGGCCAGCGCGGCCACCCAGGCCACGGTGCTGCGAGCGTCGCTCCGCGATTGGATCACGCGCGGGCCCAACGTCCGCCGCAATTCGTAGCGAAACTCGTTGACGACCGCCGTGCCGTCGGCGCGGGGCACGTGCCGCTCGAGGAACGCCGGCTCCGAGAGGGCGATTTCGAGCATGTTCGTGCCCTGCTCCACCAACTCCTTCCAGTTGGGCGATTCCACGTAGTGCGCCTGGAGCTTCAGCAGGACCTCCGAGTAGAGGTCGAGCGCTTCGGCGAACGAGAGCTGGTCCAAAAGGCCTTGGAAGCTGCGATCGTCGTAGCGGCGTCCCAGATCGTAGTGCATCCGGGCGTGCTCGAACCGAAGCTGGAGGCTCCGGTCGTCGGGGAACTGCCGGATGGCCTCCTCGTAGTGCGAAAGCGCATCCCCCCAGCGTCGCTCCACCTCCAACTGCCGACCGTTCACCAGCAGGTTGCTGATTTGGGCCGAGTAGTCTGAGGCGGGCTCGAGGGATTGGGGCGCGGCGACGGTACCGAGCAAGAGGATCGCAAGAATCGCGCCCAAGAAAGCACGGCGGGGGGGCAGAACCTTTCGTGGCATGGTCGGGTCCGTGGCTCGGGGAGGCGTCCAAAGGTTGCGTCGTCGCGTGCTCCTTCCCACGGCGCGCCGCGCGAGGCCGATTCCCCCCCACCGGCAAGCAGGCTGGAGGTCGCGACCGTTTCGCACGGTGGGACGCTATGGGCGGGCCGGCCCGGGGGCCGTCATCGGGGAGGGCTAGTCCGTCGCCCCACCAATATAGAACACGTTTCGAGGCGCGTCAAAAAACCCACCCGAAATCCGTGTCGAATATCCGCTACCACCCGCACACCCTGTCTCCGCCGCCCCGTTTGAAACGAATAGGCCCACCCGCAGCAGACAGACGTATCCTCCCGGTTGAGCCGCCTGACGGAGAAACTCCGTATCGGTTGGTCATCCGCACCGATCGCGTAACGTCGATCGGGCGCCGAGCCCGGGGGTCGCGCACAGCGGTTGCAGCCCCGCGTCGGATGGGCTTTCGCTTACCACGAAGTCGCGCTACAATCGTCCGCGTTGGGACCCGGTAAATCGGCTCGCTACGAGCCCTGCGGCGCAGGGAGATGAGCGTGAGTGGCGGCACGGAATCGGCGCGAGATATGGAGTGGGAAGAGACGGGTTGTCTGCTTTGCGGAGAGCGGCGGGGGAAGACGTTCTTGTTCGCGCCGGAGGGCGGGGCGGAGGGGCCGGGCGAGCGGCCGGCGGTGGTGCGGTGCGAGGGGTGCGGGCTGTGCTACACGTCGCCGCGTCCGACGCCCCAGAGCATGGGTCGCTTCTACCCGGCCGACTATGGGCCGCACGAGGTCCGCCCGATCGCGGAGCGGTCGCGATGGCGGAGCTGGCGGCCGCGGCGCGGGGCGCTTCGCTCTCGGGCACGTGGCGAAGTGCCGTGGCACGGCGAGGGACGGCTGCTGGACTTCGGGTGCGGCGGCGGGGCGTTTCTAGAGCGGATGCACCAGCGGGGCTGGCGGGTGACGGGGGTCGACGCCTCAGAGGCGGTCGTGCGGAAGATCGAGAAGGAACTGGGGCTTACGGCCCTGGCCGGCGACCTCTCGGCGCCCGAGCTTGCCGCGCTGCAATTCGACGTGATCACGATGCGGCAATCGATCGAGCACGTGCACCGCCCGTTGGAGACGCTCGAACAGGCCTTCCGGCTGCTGGCGGCGGGCGGCAAGCTGATGGTGTGGGTGCCGAACATCGAGGGTCTTCCGTTTGGATGGTTCGGCCCGGCCTGGTACGGGCTGGACCTGCCCCGGCATCTGGTGCACTTCACGCCGTCGACGCTGCGCCGGATGGTGGGCGAGGCCGGTTTCCAGGTCGACCGGATCTGGATGGTGTCGCACCCCTCCTGGCTGCGGCGCTCGGCGGCCCGTGCCCGGCAGCAAGGCATCGCGACGCGCAGATCGTGGTGGCTGGCGCGGCGACGGGTAGCGCGGTTGGCCGTCTGGTACGCCGCGCTGAGGGGCCGGTCGGACTGCATCGGGCTCAGCGCGACGAAGCGGGGCGACTGAGGGCCCGAGAGCCGATCCGGGTGGACGCGTCGCCGAGTGCCGAGGTTCTCTGGTTCCCAAGCTCCGGCTCTCCTCTGGTTCCCAAGCTCCGGCTTGGGAACCGAGCTTCGCGATGCTTTGCTTCGCGTCGAGTTCCGGGGAACCGGAGCTTCCTGGAACTGCGTTCCCAAGCCGGAGCTTGGGAACGAGGGGATACGACAGTCATCTGGTGGGCGCGATTCTGCTCGGCGACACGACGCTGACCGCCCGAGTCAAAAGCGCGATCGAGCGGCGGGAGGACTTCTCCGAAGCGCTTCGAAAAGGCCCCCGCGGCGAGCAATTCGCGGCGTACCTGGCCGGCGGCCGCGAGCGGGCCTGAGCTAGTCTCTCCTGGAGCCGCCCCGTGCGTGCATCTCGCACAATAGCGGACAACGCCCGCCGACGGCCGTCGGCGGGCGTTTGCGGGTATTGGGTGCGGTGATAGGCCGCACTCAAGTCGGTACGACCCGCTCGACTCCGCGGCCGAGGCTCAGACTTCATCCCAAACGCCGGGGATCGGCACGGGGTAGCGGCCGTCGGCGTCGGGCGCGAGCGGCGGCTTGGTGTCGTAGTCCATGTCGTCGATGTTCGGGCAGAACTGGAAGTTGGAGGTCATCATCTCGTCCCAGGTGATAATCCTACCCGAGTGACAGGCCGCCCGGCCCATCAGGTCGGCGATGTTCGAGAGGGCCGCGCGCTCGGCGTCGTTCTGCTTGCGGTCTTCGCGGATGGCGCTTAGGAGCGTGTTCCACTCGGCGTCCCAGGGATTGTACTTCTCGTCGGGCGCTTCCCAGACGATGTTGTCGTCCGCGATGCGCTGGTCCTTGTAGATGCGGGCCGTTCCCTTGTGCGTCTGGCCGGAGAACTGGGCCGCGCACTTGGTGCCGTGGGCGTAGGTGGCGAACTCGCTGTGGCAGTGGCCGCCCAGCCAGCGCATGCCGAACAGGGCCTTGGTGCCGTCCGGGAAGGTCCACTCGATCGACATCGAGTCGAGGTTCTGGCTGTGGTCCTTGCTGTTGGCGATTCGGCCGCCGATGCCGTGGGCCGTGACCGGAAGCTGGCCCTTGATCCAGCAGATCTCGTCGATCTGGTGGATGTCCATCTCGGCGTACAGCCCGCCCGAAACCCAGAAGAAACGGACGAAGTTGCGGATCTGCCAAAGCAGCTCGTCGTAGTCCTCCGGCTTCTTGCCCATGATCCCGACGTTGTGCATCCGGTAGCCGCGGATGAGTTGGATGTCGCCGATCTGCCCGTCGCGGAACCGCTTGATCAGCTCCTGGCGGTTGACGCTGTGGCGGCACTGCAGCCCGGCGAGGACCTTGAGGTTCTTCTTCTCCGCCTCCTTGGCCACGCGGATGAGCCGCCGCAGGCCCGGGGCGTCGGGGGCGAAGGACTTCTCCATGAAGACGTTCACGCCCTTCTTCACCGCGTATTCGAACTGGGTGGGGCGGAAGCCGGAGTAGTTGGTCAGCATGGCGACGTCGTTCGGGCCGAGGCAGTCGATGGCCTTCTTGTAGGCGTCGAAGCCGATGAACTGCCGATCCTTGGGGACGTCCACCCGATCGGCGAACTCCTTGCTCAAGATCTTGTGGGCGCTTTCCAGTCGAGTGTCGACGACGTCGGCCATGGCGAACAGCTTCACCGGTCCGTGGGCGGAGGCCATCGCGTTGCCGACCGCCCCGCGGCCTCGTCCGCCGCAGCCGATCAGGGCGAGCCGGATGGTATTGTCCTCGCCGGCGTGCACCGGCGGCACGGCCATCGTCGCCAGGGCGGCCGCGGCCCCGCCCTGCGCCAGGAACCGGCGACGCGACGACTTCTGAGGTGCATGCGACGGCTCTTCTCGCTTCATGGGTTCTCTCCTCTTGCTGCAAAGGTGGGCTGGTGGGGAAGGTCGGTCTGTCGGGCGGCGCCCGCCCGGACACGCCCCAGGCTGCCAGTGTCCCCATTCTCTCCAGTTCGACCCGCCCGTGTCAATGGTCGACCGCCCGGCTCCGCCCCGTGTAGCTCGCGGGCAGCCCGCGGCGATGGTAGAATCGGCCAGGTGAAGCGGGCATCCATCTTCAACGGGCTGCCAGGCCGTCGAGAGGACCACGAACTCGAGCGAGGCAAGGATCACGATGAGTTGTACAAGCCGACCGAGACCGAGGGAGATCTTTCCCAGCAGGCTCATGGCGTTCGGCTGCCTGGCGGGCATGGCCGTGTTCGCCGCTTGGGCCGAACCCTTGAAAACCGGCGACGAAGCGCCGGCCGGCCGGCGCCTGAACGTGCTGCTGATCACGTCGGAGGACAACGGTCCGCACCTCCGTTGTTACGGAGACCCCAACGTCGAGACGCCCCAACTCGACCGGCTGGCAGCCGAAGGCGTGCGCTTCGACCGGGCCTTCGTCACCACCGCAAGCTGTAGCGAGTCGCGCAGCAGCATACTCACCGGCCTGTACCCGCACCAGAACGGCCAGATCGGGCTGGCGACCCATCGATACTCGATGTTTCCCGGCGTGGCCACCATGCCCGGGCTGTTGAAACGGGAAGGCTACCGCACGGGTATTCTCGGCAAGCTCCACGTCAATCCCGAGTCGGCGTTTCCGTTCGACTTCCGGTGGAACGACTCGGCGTTTTGCAGCTTCGCCCAGCGCGACGTGCGAAAGATCGCGGAGGTCGCCGGCCGGTTCATCACGGCGGCCGACGAGCCGTTCTTCCTGATGGTCAACTACCCGGACGCCCACCTGCCGTGGCTTACCGAGCAGAACGGGCTGCCGCCGGCGCCGTTTGTCGAGGGCGACGTGCGCACGCCGGCGTTCGTGGGCATCGACACGCCCCGCCTGCGCAAGGACGCGGCCGACTACTACAACTGCATTCGCCGACTCGACACTGGCGTGGGGATGCTGCTGGAGCGATTGGAGCAGTCGGGCGCCGGCGAAGATACGCTGGTGATCTACCTGGGCGACCACGGCGCGCAGTTCGCCCGGGGCAAGCTGACCTGCTATGAGTCGGGCCTGCGCGTTCCGCTCATCGTGCGTTGGCCGGGCGCGGCCAGGCAGGGGTCGGTTCGCCGGGAGCTGGTTTCGACGGTGGACTTGCTCCCCACCATCCTCCAGGCGGCCCGTGCGGAGATCCCGCTGGGTCTGGCGGGGCGATCGCTTCTGCCGCTGGTGCGCGGCGAGGAGGTTACGTGGCGCGAGTATCTTTCCGCCGAGTACCATTCCCACTATCCGCCGCTTTACTTCCCGCAGCGCACGGTGCGCGACGGCCGCTACAAGCTGATCGTCAATCTCCTCCAGGATCGACCGAGCCCTGCCGCCAAGTGCTATCGCTCGCCGGACGTCTGGTGGACGAACCTGACCGACGAGAAGGTCGCCGCGGCCGACGAGCGCGTGCGCAGGGCCTATGCGACCTGGGGCGACGCACCGCCTGAAGAACTGTACGACCTGGAAAACGACCCCTACGAATTCGACAACCTGGCGGGTAAGGCCGAGTACGCCGAGGTCGGGCGGAGGCTGCGCGCCGCGCTAGAAGCCTGGCAACACGAGACCGACGATCCGCTCGTCGATCCCCAGAAGCTGGCCCGGCTCACGCAAGAGCAAGACGCGGTGGCCGCCGATTACCGCAAGAAGAAGGCGTACACGTGGAGGTACCACGAGTACTTGCGGAGCGATTCGGGGTCGGCCGGGCCATGAGCCGGGCCGACGACCGGGACCGTGCGGCGACGCACGGCGACCGAGTCCCAGTTCCCGCAGGGCCAATCACCACGATGGAGAAAGCGGCATGACATTTTCGCCCGTACGACGTGGTCTCTGTCTCTTCACGGCGGTCTGTCTTGCCGCGTTGCCTGGTGAGCTGGTGGCGGAGAACACGTCGCTGAGTCGGACGTATCCCAAGGAGGAGCTGGCGCGGATTCTACTGCCACGCGACGGGTGGCATCCTTTCCCGAAGGCGGCAAAGCGCGCGGCGTGGGAGGCAATCCCCGAGGACGCGCGCAACGCGATCGTCGCAGAGGGCGAAGCGTACTCGCGGCAGGAGGTTCCCCCGCTCCCCGCCACGCTCTACCTCGAGTTCCGCCGGGTCGGCAATCGCAGCCGCTACCAGGACGTCTGGCTCGTGCGTCGCCAAATGCTCCACGCCCTGGCGCTGGCCGAATGCGTCGAGGGGAAGGGACGTTTTCTCGATCCGCTGGCCGACGTCGTCTGGGCCATCTGCGAGGAGTCGTCGTGGACGTGGCCGGCTCACATCGGCGCGCAGCGCGCCGGCGTCGACCTGCCCGACACGACGGAGCCGATCGTCGCCCTGTTCTCCGCGGAGACGGGCAGCGCCTTGGCCTGGACGGTCTATCTCCTCGAAGACGAGCTGGACACCGTTTCTCCGCAAATCTGCCGGCGCGCGGTGCGCGAGGTCGACCAGCGCATCGTGACCCCCTACCTCGATCGCGAGGATTTCGGCTGGATGGGCTTCTCGTCGCGGGGACGCCCGAACAACTGGAACCCGTGGGTCAACTCCAACGTGCTCGCGGCCGCGTTGCTGCTGGAGAAGGACGAGGCCCGCCGCCTGGAGGTGGTGCACAAGGTCCTGCGCTCGGTCGACAACTTCCTCGTCCCCTACCCGGCCGACGGAAGCTGCGACGAAGGCCCCAGCTACTGGAGCCGGGCGGGCGCAAGCCTGTTCGACAACCTGGAATGGCTCTCGCGCGCGACCGACGGGCGCGTCAATCTATACGCCGACCCTGCGGTCAAAGAGATCGGCCGCTTCATCCTCCGCACGCACATCGCCGGCGACTACTTCGTCAACGTGGGCGACTGCGATGCGCGTATCGACTTCCCCCGCGATCTCGTCTTCCGCTACGGAGCGCGGATCGGCGATCCCGATCTTCAGGCACTGGGCGCCTCGGAGTTGGACCGAGAGGCGCTCTGCGACACTCCCCGGCTCGCCTCGCTGGGTCGCACGCTGCCCATGCTCTTCAATCTGGAGAAGCTGCTCTCCGCCGAGAAGTCGCCGCCGCCGCTGGTGCGCGACGTGTGGCTGGCCCACCCGGACCTCCAGTTGATGGCCGCCCGCGACACGGCCGGCTCGACCGACGGGCTCTACGTGGCCGCATGGGGCGCGCACAACGGGCAGAGTCACAATCACAACGACGTGGGCAACTTCGTGCTCTACGCCGACGGCCGGCCGATGGTCATCGACGTGGGGCGACCCACCTACACCCGGCAGACGTTCAGTCGAGACCGGTACCAAATTTGGGCCATGCAGTCGGGCTACCATAACCTGCCCACGGTCAACGGCTGCACGCAGAAGCCCGGCGCACAATACGCGGCCAAGGACGTTCGTTACACCGTGGACGAGGCGTGGGCCCAACTGGAGATGGACATCGCCCCCGGCTATCCTCGCGAGGCGGGCGTCGTCTCCTGGGTCCGTACGGTTCGTCTGGCTCGCGGCGACGGCGTCACGGTCTCGGACACGTTCCAACTGAAGGAACCCACCGACTCGATCGTCCTCAGCCTGATGACGCCCTGCGAGGTGTCCGAGCCGAAGCCGGGCCGACTTGAGCTTCGCGACGCCGAGTCGGGTACCGCCGTGGGCGTCGAGTACGGGCCGCCCCAGCTCGCCATCGAGGTCGAGACCGTCGAGCTCGAGGACGCCAAGCTCACGGAGATATGGGGGCCGCGGTTGTATCGCATCCTGCTCCGGGCAGACTCACCCCAAGCCCAAGGCACGTGGACTTTGCGGTTCTCGCCGAAGTGAGTCGGTCGTGGTGGCACGCCCCTCAAACGCAGCTTTTGATGTTGCGCTTTCAGTGCTGGCGACGTTGTTCACACCGTAAACATTCGCCCAACCCGTCGGTTCCCGTACCCTGGTTCCCAAGCTCCAGC
>CAZDHR010000156.1:0-14255 GCA_964505295.1 uncultured Planctomycetaceae bacterium
GCCCACGGCCTCTGGGTCGCGCACCACTGCTGCGGGGCGCTGCGGCCGATCATTCCCGACCTCATCGAAATGGGGCTCGACGTGCTCAATCCCGTCCAGTGCACCTGCCCCGGCATGGACCCGATCGAGCTGAAGCGGGAGTTCGGCGGGGAACTTGCCTTCATGGGCGGGGTCGACACGCAGGGCGTCTTGCCGAACGGCACGGTCGACGACGTGCGCCGGGCGACGCGGCGCCTCATCGACGGCATGACCGCCGACGGCGGCGGCTACCTCCTCGCCGCCTCGCACACGATCCCGCCCGAGACGCCGATAGACAACATCTTCGCCATGTACCGGGAAGCCGGCGTTACCCGGGAAGAGATCTTCGATCAGGCGGCCCAGGTTCGCTCACGCCTAGCCAGGCAGACCTGAGTGCTCGCAATGGCCTCCCGACCCGGCACGGGGGTTGACTGGGCCTGCCGGATTGGCGTAGACTATACATGAAGGCTTGTCCAAGGAATGTCCCCCTATTTCCCTTTCTGGGCTGAGGGGCTGGATTGCTTGGGCTTAGAGAGCGATTGCTTGGTGTGCAGCACCCAAGAGAAAGGCGTTTCTCTCCCTGGATCGAAAGGCGCCGAAAATGAGGCCTGAGTCGTTGCGGACCGAGCTGCGACGACAGCCTTTCGTCCCGATTCGGCTGTATCTGACCGACGGCAAGACGTACGACATTCGGCATCCCGAAATGGCTTTGATCAAGCAGCGGGAGATCTACATCGGCCGAGAGACGGCGCCCGGAAGCGGTGTCGCGGCAGAATGCGACCTTGTGTCCCTGCTTCACGTTGTACGAGCCGAGTTGCTCACGCAGCCGCCAACCCCCGTGGGGACCGACGAATCTTGATGGCCCAGCGGCTCCCATGCGCCGTGTTGAGGTGGCTGGTTCGCGCGCCCGGACTCCCCGCCCCTCAATGGACCTGATACACTCAAGTCAGGTGATCGTACAAGCCGTCGGCCAGCGCCCTGTATTTTGGGCAAGCGGCGTCCCGAGTCTCTCGCACGTCTAAGCTCACGGTGACGACCATGATACGCTTTGCCCCCGTGGCGCCGCTGCTCTCGGCGGCCCTGGTCCTGCTTGGCTGTTCCGACTACGAGATGGCCTCGGACTACGGCGGCGCCGCCGATTCGCGGCCTTCTCTCGAGGAAGCCGATTCCCCGCCGGCCGCCGGCCCGGATGGCGAGACGGCGGAGCCCGGTCCGGCGCAGGGGCCCGGCGCCGAGCAGGCGAGCGCGCCTTCCGTGCCGCCGTCGCAAACGGACGCCGTCGGGCAGACGCCCGTCGAGCCGGTGGCGCCCAGGCCCAGGCCGGCTCCGTCGACGCCCTCCCAGCCCGTACCCTCCCAGCGCCCGGCGATCAAGCTCTCCGCCGGCGTGGCCGTGCCGCAGTCGCTCCCCACGGGGACCGCCATGGGCGTCAGCGTCGACTACCGGTTCATCGCGGGCCAGCCGGGTTCGTCGCCGTACCTGTGGGTAATCCAGCCGGGAAAAGGCCAGACGGCCAAGAAGCCCGTGCAGCTCCAGCCGCAGGGCAATCTCCAGATGTTTGTTCTCCAGTTCCGCCCGGAAAACGGCCCCTTCCACACCCACATCGAGGACGCCCAAGGAAACCGGCTCTCTCCCTCGCTGTTGTTGAAAGGGTGGTAGCGGCTCGGTTGGATCTCCGCCGGTCGTTCGTGCCCAACGGAGCCTTCGCCCGATCGGCCCTGATTCGATGGCGGTGCCCCGTTGGTAGTGACCGCATGCATGCGGTCTGAAGGCATCGTCCAGCGCGCAGACCCGGTGAATCGGGTCACGGCAAGCCTTGAGCAGCATTTCGGGCGAGCCGCTGGCTGAACCGGCAGAAGACCAGGATCATCGGCCTGGCCGCGTCGCTCCGTGGGTCCTGGCCGGCGGCTTGGCCAGCCCGGCCGTGGATGTGTTCGACCTCGCCCGAAGCGTGGACCAGCACGTCGTCGCAACGCGACACCTCAGCCCCCACGTAGATCAACGCCGGCGGGGTGCCGAAGGCGGCGACCAGCTTGTCGAAATCGGGGCGGATGGGCAGGAAGAACGAGAATCCGGCACGAGTCAGGTCGTAGCAGCGGACTTCGACGAACTCGTCGTCTCCCGGGAAGTAGGGGCCGCGGCGCGGGGCGATTCGCTGAACACCCCAGAAAGGACGCCGCGCGCCGTCGCGACGCTCGGCCGGCTCGTCCCTCAGTTGCGGGCCGACCATCTGGTGGATCAGCCGGTAGAAGTTGGCGTCGACATCGCTGGTGCCGTGCATAGGTGGCCAAGTGACAGTCGAAGAGTGCTTGAAAACGGGACGAGTGCCCGGACGCGGTTTCCCGGGGGCGCCCACGCACACCACATTATGGATATAGCACAGCCAGCCCGACCCGACACGGCCTACGTGCCAAAACGCGGCCACTCGGCGATTCCCGCACCTCCCCGTGGAATCCGTACCGAGCGGTCACCGTTCGTTTCGCGGCGGAGATTTTCCCAGATTGCGCGGTCTTACCGGTCACCTTGACGGGCCTGGGCGTGTCACCCACAATGCAGAGTCCGTATTGGTGTTCCATGCCCCCCAAGGGGGTGTTCGCCATCCGCGCCCCCCTGATCGGCGGGCAAGCTAACTCTGAGTCACACGATGTCCGCCACCAACCAAGTCCCCGATGCCGCCGGGCGCTTCGGCGATTTTGGGGGCCGGTATGTACCCGAAACGCTCACCCACGCCCTTGATGAGCTAGAGGCCGAGTACGACAAGGCCGTCGCCGATCCGCAGTTCCAGGCCGAGCTCGATCGGCTCTACCGGCACTACGTGGGCCGACCATCGCCGCTCTATCACGCGGAGCGGCTGAGCCGTCACGTCGGGGGGGCTCGCATATATCTAAAGCGGGAGGACCTCAACCACACCGGGGCCCACAAAATTAACAACACGCTCGGCCAGGCCCTCTTGACCCGGCGGATGGGCAAGCCTCGCGTGATCGCCGAGACGGGCGCCGGGCAGCACGGGGTGGCCACGGCCACGGCCTGCGCCCGATTCGGGTTCGAGTGCGTCGTCTACATGGGTGAGGAGGACATCCGCCGGCAGAAGCCCAACGTGTTCAGCATGCGGCTTCTGGGGGCGGAGGTGAAACCCGTCACGACCGGGTCGTGCACGCTTCGCGACGCGATCAACGAGGCCTTCCGCGACTGGATGAGCTCGGTCGAGACCACGCACTACTGCCTCGGGTCGGTCGTCGGTCCCCATCCTTTCCCCCGGCTGGTGCGCGACTTCCAGTCGGTGATCGGCCGGGAAACGCGGAGCCAGTGCCGGGAGCAACTCGGGAGGTCGCCCGACATGATCGTCGCCTGCGTCGGCGGCGGCAGCAACGCGGCGGGCATGTTCCATCCGTTCGTCGAGGACGACGGGGTCGCGCTGGTCGGCGTCGAGGCGGGCGGGCGGTCCGATCGGATGGGCGATCATGCGGCTCCGCTCTGTTTCGGCCGGCCCGGCGTGCTGCACGGCTCTTATAGCCTCGTGATGCAGGACGAGGACGGCCAGACCTGCCCGGTGCACTCCGTCTCCGCAGGACTCGATTACCCGGGCACGGGACCCGAGCATAGCTACTGGAAAGAGACAGGCCGGGTGCAATACACCCATGCGTCCGACGCCGAGGCCCTTCGCGCCTTCGATACGCTCGCCCGTACCGAAGGCATCCTCCCCGCGCTCGAAAGCGCCCACGCCGTGGCCAAGGCCGTCGAGCTGGCCGCCGAGCGCAAGCCGGACGAGGCGATCGTGATCTGTCTCTCCGGCCGCGGCGACAAGGACGCGGCCGAAGTGGCCCGGCTTCGTGGGGAGGAGATTTAGTGGCGAGTGGTGAGTGGCCAGTGGAGGAGTGGTTGACTGAATGGTGAGCCATTCATCGTTCCGGCGCTTCGCGTCGGAACGGGCTTCGTGGACGCTTCGCGTCCTGATCTGCGACGCAAACCGTCGCGGCAATCGCATTCCCACGGAAGCGTGCGAACGACAAGTGGTAGATCGCAAACCCAACGTAACTCGCGCACAAGCCCGTTTGGTGCTAAATACCTAGTCAGTGATTTCCGGCCCCTACCCCCTGATCCCCGGCCCCTGTCTCCCATGTCCGTGATCGACGATCTCTTTGCCGACCTCCGCAAGACCGGCCGCAAGGCGTTCATGCCCTTCGTCACCGCCGGCGATCCGGACCTCCGCTTCACGGCCGACCTGATCCGGCTTCTCGTCGAGCGGGGGAGCAGCATGTGCGAGGTGGGCATTCCCTATAGCGACCCGATCGCCGACGGCCCGGTGATCCAGGCCTCGTACACCCGGGCGTTGGACAACCGGATCAAGCTGGCCGAGATCCTCGGGACGCTCGGCGGCCTGACGCCCGAGCTGCCGGCGCCCGTGGTCACGATGCTCAGCTACGCGATCGTCTACCGGCACGGCCCCGCGGCTTACGCGCGCGAGGCCAAGGCCGCGGGCCTCGCCGGGCTGATCGTGCCCGACCTGCCCGTCGAAGAGGCCGTCCCGCTCGCCGAAGCCTGCCGCCGCGAGGACCTCAGCCTGATCCAACTCATCACGCCGACCACCCCCTACGACCGCGCCCGGCGGATCGCCGAGCGGACCACGGGGTTTATCTACTATGTGTCGGTCACGGGCATCACGGGCGAGCGGGACCAGTTGCCGCAAGAGATCGTCGACAACGTCAGCCGGCTCCGGCAAGAGACCGAGCTCCCCATCTGCATCGGCTTCGGGATCAGCCGCCCGGAGCACGTCCGCATGCTCGCCCCGGTGGCCGACGGCCTGATCGTCGGCTCGGCCATCGTCCGCCGCGTGGCCGAAGCCGGCACGAAGCCCCGCGAGCGGGTGTTGACGGAGATCGGCGACTACGTCTCCGGCCTGCTGGCGGCGATGAAGGCGTGATCGCCAAGTCCCTTTTCTCGGCGCCACGTCGGGCGACGTGGTCACAGCACCCGCCGGCCGCGGCGTTGTTTGCGTCGGACCGCGCGGCGGCTGCGCCGGGCCACCTCGCGCCATAGGGGTTTCCAGGCTACCGTGCCCGGCGGGAACTGGCGCACGTACGACCGGAGGAAGCGGCACAGCACGGTCCGCGTCACCCAAGGGTGGGCGTGGAGGCTCGTGGCCAGTCGGGCCAGGTCGCGGACGCGTCGGGCGGACGACAAACGACGCGCGACCCGAACGTCCTCGGCGTCGATCAGGTAGGTCATGGGCTCGACGTCGTCATCCACGACCAGGACGTTGGCCGCCTTCAAGTCGCCGTGGGAGATCTGCCAGGCGTGCATCCGCCCGATCAGCTTGCCGAGGCCCTCCGCCGAGCGGGCGGTGCGCCGAAACCGCTCGGCCGGGCTCCGGTCGGCCAGGCGCCATCCGTAGAGATGTAGGTTTTCCGCCCCATCGATCCATTCGGTCGCCAGGTAGCTCTCCGCGGCACCGCCCGGACAACGCACTTGGCACACGGCGATCGGACGCGGCGCCCTGATGCCGCGGGCACGGAGGGCGTGTCCCATGATCCAACCTCGCAAGGCGCGGCCGCGACGGAATCGACCCACCAGCGCCTTCCACCGGTTTCGATACCGGAACCGGGCGTACGCCACGTGCACCGGCCCCCCGGCAAGCGGCAGCTCGGCTTCGACGATCAACTTGCTATGCCCGAGCTTCACCGGGCGGTCGAGGTTCCGCTCCAGCAGGCGCTCGGGAGCTTCCACGAGACGCCCCAGCTCCGCTCGGTCGAGATCGACGACGCCGTGGGCCGCGCCGTGTGGTCCACCCAGCGCCACGTACTCGCGGTTGGTGCGAAGCGCCCGCTTGTCGCGACGCCGGGCCACGCGCCGGCAGTACGCCCGACCGCCCTGGGCAAGCTGCTCGAAAGCGGTGCGATCGTCGGGCACGCTCAAGCCCGGACGCTCGGCCAGGTACGTGCGCCAGAACCGCAGGCGCTCGCTGGGCGACGTCCGGTCCCACCAGCCCGAGCCGAACATGATCAGGCTCGCCCGGCTCGCCGGCCAGCTCAACGGTCCGGAAAACCGCACGCCCGGCACGTCGATCAGGTGCAGCTCGGGGCACTCGGTGTCGGGGGAATCGCCGGGCAAAGAAGCGTCGTGCCGCACCAGCACGTTGCCCAGGTGGAAGTCGTCGTGCACGATCCCCGCCTCGTGGATCGCGGCGACGAACCGGGCCACGCCTTCGATGAGCCTCCGCCGCATCCGCGTTTGGACGTCTGGGGCCAGCCGGGGCAACTCCTCGGCCAAGTATCGATCCAAGGAACAGGCCGGCGCGATCGCCTCGGTCACGAGGTAGTTGTCGCGCACCAGTCGCCCCCGCGTCCGCTCCATCCAAGCGATGGGCCTGACCGTGGGAATGCCGCGTTGGGCAACCTCGGCGGCCCTGTGGCATTCACGTCGGGCGGCGCTGGGACGGACCAAGTGTCCCACGGCGTCCAGGAAGCGGCCGCGCCGGTACTGCTTCACGTAGAACCGCCGCTCGGGCAGCTCCACTTGATAGACCGTGCGATGCGAGCCGTGCTTCACCACACGGAGCCGCCCCTCGAACTGCCAGTCGTCGAGAAGCAGTCCTTTTGGGCCGAACAACACCGGCTCCCAGTCGGGGAGGGCCTGCCAGGACAGCTCTCCGTGACGATGCTCCATCGAATCGGGCCGGGTCGCGTGGATCATGGGTAAACGGCCAGCCGTGGCCGGCGATCTTGTGGCCGTACACCCTTAGCAGGGTCGCCCCCCGGGGACAAGATCAATCGAAAGCTCGCGCGCCGAATAGCCCAAAATGGGTAATGCCGCTCCCCGCCCTGGTGGCTAATGGAGCGACCTCCCGCTCGATATTCCTGGCTCCCGGCGACTATCGCGAGGGCACACTCCGTCGTACCCGGCCGGGTCGACCGGCTATCTTCGACCGGGCATGGGCCGGATGTCTGGACGGGCGATCCTGGTTGGATATGATTTGACCGACGCGATTCTGTCGGCGGCCGTCTGTCGAAGGGCCAACCGGGCCGTCCCACCTGCCCGAGGTTTGCCCCCCTGCCGCCTCGACGATCCCCTAGCGAGAAAGGCCGAGCCCGTGAGAAGAAGTACCCTCAAGCGAGTCTCCTTGTCGATCGCTGCGTTTGCCCTGCTGTCGGTGGCGGCCGACTGGACGCGTTTCCGCGGCCCGGACGCCCGGGGCGTCGGCGACGCGACCGGCGTGCCGGCCACGTGGACGGCCGACGAGAACGTGGTCTGGAAGACGCCGCTCCCCGGCTTCGGGGCCTCCAGCCCGATCACCTACGGCGACAAGATCTTCCTCACCTGCTACAGCGGCTACGGCCTGAGCAAGGACGAGCCGGGTGAGCAGGAGGACCTCCAGCACATCGTGCTCTCTCTGAGCCAGGCCGACGGCCACATCGTCTGGGCCAAGGCGACCGAGGCCCGGCTGCCGGACACGGAGTATGGCGGGTTCGTCGCACTGCACGGCTACGCCTCCAGCACCCCCACGACCGACGGCCAGACCCTCTACACATTCTTCGGCCGGTCGGGCGTGTTGGCCTACCGGCTGGACGGCGAGCCGCTTTGGCGCGCGGAGGTCGGCGACGGCACGCACAACTGGGGCAGCGGCACCTCGCCGATCCTCTTCGAGAACTTCCTGATCGTCAACGCCAGCGTCGAGAGCGAGTCGGTGGTCGCGCTCGACAAGAAGACGGGCGAAGAAGTCTGGCGCGTGCCGGGGATCAAGGCCTCGTGGAGCACGCCGCTGGTGGTCGATTTGCCCGACGGCACACACGAGCTGGTCGTCAGCTCGCACAGCAAGATCCGCGGGATCGATCCGGCGACGGGCAAGGAGCTGTGGGAGTGTGCGGGCGTGCCCGACTACGTCTGCCCGGGGGTCACCGCCCACGAGGGCATCGTCTACGTGACCGGGGGGCGCAAGCCGTTCACGTTTGCGATCCGTGCCGGCGGGCGCGGCGACGTGACCGGCACGCACGTCCTGTGGGAGCTGCGCGAAACGCCCAAGGTCGCCACGCCGCTCTACCACGACGGCCATCTCTACTGGATCAGCCAGCGAGGCGTGGCCGTTTGCGTCGACGCCAGGAAGGGGGAAGTCGTCTACGAAGAACGGATGAAGATCAGCGGCAAGGGCGACAAGATCTACGCCTCGCCCGTCCTGGCCGACGGCAAGCTCTTCTGCGTCACCCGGGCCGACGGCACGATCGTCCTGGCCGCGGGCCCCGAGTTCAACGAGATCGCCCGAAACGACCTCGGCGACGAGAGCGTCTTCAACGCCACCCCGGTCCCCCTCGACGGCGGGCGTCTGCTGCTGCGGTCGAATCGTTGCCTGTACTGCATTGGCAAGTAGGCGGAGGGCTCAAATCCAACTTCCCTGGCCGTCGTGCAGTTTGGGGCCTTACCTGGGCCACTCGTGGCCCCTTTGCGCGGCCCGCGTCCTTCATTCCGGATCGTGCTCAATCTCACCAACGTGCGCGGCGGCGAAGGGCCCGGCTTCGTCGGCTTGCTCCCTGCGCTTCTCGAAAGGCTTCAGAAGCAGGAACACGCCGGCCAGCAGACAGCCCGCGACGTAGCCCAACAGTCCCCCTTCGAGAAACGCTAGCAGAAGAATGAAGAACATCCCGAGGGCGGAGCAGACGTCAAGCGGGGCTCCATGGAAAAGCCACATGAGGCCGTTCCCCAAGGCAAATAGACACGAGATCGCGCCGCCGACCACGAACGACGCGAGTCGCGGCTTCTTGCCGCGAAACAGCAGCATCTGCCCGAGTCCGACTAGGGTGAAAAATACGGCAAACGATATCGGCACGAGGGGCGGGACTCCGGCGGCCTGCGTCAGTCCGAACAGGAGCGCATACATCGTCGTGAACAGCAACAGCGTGCCCACGCCGAAGCGTCGCGGCACCCGGGCCGGCTCGGGGGAGCGGATCGGTTGCGGGAGCGGGGGCCGCGGCTCGATCGGTTCCATGGGCGGGGAACCCCGGGATTCTCGTCAGCAGAACGGTTGCCGATAGGCGAGGGCGCCTCGTGATCTCTTCCGCCAGCCCGCGAGGCCCACCCCGGAAACCACCCCATTTTACGGGCCCAGCACGCCGGCGTCCATTCAAGCGGCTGCCCGGCCGTCGAAGGCGTTGGTGCCGGCCCACCCTCCGACGGACCCCGTTTCCCACCCCGTTGCGTTCACCGTTCGGCACGCGTACCATGAAGCGGTCCGGCTTCCATCCGGGTCGCCGGTGGTATCCGATCCGCGGTTTTCTCAAAGAGGTAGGGCCATGTGTGCTTCCAACCGTGTTCGATTTGAGGCGAGTCGGGACCGGGGCGGTCGTCGAGTATGGACGAAGAGGCTTGCAGCGAGCGTCATTTTCGCTGCCGCCGTGTCCCCGTTCGTTGGTCCGCACGCCGCCGCGGCCGAAAAGCGCGGGGCCGCCGGGCCCGGCAAGATGAACGTCCTGTTCATCGCCATCGACGACCTCAACGATTGGACTTCGTTCCTCGGCGGATATCCGAACGTCAACACGCCAAACCTGGAGCGACTGGCCAAGCGGGGCGTATTCTTCACCCGGGCGTACTGCTCGGCGCCGGCGTGCAACCCTTCGCGCGCCAGCCTGTTGTGCGGCGTGCGCCCGTCGACCTCGGGCGTGTATCACAACTCCAACCCGTGGCGCGTGCAGATGCCCGACGCGGTGACGCTCCCGCAGCATTTCATGGCGGCCGGCTACAAGGTGTGGGGCGGCGGCAAGATCTTCCACGGCGGATTTAAGGATCCCGCGTCGTGGGAGGTCTATTTCAATCGGCCCAGCGATCCCGCGCCCAAGGTCCGCCCGGCCAATGGCATCCCGAAGACCGCCCACTTCGACTGGGGCCCGGTCCAGGTGGGCGACGAGGCAATGGGCGACACGCAGGTGACCGACTGGGCCGTTGAGTTCCTCGCCCAGGACCACGACCGGCCCTTCTTCCTCGCCGTCGGCATGTTTCGGCCGCACCTGCCCTGGTACGCGCCCCAAAAGTACTTTGACGGGTATCCGCTCGACGACGTCGTGCTCCCCCAGGTCAAAGAGGACGACCTGGACGACGTCCCCGAACTCGGCCGGCGCATGGCCCGGCCCGAGGGCGATCATGCCAAGGTGCTGGCCACCGACAACTGGGAGAAGGCCGTGCAGGGCTACCTGGCCAGCATCACCTACGTCGACGGCCAGGTGGGACGCGTGCTGGCCGCCCTCGACAAGCGCCCCGACGCGAAGAACACCGTGATCGTCCTCTGGACTGACCACGGCTGGCACCTGGGCGAGAAGCTGCACTGGCGCAAGTTCACGCTCTGGGAGGAGGCCGACCGGGTGCCGATGGTTTTCGTCGTCCCCGGGCTGACCACGCCGGGCACCCGCTGCGACCGGACCGTGAGCCTCTTGGACATCTATCCCACGCTGGCCGACGTCTGCGGCCTACCCGTCGGCGACCACCTGGAGGGCAAAACCCTCAAGCCGCTCCTCCAAAAACCCACCGCCGAGTGGAGCCGCCCCGTGATCACCACCCACGGCCGCAACAACCACGCCGTCCGGTCCGAGCGCTACCGCTACATCCGCTACTCCGACGGCACCGAAGAACTTTACGACCACGAGAAAGACCCCATGGAATGGACCAATCTCGCGGCCGATCCGCGGCTCGCCAAGGTGAAGAGGGAGTTGGCCGAGTGGCTCCCCCAGGTCAACGTCGAAGAGGGCCCGCGCAAAGGAAAGCCGCAGAAGAAGCCGAGCAAGTCGCGCCGGAAGAGGTCGTGACGCGTCCCACCCAGGCACGATGAGGCCGCACGGCCTTGGTCGTGCCCCTCGTCACGCATCGTTCTCACGCTTTGCGTGAGAACGCACTACCGGGGCGCTTTCCGTCCCTAAAGCAAACCTATCTCCAGCACAGCGGGCCACGCAACGCCAAGGACGCGAAGCGTCGTAACGAGGCCAAACGTTCCTTATCGAGAGCCCCGACTCACTCGAGCAGTCTTCGGACCGCGTCCATCAGCACGCCTTCGACTTCCGGGGCCACGTTGGTGAAGCCGGGGCGCGTTTCGTAGCCGCCCTCGCGGTAGGCGATCTCGGTGCCGATGTACGCGGGGGCGTAGTCGCCGTAGGCCGCCATCGCCACCAACAGCTCGGGGCGCAGCTCCTGGGCGGCCAACTAATACTCGACGAACAGCTCGCCCAGCACCATGAGGGCTATTCACGGCCCGGCTTCGCCGTGCGAGACGGAGTGCACTGAGCGATGCACGGTCCGGACTACTTGCCCATCTTCCGAAAGTTCTCCAGCGCTCGACGAACCGCTTCCAGCGCCTCGGGCCCCTTACGGCCCTCCTCTTCGATGATGTATTGCTTGGTTCCGCCGATCGTCTCGCAGAGCTGGAAGACTTGCTTCCAGTTCACCTCGCCCTCACCGAACACGGCCCCGGGTTTTCCGCCGTGGTCCTTCAGGTGCAGGCTGACGGAACGACCCGGGAACTTCTTCAGCATGGCGATGGGGTCGCCACCGCCGCCAAGGCAATTGCCCACGTCGAGCTGGAGGAGGACGTCGTCCTTGGTGTTTTCCCCGAAGATCTCCCAAGCGGTCCGGCCTTCCACCTTCGCGAAATCGCCGCCGTGGCAGTGATAGCCGATCTTCATCCCGTGCGGCTCGAGCCGCTCGGCCAGCCCGTTGAAGTGCTTGGCGGTCTCGACGATCGCCGAGACCGAAGCGAGCTTCTTCTTGGGCAAGGAAGCGATAACCAGGTAGGGCGTGCCGATGACCTTGTGAATCTCGACCGTCTTGTCGAAGGCGTCGCCTTCGAGCATTCGCAGCCCCATGTGCATCCCGCAGCTCGTCAGGCCGTTTTTGTCCAGCAGCTTGCGCCAGGCGGGCGCCTCGTATCCGTAGTAGCTGTGCGCGAGCTCGACGGATTCGTAGCCCATCCGGGCGACGGCCCGCAACACGCCCGGCAGATCCTGCTCGCACTGATGCCGGACCGACCAGAGCTCCAGTCCGAGGGGGATCTTCGGCGTCGTCTTGGCTGTGGCGCTTTGAGCCAGTCGGGTTCCGGCAATCCACGTGGCCGTAGCGCCGGCACCCAGCTTGAGCATCTGTCGTCGTGAGAGGGTCATGGTTTTCTCCCAATGGTGAGGCTATTGATGATGTGGCTTCCGCAACCTTCCTGCCGTTCCGGCTTCCATTCTACGTCAGGTAACCTGGCAGGTCATCTCCCCCGATCCATAAGTTGCCGTTCCGATCAGTCCCGTACCGTCGAGATACTCCTCAGTCGGCCGTCGGCCGTGGCCACGATGACGGAATCGGGGGTGACCAGCAGGTCGAGGATTTCCGAGTCCAGCTCCGTGACGGTCCGGACGGCTCCCGCCCGGTCGACGCTTGCAAGTCGTCCCTTGCCGGTGCCGGCGATCACCGAAGCGCCTTGCTCTTGCGGCACGGTCACCAAGGCCGAAACGGGCCCTCCCAGGTCACGGCGCCACCGGCGCTGGGCATCGGCGCCGAAGCAATAGAGGTTGTAGTTCAGCGAGCCGGCGAGAATCTCGTCGAGCCCGTCTCCGTCAAGATCGCCTGCGGCAACGTGTTTGACTTCGTCGCCGGTCGCATAGGCCATTCTCGCCTTGCCGTGGGCGTCGACGTAATGGATCTTCCCGTCGCCGCTGCCGAAGACGACGCCCCGCGAGCCGTCGCCGTCGAAGCGACCGGTTGCGATATCGTAGCAGATCGGCCCGAAACGGTACTGCCAGCGTCTGGTGCCGTCGGCGCCGAGGACACTGGCCCAGTAGTAGTGGGTACCGCAGATCACCTCGGCTTTGCCGTCGCCGTCGAGATCGGCCACCGCGCCGGCCCGGGAGGGATGCACGCTCTCGTAGTTCCAGAGTTCGGTTCCATCGCCGCGAAAGGCATAGAAACGCCAGTTTTCGCCGCCGGCGATGACCTCGGGTGTGCCGTCTCCGTCGACGTCGCCCG
Source organism: uncultured Planctomycetaceae bacterium (assembly GCA_964505295.1). Classification (GTDB taxonomy): domain Bacteria; phylum Planctomycetota; class Planctomycetia; order Pirellulales; family Thermoguttaceae; genus DATKZH01. The sequence goes on from CAZDHR010000156.1 coordinate 12,994, forward strand.
TACGGACGACGTTCACACGGGGAGGCCTCCGGTAGTAGGACAGGGTGCGTCGCCAAAGCTCTTCGCCGGACGCGCGGAGCACTTGGACGTTGTAGTCCTCGCGGGCGAGAATGACCTCGTCCTTTCCGTCGCCGGTGAGGTCATCGGCAACGACGTCGTTGAGCCTGGTGCCCATCTCCATGCGCCATCGCGTGGAACCGTCCGGCTCCAGCGCCAGAAGCGTGCCGCCGGCCGTGGCCACCAGCACCGTGTCGGGTTGGCCCGTTTCTCCCAACGCGGCATGGGCCAAACGAGAGACGCGTACGGGGGTCGCCTCGGCTGCGTTGTCCGCGGGAGGCGCCAGTTCCTTGCACCAGCGGACTGTATGCGGCGGCGCGTCGACGGCGACTCCGACGTTAGGTATCGGTCCACGCAGTGGGACCTCACTCAACGACTCGGCTGCTTTCGGAGCGTTCAGGTCAACGTGGTCGGCCTCGGCGGATTGGAGCAGCTCGTCTCCGTCGAACCGGGCATGGGTTACACCCAAGAGCGACAGGCCTGCCTCCGAGGCGACGATACACTCGGCGTCGGACTGGAAACGCCCCCGGGGCGTCGTGCCTTCAAAGGGGCCCAGGATGAGGTGCAAGACGCCCTCCGGGGTGGACAACTTGACGCCGGCGACACCGTCGAGGAAGTCGACGTCCCACGGCGGGGCAACGCCGTCCGCCTTGCCGTGCAGGACGCTGGCGAAGAGGTACGTGTCGCCTCGGGCGAGTTTGACCGTGGCCACGCCTTCGAGGGACCGTACGACCGGCTCGGCATGGGCATAGCCGCCCCAGTTTGCCCCCAGCTCGGGGTCGTCATGCAGTTCGAGGACCGGTCCCGGCGCCATCTGGATGCGGAGGCTCGGCCCTTTCTGGGTGAGCAGCAGGCCGTCGTCGCTGAGGGTCGCTGCGCCGATGCCGTGCCAGAGTGCCCTGAACTGATACTCGTTGTCGCTCCCGGCGGTCAGTTGGTCGAGCACGGCGAACGCCTGTTGCCGCTTGAGCCAGACGATGGTGCGGACCCAATCGATTCCCGCGTAGCCGGCCAGCTTCGTCTTGCTGTAGCCAAACCGCGGCGACTCACCGGCTCCCACAAGCTCGGCGTAGGGAGGGATGGCCTCCGATTGCCCGTCTCGAAACACCGTGAGGGAGTTGTGGAACTTCACCGGCGCTTTGTAGTAGTCGTTGTCGGCGAGCCAGATCCGGTCGAAGCGCGTCAAACGGGGCAGGCTGTTCCCG
>CAZDHR010000157.1:0-14161 GCA_964505295.1 uncultured Planctomycetaceae bacterium
TGGGAGGTGCACTTGGGCCGACTTCGCCTCCGGCCACGCCCTTCTTGGCGGCTCCGCCGCCTGGCGCAGTCTTTCAAATATCCTGGATAGACCCCGGCGTGTCAAAGAGTCTCCCGACCGATTCCGGGAAGATGGGCGGGGCGAGACGTTGGGCGCCCCCTGGCTTGGCCGCCGCGCCTACGAGACGGCAGCCCAGGGGTCGCTGAAGCTCGGTTGCGGGTCTCGCGGATAAAAGAAGTGGTCCAGAGATGGCGGGCGGGCCGCGAAGTCGAGGTGCAGCATGCTCCCGATCGCCCGGAAGCTGCCCACCAGGTCGTAGCGGTACGGCTCCTCCGCCACGAAGCGGGCCAAGTGGCCGAGCGGCTGGATCTCCCAGCAAGCGTTTCGGTAGCCGCGAAGCCGCATTTTCGGCTCGCCCAGCCAGTTCGGCCGGCTGAGCGTGACTTCGATCGGCGTGGGGCCGCTGGGTGCGCGTTTCAGCCGGGCGGCGGCCGGGAAGATGCCTACCATCCGCTTCAGCTTGCCGTCGGGCGTTTCCATCTGCTGACAGAGATAGGCCGCTCCGCCCCCTTCGGCGTAGACCCGTCGACCCGCGGCCATATGACTCCGCAGCGCCGCCTTCATGCAGTGGTTCTCCGAAAGCGCCTCGGCATAACGCTCCGGATGGCCGCAACCCAAGTAGACCAGGTCGGTCTCCGGCGGGAGGCTCTCGTCTCGAAGCGGCGAGAAGTCGACGATCGAAGCCCCCCGCAACTCCAGCAGGTCCAAGGTGTCCTGGAAGTAGCAGTTGAACGCCTCGTCGTAGGCGATGGCCACGGTTAGTTTCGCCACGGCCGGCTCGATCGACGCCGTCTCCTCCCCGCCGCGGGGGAACTCCCGGCCAACGGCCAGGCTCCAGATGTGCTCGGGTTGCCAGTTCCGGGTGAAGCGATCTCCCAACTCCTCGCATAGTCGGGGCAAAGGCCGCTCGCCGTGGCGCACGGCGTTCAGTTTGGCTCGCAGGCTCGGCAACGACTCCAAAGCGCCCAACACCGGCACACCCCACAGGGCCTCCAGATCCGTGGCAAGCCGGGCGAAATGGCGGCTATCGGCGACCCGGTCGAGCAGAAGCCCGTCAACGCGAGCGGGTTTCTCCGGCAATACCTGTCGGTCGACACGGGCCACGTCGAGCACGACCAGCCGGGGAAGGCTGAGCCAGCGGCACAACGTCTCCAGCCTTCCGCCGGCGTCTCCCATCGAGTCGGCCGACTCGTACTGCCCGTGGACCAAGGCCAAATCAGCCTCCCGGGCCCCACGAACGAACGTGGCGCGGCAAGTCTCCGGCGACATCAGCCAACTGTCCAGATGGCGCGGAGGCAAGCCCGTGACCGTGATGAGGCCCTGGCACGTCGGAAAGCAGGCCTGAGAGAGGAAGCTTTGCACGTGCAGACCGCTCCGCCTGAGGGCCTCCATCAAAGCCCACAGCATGGTCTGCGATTCGGCCTCGCGCTGGATCGTCCCCACCGCGATACGTGGCAAACGCGGCATCCTACAGTGCCCTGGAGACTGAGCGGTTTGCGGAAACTGGGGGCACGTCCACGACTGCCTCCGCTGCATTGTTCGGGGAGCTGAGGGAGGAGTCAAGCGAAAAAGGCGAGCCGCGGGAGTCGGTCCGGGAGGGGAGCGGGACCGATGTCCGCGCGTGCGGCTCGCCTTGGCGTACAGCCTTCCTTGGTAGCGGTTTTCCGCCAGTCTATGAGCTTTGTAGCCTGAACACTTTGCTGCCGCCTCGCGTCTGGACCTCCAGTGTAACCCCTCTTTCGAGGGATTCCTTCTCCATGGCCGCCTGGAACTCGGCGACGTTCTTCACCTGCTTGTCGCCGACGCGCGTGATCAGCATTCCTTCGCGGAGACCTGCTTGAGCGGCGATGCGATCGTGCTGGACATCTACGATCAGCGCGCCGGACAGCCCTTCATAGCCGAGCTGCTCGGCAAACGCCTTGGTCAGGTTCTTTACCATCAGTCCAAGCTGCTCGTCGTGGTAGAACTCTGAGGAGATCGCACGATCCCCCCGCAGCCGGGATTCCATCATGGCGGTTTCAAAGTCCTCGGGCATGGCCTTGAGCAGGATCCGAACCGTTTGGGACTTCCCGTCGCGGAGGATCTTCAGCTCATGCTTGGAATCCGCCGCCGAACGCTCGACCAACTCCTGCAAGTCAGCCGTCGTTTGGACCTTGTGCCCGTCGAACGTCACGATCACGTCCTTTTCTTGGAGCCCCGCCTCTTCGGCCGGGGAGCCTTCGCTCACCAGTTCGACGGCCACGCCGCCATTGAGCGGTACCTCAAGTTTTTTCGCCAACTCCGCGTCAACCTCGACGATACTGACTCCCAGGTAGGCGCGTGCAACGCGGCCCTGCTTGATCAATTGCGGCGTGACCCATTTCGCCAGATTAACCGGGATGGCGAAGCCGACCCCTTGGCTTCCGCCGGAGCGGGAAAAGATGGCCGTGTTGATCCCCACCACTTCGCCGCTGAGGTTCACCAGCGGGCCACCCGAATTGCCCGGATTGATGGCCGCGTCGGTCTGTAGGAAGCGGGCACGACGGACCGCCCCCAGGCTGCGCCCTTTCCCGCTGATGATGCCCGCGCTAACCGTTTGCTCCAACTCGAACGGGTTGCCGATGGCAAGCACCCAATCGCCGATCTCCATTTGGTCGGAATCGCCGAGTCGGGCGGCGGGCAGGGTTTCCTTGACATCGAGTTGCAGCACCGCCAGATCGGACCTTTCGTCGGTCTTGATTTCCTTCACGTCGAACTCGCGGCCGTCGCCCAACTGGACGGTCACTTCGTCGGCATCGGCAACCACATGGTTGTTCGTAAGCACGATTCCCGATGGATCGATAATCACGCCCGAGCCCAAGCCGGGGCGCGGGACATTGGGGATCCCACGAAAGCGAAAGCCGGGAAGGTCGTCGCCGAAGAAGTCCTCAAACGGAGTCCCTTTGAACGGATTCCCTGGTGCGACGCGGGGATCGATTTTCGATTCCGGTGGTTTCGTGGTCGTCCTCACCTCAACGACCGTGGGAAGCACCTGCTTGGCCGCGGCGCGAAACGCCCGCGATAGACTCTGGGCCTGCTCGATCGCCTGGGCGTCGCCCGCCGAGGGGGCCACGTTCTGTTGACCCTGGCCGACCCGGGTAATCAGGGTCCAACTTAGCAGCGAGCCTGAAATCAGCGTCACTGCGATGAGCCCTGCCGTGCGGCTCCGAAATCTTGCCTTACTCATCCGTTACTCCTTCCTCAATTACCTGGGTTCACTAACTTGCACGTCAACACGTAGGAATTACGGTTGGGGCCTGCACGGCCAGTCGACAGAGCGTTTCCATCGGAAGCCCGGGTTTCTGAAGTCCCTTCTGCGCCGGGCGATCCTCAGCCATGCAAGCGTCGTAAGTCCCATCGTGGCGAAGATCTCCGCAAAGAGACAATCAAGGTGACATGTCGGAGGGGGCTGGAAGGCTCGCGGTGCCCGTCTTCATGCGATTGGGGGCCCGACTGCGCCGGACGCCTTCACGAAGCGGACCCACGCAGCCCGACCTCTCGCAGCCATTTCTCAGCCACTTCGCTCAGTCATCCCCCTCTACGTAGTTAGTGGAAGGGGAGTTCACCTCGGCTGTGCCAAGGATAGTTGCCGTCGAAGGGATTTTCGTTCGCCCAGGACGGTTAGGCAAGGCCGGTTTCCCGACCGAGCGGCCGCGGGGGCCGCGGGGCCGCGTTGGAGCACCCTCTGTTGACAAAAGGCATACCCCCTGTTAGGTTTACGACAAGAAGGTGCCAACCCTTTCGGTTCTGATTCGGTGGATCGTCGTCTTCATGGCCATGGATGTTGAACGTGATTTGGATGTTGAGCTTCCGGCTCGCCTCGCCCGATGTGAGCGACGGGTTGGCTACGTCTTCTCCGACAAGTCGCTGCTCCAGTCGGCCTTGACCCATGCCTCGGGGGCCCAGCACCGGCTGGCCTCCAACGAGCGGCTCGAGTTCCTTGGCGACGCCATTCTGGGCGCGGTCGTCTGCGAGATGCTCTTCCATCAATATCCCGAGTATCTTGAAGGCGAGCTGACCAAGATCAAGTCGATCGTGGTGAGCCGCCAGACATGCACCAAGATCAGCGAAGCACTGGGGATGCAGGAGTTTCTTATCCTAGGCAAGGGGATGACCACCCAACCAACCATACCGGCCTCGGTCCTGGCCGACGTCTTCGAGTCGCTGCTGGCCGCCATCTACCTCGACGGCGGCGATCAAGCCGCCCGTCATTTCATCGAGGAGTACATCGGACCGGAGATCGAGCTGGCTGCCGGAGGCGAGGTGGGCGACAACTACAAGTCGCTGCTGCAACAGTTGGCCCAGCGTGAGTTCAGCACCACGCCCACGTACCAATTGCTCGACGAGAAGGGCCCGGACCACAGCAAGTGCTTCAAGATCGCCGCCCAGGTCGGGCGGATTCGGTTTCAGCCGGCGTGGGGACGGAACAAGAAAGAAGCCGAGCAGCGCGCGGCCCGAAACGCCCTCAGCGAGCTGAACGAGGAACCCCTGCCCTTCCCGTCCGACTGAGCTGTGTCCGGCAATCGCGATTTCGGGGGGCTCTGGGTGAGCGTCAGCGACCCCGCAGACCCCTCGTTCCCAAGCTCCAGCTTGGGAACGACGATACCGGAAGCCTTCCTTTCTTGGACTCGTATTGCGACGTTTGGGTCAAGGTTCCCAAGCTGGAGCTTGGGAACCAGGAATGGCGCGCGCGGCAGGGCGCCCCCCGAGTTGCGTCATGGCGAATCGGTGCGTCGTCCGGTCGCCGCGAAAGCCCCGTTCGCTCTTGACTCGCACTTTGCCCACATACAATGGGATACTCGGCCCCACATTGGCTGTGCAAAGCCCAACAATAGCTCACACTCGGATCGTCGATGCCGCGAGCCGTTGTACTCCTCTCCGGCGGTCTGGACAGCATGTTGGCCGTTCGCATCCTTCAGGAGCAAGGATTCGAGGTCGACGCGCTGAACGTTCAGACCATTTTCGAATGCTGCAAGGCCCGCGCGGCCCAGGCCGCGGCCGAGCTGGGCGTGAGGCTGACCGTACTCTCGGTCGCCGACGACTACCTCGACCTGATTCGCCAGCCGACGTACGGATATGGGAAAGGCGTGAATCCGTGCGTCGACTGTCGTCTTTACATGTGCAGAATGGCCAAGGCGTACATGGAGGAGGTGGATGCCTGCGTGGTCGCCTCGGGCGAGGTGCTCGGCCAACGACCGATGAGCCAGCGGCGTTGGCAGGTGGAGGTCATTGAGCGGGGATCCGGCCTGGAAGGCCGCTTACTGCGTCCGCTTTCGGCCAAGTTGCTGCCGCCCACCATCCCCGAGCGAGAGGGCCTGATCGACCGAGAGAAGCTGTACGAGTTCAACGGCCGTGGTCGGCGGGAGTTGATCGCACTGGCGAAGCGGTTGGGCATTCAGGAGATTCCCCAGCCGTCGACGGGATGCCCGCTCACGCAAGTCACGTTTGCGCCGCGGGTCCGGGATCTCATGCAGTTCGATCCCGCCGCGACCCGCTGGGACTTCGAGCTGCTCAATGAGGCCCGACACGTGCGACTTGACGAGCACACCAAGGTCGTGGTCGGCCGCAACCAGGCGGAGAACGCCGTTCTGGGCGAGTTCTTCCGGCGGCCTGACGCCCGTTCCCCCGCGCTTCTGCACCCCGAGAGCTTTCTCGGACCGGACGTGCTGGTCGTCGGCCGGGTGACGGATGAGGCGATCGAGTTCGCCGCGGGACTGATCCTGCGTTATTCCCGGCGGTTCGACCCCGACGACGCTCGGGTCCGCGTGACGCATTGGGGATCGTCGCGGGTAATCCATGCGCGGGAGTCCGAGGCCGCGAGGGCCGCCCCCCCGCTCTGACGTCTGACCGCAGGGGCCTCGCCGCGATCGCCGTAAGCTATTGGCTTGCATGATGTTACGCGGACCAGCGTCGATCCCAAGAAAGAGAAACGCCCTGGCAAGGTGCCGGGCGTTCCTTTCTCGTCTTGGCAATTTCACGTGATCGAAGTAATCTCGCTTGACCGCGGCAACCGTGCCGCCGGTGCGACCTACTTCTTCTTTCGGGTAGCCTTCTTCTTCTTGGCGGCCTTCTTCTTTCTCTTGGCCGTCTTCTTCTTGGCTACCTTCTTCTTGGCCGCCTTCTTCTTGGGCGCCTTCCTCTTCTTGGGCGTCTTCTTCTTTGCGGCCTTCTTCTTTGCCTTCTTCTTGGCCACCTCACGTCCTCCTAACTAACGTTACGGGCGGCCTCCTTGCCGACAGTCGGGCTGGGTCCGAAGCTCGACAGATCGGTCGCCACAGAAACAAGACAACGAAATGCCCCGTGTATCTTGCCGCCAACGCGGACCTGCGCTACGACAAGCTGTAGTTCACACAGACGGCCCTTTGGACTTCCCTTTATTCAAACAAGCGTGTTGTCCTGAACTCCCGAAGCTACTCAAACCTGCAATTTGGAATTATGGTATCCATTTTCCAAAAGTTTGCAAGTACAATTCTCCCGTCGCGACGGAAGTTTTCTTCCAAAGACACACCCGTGGCTGACGTGTCTTCGCTCGTCGGCGTGCGAGCGCGCCCCGTCTTCGTGCAGTCAGATTCCATCCGATGCGATCGTCGGTGAGCGCCACGAGGGGCGTGATCGATTTCGCTCCCGTAAATCACGGCCTGGGTAAATCGCCTGGTATGATCGTAGTCATTCCGGCCGCGTCGCTCCGGCAACGACCTCGTTCGCCGAACGTCCGCCCGAAGGTTTGGCTTGGGAGCCTTCGGTGGTTCACGCCTTGTAGGTGCCGCGGAAACCATCCACGAAACAAACGGCCCGAGCGATGAACGCCCGGGGGAAGCGTGTGCGCGCAAGCCTATGATGCACAATAAGTTACGCACCTACGGGCGGCCGGGCGTCGAACCGGCTTCCCTTGGCCGTGAGGTGGTTTGTTCGCCGTTCGCCGGTCGGTCGGAATCGCGAGGGGACGTTCCGATGCCGGAGTCGAGTGCGGGACGGCGACCCGTCGGCGCGGACGAATGCGGGGCGCGTGCGACATGAAGCGTCTTGCGTAACGGATGACGCGTGGAAGCGGCCGTATCGAGACAACCGATGCCTCCATGCGATCGTCGAGACGTCGGTCGTTGGCTGGATCGCGCCAAGCCCGACTCGGCGAATCGACCGCGCCGACCGACGGGGCACATCGCGCCGGAACGCGCGAAAAAAATTTTGCCGACCCAGAGGATTTCTTTGTCGTTTGTCCTCGGAGCGTGTCTCTTGGGTCGTCTTCGGCGCGATCGAAGCACGAGATGACTCTCGATGGATCGCGCCGAAGGAGTCAGGTTGGAGCGCCCACCAGGTTGGCGTCGGATCAGCCGATCAGTGCGCGGAGGAACTCCGTGCTTTTGCGGATGTTCTCATCGGAGCCGTAACACTCGATCGACATCACGCCGTCGAAGCCGGTTTCCTTGAGGTATTCGACGCACCGCTTGATGTTCTCCGCGTTGACACCCCCACCGATGGGCACGACGCTACACGCAATGCCGGTCTCTTCGCCCCGCAATGCCTCGGCCAGGCCCGCATCCACGTCCTTGATGTGCAGGTGGCAGACGTACGGACGCAGGTGTTTGAGATACTCCAGCGGGTCGTGGCCGGCGATGAACGAGTTCCCGGTGTCGAAATTGCACCGCAGGAACTCCGAATCGAAGTGCTTGAACAGCCGCTCCATGAACTCCCCGTCGTTGGTGTAGGGGCCGTGAGGCTCCACGTTGATGATCACCCCGTAATCCTCGGCCCAGGGGAGGCATTGGCGGTAGTTGTCGCAGGTGATCCGGAAGACTTCCTCGCGCGTAAAGCCCTCGATCTCGAACGCGCCGTCGACGGTATCGACCATCGGGCACCCCAGTTCGGCGGCGAACCGGATCGATTGCTGGACGTATTGCACGCCGAAGGCAGACCCATCGGGGCCCATCAAGGGGTACGAGCCGTCGATTTGGGAGATCTGAAGGCCTCTTTCGTCGCAGTACCGCTTCAGCGCTCGCGGATTCGATTGGAGCGAGATGCCCGGCTCGTACCCCATCGCCTGGATGAAGTACTGGCCGTGGATCGCGGCGAACTCAAGGTGTGTGAGGCCGTACTTGACGGCCGTTTCCGCGGCGAGTTGGAAACTGCCGCTGAGCACCCGCCAGTTGTCGGTGTGCAGTCCGAGTTCGATCATCCTGGGTCTCCTGTGGAGTAGTGGGTTGGTTTGTCGTGCTGCCGGCTTGGCCAGGCGGCATGAAAACGCTGTCGGAGGACCACCCCGCACAACATAGGGGACACGTAGCACGGCTTCAAGCCCCCTCGCACCGAGGAGATAGAGGCGGCGTGGACGGTTCTTGCCCCTGGAAGACCGGCCCGAGTTGCAGTACGATCACCACGATCCGCAGTCACGGCTTGCCGTCGAACGGCGCAAGACCACGGAACCGCGAAGGGCGGAAGACTACCGGCAAGAGACCGAACATGCCCGACTTCGACAACTTCAAGAAGGCCCTGCTCTGCCAGGGCGAGCCCAAACGAGTGCCCCCATTCGACGGGACGGTCGCCGAAGACATCAAGACGCGTCTGTTGGGCAAGCCGATGGCGGGCATCGAGGAGGAAGTCGACTTCTCGATGGCCGCCGGCTACGACTACGTGCCGTTGACGATCGGGTTCCGTCAGACGATCCGCGGGGAGAAGCAAGGGATCATGGGGGCCGGACAGCTCGATACGGAGCTGCTGAAGCCGTTGGAGGCCCAGTATAATCCCCACCAGAAGAAAAAGAGCACGCGTATGTGGGCGGAGGAAGGCTCCGGGGCGATTTGCGACGCGGCTTCCTTCGACGACTTCGACTGGCCCGATCCCGACCGCTCCTACAGCTACGACACCCTCGACAAGCTGGGCAAGCTCCGGCTGCGCACGGTTGCCCCCGGGGGCGGGTACTGCTGCGGTTCGTCGAACTCGATCCCCGAGTACGTCCCGTTTGAGAACTACGTGGCGATGATCGAGACGATCCGGAAGCACGGGGAGTACCCGATCGGGGAGGATGTGTGATGAAGGTTGAGGGTTGAAGGTTGAGGGATGAGAGTTGGGGGGGGCGGGTCGTCGGGTTGGGGAGTTGATGCCGCTTGCGGCTTCGCATTAAGAGATGCCCGCACGCCCCGCGACAAACAACCCAAGAGGATCTCGTAGACCATGAGTCATTCTGGGAGAGAGAACGCGGAAGCGCTCAGCAGCATCCCCTTCGAGCTTGACGCGCCGGCTCTGATGAAGCGCGTACACATCGAGCCGGACACGGAGGACGCCGCGGGGTTCGAGGCGTTGGTGAACCTGGCCCGCGACGTGGCGAAGCCGAAGGCGCTCTACGCTGAGTCGTTCGTCGAGGCCAAAGGGAAAGACACGGTACGGATCGACGGGGTCACGTTCACCAGCCGCGCGCTCCGGAAGAACCTGGACTCGGTCGAGCGGGTGTTCCCCGTGATCGCCACGTGCGGCCACGAGCTCGACCACGCCCGGCGGCCCTCCGGCGATCCCCTGAAGGAGTTTTGGTGGGAGACGATCAAAACCGAGCTCCTGGTTTGCGCCCGGAAACATCTCGACGAACATCTCAAGCGCAAGTTCCTGTTAGGCAGAACGTCGACGATGAGCCCCGGCTCGGGCGACGCCACCGTGTGGCCGATCGAGCAGCAGCGGGAGCTGTTCGTGCTACTCGGGGACGTGAAGGGCCGGATCGGCGTCGAGCTGACGGCTTCCTGCCTGATGGTGCCCAACAAGACGGTCTCCGGGATTCGCTTCCCGACGGAGACCGATTTCCGCAGTTGCCAGGTCTGCCGCCGCGAGGTTTGCCCTTCGCGAAGTGCGCCGTTCGACCGGGAACTGTGGGAGTCGATACAAGACGAATAGCCGGCGAGCGGGCCATTGGGAGCCGCATCTCGCATTCACGCTGCCGAGTCAATTGACAAGCGCCCGCCGCGCTGCCAGGATAGATGGTTTCGAGTCCCCCCAGAGTGGCCGCGCCGGGCGGACGCGGCGTGAGACCGCCGGAAAGTCGCGAGCATGCACCTGGCAAGCGTTGCCTTCCATCCGGACCAATACCCGACCGACGAACAATACCCGTTCCATCTTGCCATCTTCCGGCAGACCGAGCGGCTCGACTTCCGCAGCCCGGTGGTGCTGTTCGTGGGCGAGAACGGCACGGGCAAGTCGACGTTGCTCGAAGCGGTGGCGCGCCGGTGCGGCATCCACATTTGGGAAGACTCCGAGCGGCCGCGCTTCCGGCCGAACCCGTACGAAAAGGCGTTCTACCGCTACCTCTCGATTCAGTGGTGCGACGGCATCGTGCCCGGCTCGTTTTTCGGATCGGCCACGTTTCGCGATTTCGCCCGGATGCTCGACGAGTGGGCGGCGGCTGACCCGAGGCAGCTCGAATACTTCGGCGGCAGCTCGCTTCTCACCCAGTCGCACGGCCAGTCGATCATGTCGTTTCTGCGAGCCCGGTGTGCGATCAAAGGGCTCTACCTGATGGACGAGCCGGAGACCGCGCTATCGCCCAAAACCCAATTCGCGTTGCTCGAGGTGCTTTCGCAGATGAGCGCCGCCGGGCACGCCCAATTCGTCATCGCCACGCATTCCCCGATCTTGCTGGCCTGCCCCCAGGCGACCATCTTCAGCTTCGATCACGTTCCGATCAGGCCCCTGGAGTATGAAGAGACGGATCACTACAAGATCTACCGGAGCTTCATGGAAGACCGGCACCGGCACCTGAAGGGAGGCTGACTGGCATCGGCTCGCGCGAGTGGAACGGTTTGACCGCGTGCGTCGGTGCAAGCCGGCGAATGCTTTGCAGGCGAAGTGAGGAGAGAACTTGCAGACGTACCTTGACTGCTATCCCTGTTTTTTGCGCCAGGCGCTCAGCTCGGCGCGGCGCGTGGGCGCCGACTCCGAAACGCAGCACGCCGTCATCCAGAGCGTGCTGGCCCTGCTGCAAGATTTCCCCCCCGGGGCCACGCCGCCTGAAATCGCCTACCGGGTCCATCGCATCGTGCGTGGGAAGATCGGCGCCGGGGACCCTTATCGAGAGGCCAAGGCCGAGAGCACGCGTCGGGCGCTGGCCATCTATCCGCGGCTGAAGGAGTTGGTCGCCCGGGGCGATGATCCGCTCGACGTGGCCGTGCGATTGAGCATCGCCGGCAACATCATCGACCTGGGCGTGAGCGACCATCACGACGACCTGTGGACGACCGTCGAGCGCGTGCTCGGGCAACCGTTCGCCATCCACGATGACGAGTCGCTGCGCAAGCGTCTGGCCGAGGCCGACCACGTGCTCTTCCTGGCCGACAACGCGGGGGAGACCGTGTTCGATCGCGTGCTCGTCGAATCGCTCTCCGTGCCGGTCGTCTACGCGGTCAAGGGCGGGCCGACGCTGAACGACGCCACGCTCGACGACGCGCTGGCGGCCGGCCTGGACGGCTGCGCCACGCTGGTGAGCAACGGCGCCGACGTGCCGGGCACCGTGCTGTCGCTCTGCTCCGAGGAGTTCCGCCGCCGCTTCCACGCGGCCCCGCTGGTGATCGCCAAAGGGCAGGGGAACTACGAGACGCTGAGCGACGCCGGGCCCAAGGTCTTCTGCCTCCTCCAGGTCAAGTGCCCCGTGATCGGGCGCGACATCGGGGCGCCTGAGGGCAGCATCGTCCTGCGCCAAAGCAGCGGCGACGCGGCGGAGGGGTGACCGGGCGCAGCGACCAGACCCGGGGACGGGCGACTGCGGCACACTTCAGGTCCCAAACCCCTTCTCCACCACCGCCGCGCCCACCGCGTCGCCGAAGACGTTGACCGTGGTGCGGAGGCGGTCGACCAGCCAGTCGACGGAGAGGACCAGGGCGAGGCCTTCGCCGGAGAGGCCCACCGCGCTCAAGACGATCAACAGCGCGATCAGCCCGGACTGGGGGACGCCGGCCGTGCCGATCGATGCCAGGGTGGCCGTGCCCACGATCGTCAACTGCTCCAGGGGCCCCAGCGAGATGCCCGACGCCTGGGCGATGAACACGGCCGCCACCGACTGGTAGAGCGCGGTGCCGTCCATGTTGACCGTGGAGCCTAGCGGCAGGACGAACTCGACCGAGCGCCGCGACACGCGCGCCCGCCGCTCGGCGCATTCCATGGAGACGGGCAGCGTGGCCGAGGAGCTGGCGGTGGAGAAGGCCGTCAGCAGGGCTTCGGACATCTGGAGCAGGAACCGATACGGGTGGCGGCGCGTGAGCAGGAAGAGGATGAGCGGGAGCGTGACCAGGCAGTGGATGGCCAGTCCGATGGCGATCACGACGATGTAGGCCATCAGCCCGCCGAACGTCTCGCCCGACTTGCCCGCCACGGCGGCCTCGCCGAACTGGGCGGCTACGAGGCAGAAGATGCCGACCGGCGCGACGTACATCAGGAGCATCACGAGCTTGAGCAGGGCGTCGCTCGTGCCGGTGATCACGCGCGATACCGGCTCGGCCCGGCGGCCCATCGTGCTGAGCACGGCGGCGAAGAGGATGCTGAAGACGATCAGCGGCAGCAGGTTGCCCTCGGCCATGGCGCGGAAGAGATTGTCGGTGCAGATGGTGAGGGCGAGCTGCCGAATCGCGTCGCCGATCGTCATGGGCCCTTGCGGGGCGGCGCCGGCGCCCGGCGATGCCGCTTCGGCCGCTTCCGGGGTTGAGGCGTCTCCAACGGCTTGGGAGGCGGCGGCTGAGATGGCGCCCGACCCCGGCTGGATCAGGTTAACCAGGGCCAGGCCCACGATCGCGGCCAGCACGGTGGTCGTCGGGAAGTAGAGGAGGATGTACGCGCCGGGGCGGCCGAGCCGGCGCACGTCGCCCACCCCGAGCACGCCGCTGGCCACGCTGAACATGACCAGCGGGACGACAATCATCTTCAGCAGCCGGAGGAAGAGCGTGCCGCCCAGGTCGATCGTTGCCAGCAGGCCGTCGAGGGCTTTGTCGCTGAGGCCGACGAGCGAAGCCAAGTAGGGCAAGGCCAGCGCGAACGCCAGCGCCGCCACGACCGCCGCCGCGATGTACCACGCAAGCCGCGCCGACGCGCCCGGCGAGCTTGGACTCGGCTCGGCTTCGTTCTCCACGGGCAACTGCTCGTCCATGGACATGAGGCTACGTCCCGCTATCTCGGAACCGTTCCGTTGGTCTCGCCTGATCGCGCGCCCGCTAGCGCGACGGCCGCACCGTCTGCTCCCACTCAACCAAGAGCCGCTTGAGTCGTTTCCCATCCTCCGGCCGGGAGGCCAGCAGGTTGTCTTTCTCGCCCGGGTCGGCCTGGAGATCGAACAAGTGTTCTTCGAACCGGTCGCCGTCGCGTCGGGTGAGGTACTTGAGCGGGCCGTCGCGGACTGCGCGCCAGGTGCGATCTCCGCGTCGGGCGCGCCAGAAGAGGGTCCGTGGCTCGACCGGTCGGCCTTCTTCGACGTACTTGAGGACATCGATGCCTTCGAAGGCTCGATCCTCGGGGAGTTCCGCTCCGGCCACGCGCACGATCGACTTGGACAGGTCCAGCGAGATCGCCATCTGATCGGTCACTTGGCCTTCGGGAATCACGCCGGGCCAGCGGACGATGCACGGCTCGCGAATCCCGCCCTCGAACAGCCCGCCCTTCGTGCCCGAGAACGGGCCGTTGTTGGCGAGCTTCGTGCCGCCGTTGTCGCTGAAGAAGATCACCAGCGTCCGCTCGGCAAAGCCGCGTTCATCCAACGCCGTGAGGATTCGGCCGATCCCCCAATCGAGCCGCTCGACCATCGTGATGTAGGTCTCGCGCGTCCCCTGGTTCCAGTTCTCTTGCGTTCGCGGGGCGGGTGGCTTGTCGTTGGGGGCCTCGAGCGGCGTGTGCGGGGCCGTATAGGGTAGGTAGAGGAAAAATGGCTTCGACCCCTTGTGCCCGCGGACGAACTCCAGGGCCCCTTCGGTGATCAGGTCGGTCAGGTAGCCTTCGCGGCGCACGGGGCGCTGGTCCTCGTAGAGCATGGGCACGCCGTCCCATTCGCAGTGGTAGTAGTAGTCGACCCCGCCGCCGAGCGGCCCGAAGAAGTGATAGGCATCATTGCGGGCGAGGTAGTCGGCCG
>CAZDHR010000158.1:0-14128 GCA_964505295.1 uncultured Planctomycetaceae bacterium
GCGAAGCACCCGAAGGGCCTTTCAGGCAAAAGGTGCCTGTCACCTTTTTCCGGATCGGTTGGGCTCTACGGGGGCTCTGCTTCCGGCGGTCCCCAGCGGCCGGCCAGCCACGCGACCCCGGCGGCCACGGCGGCAAACACGGCCACCAGCGCCAGGCAAATGCCCGCCACGCGGTCCTCTACCCCGTAGTGGAGGAGATTGAAGATGTGGATGGAGAGGGTAGGCAGCCCGTGCGGGACGACCAGGACGCTGGCCGCCAGGTCGCCCAGCGCGATGGCCAACGCGACCAGCCAGGCGACGGCCAACGCCCAGACGCGACACGGCAGGGCGATCCGCCAGAGTTGGCCGACGGGCCCTGCCCCGTCCACGGCCGCCGAATCGAGCATTTCCGGCGGGATGCTCCGCAGGGCGTGCCACATCACGAGCGTCGCCGGCCCCAGGGCACGGACGGAGAGTGCCAGCACGGGCGCGAGGATCGACTGGTCGTACAGGTAGACCAAGAGCGGGACCTCGGGCCGGTTCAAGAGCCGGATCACCGCCAGCCCCACGATCGGGCCCGGCACGGCCAGGCAGAGGGCCGTAATCACGAGGACCAGGACCGCCCGGAGCTTGCCGGCTCGGGCAATCCAGCCCAACACGGTGGCCAGAGCGGCCGACACGGTGGCCGCCAAGATCCCAATCACCAGCGACCAGCGGAACTCCTTGGCGTAGCGGACCGGCCCCTCGGCAACGACGAGCAGGCACTTCCCGAGCGACCAGCTTCGCACGTAGGCGCCGTCGGCCTGCGTCACGACGATGCCGGCCTTGTAGCACAAGCTGCCCAGGGGCAGGCCCACCACGAGCAGCAGCGCCAGTGCCACGGCGGCCGCCAGGGGCCCCCGCCGCCACCCGAGCGGGAAGACGACCCGCCCGCCGGGGGAGACCGGTCGATCGCGGGGAGCAAGCCTGCCCACCAGGACCAGGCCCGCCAGGACCAGCCACGTGGTCAGGATCACGCCGGGCATCAGGCCCAAGGGCAGGTCTTCCGGCTGGGGCCCGACGGCCTGGCGCGTGTAGACCTCCTCGGCGTAGGTCCGCACGCCGAACAGATCGGTCACGGTCATCTCCCCGGCCGTGAGGATCACGACCCAGATGGCCGCCACGCCGATCGCCCCCAGCGACCCGCGGAGCGTCACGCGGCAAAAGACCTGCCACGGCGAGCCGTCCAACAGCGCCTGCTCCTCCAGCTCCGGCTCGACCAGCCAGAACCCCGCCCCGACGATCAACACGACCCAAGGCAGGGCGGCCATCGCGTGGACCCAGATCGCGCCGGTCCAGCCCTCTAGCCAAACGGGCCCCGCGTAGCCCAGCGTATACCACCCCTGGATGCCGAACCCCGCCTGCCACGCCGCCGCCTGCAAGTAGAGCGGCACGAAGAGCATCACGCCGAACAGGACCAACCCTGCCCGGCGGAACGGCAGATCCGTCCGTACCAGCAGCCACGCCAGAATGGTCCCGAGCGGGAGGCTGATGGCACAGGTCGTCGCACAGAGAAACAGCGTGTTTCCGAGCAGGCTGGCCGTGCGGGCGTCCAACAGCATCAGCCATGCGAGGGAGCCGAGCACCAGGAGTCCCAGCACTACCCAGAGCGTGTAGGGTGCGTGAAACGCACCGCGACGGACGAGATGCGGACTGTTCCGGTGCGTTTCACGCACCCTACGTGCTCCTAATTCTCGTCCCCCGCGACAAGCTTCTGCTCGACCTTGTCGGCCTGCCAGGCGATGGCCGACAGGGCACGGCTGACCTCGAGGGGATCGAGCGTGTCGGCCATTTGGTTGGCCTGAAGGACGACCACCGACTGGCCGTTCACGTCGCGGACGGCGAACGCGCCGTGGAGCATCTTCATATTGTAGCGGAGGAGGATCATCGCGTGCTTGTCGACGGCCGGGCCGCAGATGGACCAGAAGGTGACGACATCGTGACCCGACTCGTCGGACTTGCCGAACTCGACGTGGACGACCTGTTTTCTGAGCGAGCCGATCGGGATGGTGATTTGCAGGGTGCCTCCCGACTCGGCGATCTGGTAGCCCCCGCCTTCCGCCACGTTGCGGACCATGGCCTTGGGGTCCTTGGTCGTGGGTGCCAGATCGTCGAAGTCGAGTCCTCCCGCGCCGGCCGCGGCTCCCGGCACGGTCCCGGGGCCCGCGCCGCCGCCTGTAGCGGGTGATGGCGCGCCCGGTGCCGGCGGGGCACCCGGGGCCGCTCCCCCACCGGCGGCCATCGCGTGCTGGATCATGCCGGGCATCATCATGCCGAACCCGGCCCCCATGCCCATACCCATGGCGCCGGTCGCCTCGCCGCCCCGCTCGGCCATTTTGGACATGCTTTGGGCCGCCTGGAACTGCATGAAGGCGTTCAGGTCGCCCACCGCGCCCATGGCACTTCGGGCGTCGATCGCCTTCTGCACCTCCTCCGGCGGCGTGATCGCGTTGATGAAGAAGTCGACCAGCTCCAGCCCGTACTTGGCGAACTCCTCACCGACCTTAGCCCGAGTGCCGGAAGCGATTTCGTCGTATCGGGCGGGCAGGTCGAGAACGCTCATGCCGATCGTGCCCAGCAGGTCGGTCATCCGGGCCACGATCAGGTCTTTCAGGAAGGACGAGATCTCTTCGGTCGTGTACTTGCCTTGGGTGCCGACGAGCGTGTTCAACAGGACCGGAGAGTCGACCACGCGGAAGGAATACTTGCCGAAGCTGCGGAGCCGCACCATGCCGAAGTCGCGGTCGCGGAAGGTGATCGGCTGGCGCGTGCCCCACTTCAGGTCGAGGAAGGTCTGCTTGCCGACGAAGTAGACCAGGCACTGGAACGGCGACTTCTCCCAGGGGATGGTCAAAATCCGCGTGATGATCGGCACGTTCTGCGTGGAGAGCGTGTATCGGCCGGGCCCGAACTGGTCCATGGCCTTGCCGTCGCGGAAGAAGACCGCCTCTTGGTTTTCCTGGACGATCAACTGGGCGCCGAGCTTGACGTCGGCGGAGCCCTGCGGCGGCACCCGCTGGACCAACGACCGGTTGGTCTCGTCGAAGAACTGGATGACTTCCAATCGCATGGCCATAAGAAGATCCCCCAATCATGGTAGAGAGGTATTCACGTCGCGGTACGCCCCGGCTATTCCAGGCCCTTGAGCATGTCCTCCCGCACGTCCCATTGCTGCTCCAAGACATCGATCTGTTCCAAGAGATCGGAGACCGTCTTGGGGATGCGATCCGGCGCCTCGGGCAGTTGCTCGATCGCCTGCCCCAGCGCGTCGACCCGTTGCATCAGGCCGACGTCGTGCTCGTAGAGCCGGTCGAGCAGGTCTTCGCGGACCCGGACGAGGTCGAAGAAACCGCTGTATCCCTGCATGGCCCCGCGGATTCGGGCGATGAGCTTGTCGAGCCGGCCACGGAGCCTGTCGACTTGGGGCAGGGCGTCGATCTGGCCCGCGTCGGCCAGGGGGCGCGTGAGGTCGTCGATCGCCCGCTTGGAGCGCTGGAGCCGGTCGGCCAGCCACTCGCGCTGTAGTTCGTCGCTATCCCGCCGATACTCCTTCTCCAGGTAGCCCCGGAAGCCGGGGATATAGCGGAGGATGGTCTCCAGCCAGTTGCGGTGTTCGGCGTGTTCCTTAGGTTCCGGCATGCTGACCCCCCTCGTGTGGCGGGTGACGGATATCCACGGTCGTCCTATCTGTGTTTTCGCGTCCGGTCGGCGTTTCTTGCATCATAGCGAACCCCGCCAGGGACGGAAGCGGGGGCAACTGGCCGGCGCGCGACGCAGGATCGGGCGACAGCGGCACGACCAGTGCCCCCCGGTCTCGTTAGCCCGAAGTTCGGATTCACGGCTTGACGGAAATCCTGGTGTTGGCGGGATTTTCGTTGCACGGCGTCTGAACTGCCCTTGTGGCACCCCGGGCGTCTTGCTACCATCCGGCCCACTCGCGGTAGTCCCTGCGCGGGAACCCCTCATGTGTGGGGACCGAAGCTGCCCGAATTGGTAGCTCCCTTTTCCGAGTCGCCCCCTCGGCCGCCGTGAGCCGATCTGGTATTGCCGTGTCAAGTTCCCTTTGACAGGCTGGTAGTGACCGCATTCATGCGGTCCAAACGGAAAACGGACCCGATGAATCGGGTCAGTACGAACGGCCAAACCTGCCATTCGGACCTTGACGGGAGTAGTCCCTTCCGAAGTCTCTCGAGGAGTACTTGGGCATGCGTCGTTTCGCCTGGGCGGGATGGCTGCTTGCGCCGGTGCTGGCCGCCGGCTGCGCCGAGAACTCGATGGTGATGAAGGGCCAGCTCCAGCAGCTCCAGCAGCAGCAGTTGGCCATGACGCGGCAGGCGCAGGAGATTCAGGCCCGGGCCGGCGCGCTGGATCGGGACAACCAGGAGCTGGAGGCCCTGCTGGCCCAGTCGCGCCAACGTGGCAAGGTGGCGGAAGACCAGCTCGATCTGGTGCAGCAGCAGCTCGGCGCGATCACCTCGCAACTGGCCCAGCTCCGCAAGGAGAAGGAGGCCAGCGACCAACAGACCCAGGCGTTGACCGCGTCGATGCGTCGGCGGCACGGCGTCGCGATTACACCGAACAACAGCTTCCTGGAGACGCTGCCGGCGATTGACCTGCCCGACGTACACGTGCGCCGCGACGGCGACGTGATCCGGATCGAGCTTGCCGCCCAACGGCTTTTCGAGGGCGAATCGGCTCAGTTCCGCCCCGATGCGGCCCGGCTCATCACCGACGTGGCCGCCGAGATCGTGCGCAGCTACCCCGATCAGATGATCGGCGTCGAGGGCCACACCGACAGCGAGCCGCTCCGCAGCGGTCTGTGGCGCAATAACCATCACCTCTCCGTCGCCCGAGCGATGGCCGTCTACGAGGCACTTCTCACCCAAACCCGCCTCCAAGCGGACCAGCTCTACGTGGCCGGTCACGGCGGCAACCACCCGGTCGTCTCCAACGCCACGCCCGAAGGCCGAGAGCGGAACTGCCGCGTCGAGCTGGTCGTCTATCCCGAGCGGCGGCCGTAGCTTGGCGTCGAAAGCCGAGCCGCGAGAGCGGTTTTTGCGCGGACCCTAATCGATCTGCGCATCCTCCCTCACGCTGAACTCCAGCTTCCATCGCCCGTCGCTCTTGGTGCTCACACACCATAGCTCGAGCATCCCCAGCTCGGTCACCCGGGGACGGAAGCGGACCGGGACGTACCCGTCCTCGATGGCTTCGTCGGCCGAAAGCTCGGCCTCGAGGGAATCGGTCTCCACGAGCTCTTCGTCCGACCAATGAGTCAACACGTCGCCGGGCTTGTCGTGCTTGCGCGTGGAGGAAGAGAAGAATCGGAACTGGGCCGGCTCGCCCACGACCAGGCCGATCTCTTCGGCGGCGACCTCGGTCTCGGTGCCTTCCTCCATGCCCATCGGCACGACGCAGAGCGCGCGAAGCGGTCGCGGCGCGCCGGGCACGGCGAGGCCGGCCGTCTCGATGCCCACGTAGTAGGCCCGGGCGGTTCCGCCGCGGATGCGCACGCCGCCGCGTTGCTTCGTCCAGCCATAATACGCGGCCCCCTGGGCGACGGCGTGATCCAGATCGTCGACGTCGGAAAGCAAGTGCGGGGCCGACGCCTCACCGAACCAGTCGCGGAACACGTCGAGAAGGCGAGCGCGGAGCAGGTCGGCCTTGAAGACGCCGCCGTTGAACAGCAGGTGGCTGGGGCAGACCGGGCCCTCGCGGCCGTGCGCCTGGAGGAACGCGGCCAGGTGGCGAGTCACCGCCGTATCGGACTCGAACGGCAGCCCGATCTCCCGGAAACCGCTCACCCGCCGCCGGGCCGGCTTGTCGCTCACGTCACAGCGGGGAAAAAAGCCCTCGACCAAAAGCTGGCTCACGGCCTGGCGGTCGACCTCGATGGAAACCGTCCCGCCGATCAGCTTGCTCCCGCGCCCAAGCACCCCGATCGACTGCTTCTCGGGTCCATCGGGCGCCAGCAGCGACTCCTTGGCGTTGCGGCACGAATGCCACAGGGCGACCGACTGCCACGGGTCGAGAGCGGCGCCTTTCTCGGCGAACATGCCGGCCGCGTGGTGGGCCAGCGCGAGGTCCATGTTGTCGCCGCCGACCAGGAGATGGTTGCCCACGGCCATCCGCTCCAACACCAACTCGCCGTCCTCCTCGGCCACCGCGACCAGGCTCAGATCGGTGGTCCCGCCGCCCACGTCGCACACCAGGAGCGTGTTGCCCAGCGAAAGTTGCCGCCGCCAGCGGTCGCCGGTGGCTGCCAGCCAGGAATAGACGGCCGCCTGCGGCTCTTCCAATAACACCAGGCGCTCGGGCAATCCGGCGGCCAAGGCGGCCTCGCGGGTAAGCTCCCGGGCACTGGCGTCGAACGAGGCGGGGACGGTCAGCACGACGTGCTGATCGGCGACGGGCGCATCAGGGAAGGCCGCCTCCCATGTCCCTACCAAATGCTCCAGGTAGCGGCGCGAGGCGGTCACCGGCGAGATCTTGCGGACGTCGGCCGGGGCGTTCCACGGGAGGATCGGCTGGTGCCGGTCGACGCGGCTGTGGCAGAGCCACGACTTGGCGGCCCCCACGGTGCGGTCCGGAACCTCGGCTGCCTGGCGCCGGGCCAGCTCACCCACGGCGAAATCGCGGTCCGACGCCCACTCCAGATCGAAGCTCCCCCCGCCCGCCTCATGCTCACTGGCAAGGTAGACGAACGAGGGCAGCGCCGCGCGAGACTCGGTGGTCCCCGGAGCCACCAGTTGCGGAATCGGCAGAAGCTCGACCCGCGGCTCCTCTTCGTCCAACGAGGTGTAGGCCAGCACGTTGTTGGTGGTCCCCAGGTCGATGCCGAGCACGTACCTTGCGGTCATTCCATTTTCTCCGGCTACTTGAGCTCCACTTCGACCGGTGCGACCGTTCGTGCGGCCGCCTCGCTACCCGACCAGGACGGCAGCTCCAGGCGGGTGGCTTCCCAACCATGGTGCCTGAGTGGCCCGCGAAACGGCGGCTCGCCGGCGACGTTGCCGATGAGTCGATAGCGACCGGCGTCGAACCCGGCGGGCACGTCGATCGGCGTGCCCTCCTCTTGGGTCACGATCGGCTGGAGGGCGAACAGGCGGTCGAGCGCCCGGCCGCAGTCGCGATGCACGTCGCGGGCCGCGGCCCCGATCTGGGCGTCGGTGTAGCCGTCCAGAGGCTCCTTGATGAAGTCGACGAATCGCGCCTCCCGCTGAAGGGTGGCTAGCAACGTCACGGCATCGCTCCGCGCCGGGGCCCGGGGCTTCTTTACCTCGGGCTTGGGGGCCCGTTGGGCGCCCGCTGGAGTTGGCTGCCCGGTCCCGCTGAGTACTCGTTCGACCTCGCGGGCCACCTGGGCGCGGCAAAGCGTGGCGAAAAACACGCGCAACGCGATCAGGATTCGTCGCATGTTGGCTCCTTCTGCATTCGCTGACGACCGCTGCCCCCAGGAAGTCATTGTTGTGATCTTCCCCGCATGGGCAATAGCCACCCGGCCTCCAACACAGCCCAGGCCCGTCGGCCCCTCCTTGCCGCCTCTCATCCGGGCACCTGCCGTCTGCGGCGACGGGGTTCCCGGCGCGAGGGCTCGGCGCCGTCTTGCGAGAACCGGCTGGGATTTCCGCCTGAAGCTTTTGGTAAAGATAGGGATTCTGGGAAATATGAGTTGCACAGATCCGGTTGTCGCTGGGCGGGAAGGCTCAGCCAAACTCGCGGAATCCGAGAAGCTGATGAGTCGATTCTGTTGATACTTCCGGATGAAGGGGTAGACCGGAAACATGCTTTCCGGGCGGGGGGGGCCGTACGTAGAATCGCTAAGAGGAGCGTCCTCCAAAAATGGCGCCCGGATACGGGCGCAACCCCATCGGCCGGGCGCGCCTGGCGAATCGCGGCGAGAAACGACACCCTTTGGGGATAATCGGCAACACCAAGGGACTACCAACGACGCATCGGGCGATGCGGGGAGACCGAGCCATGAAGCCGGTACAAGTCGTCGTAGCGTTTCTCGTGGGATGCGCGCTGGTCGGTTCGGTCGACGTTGCCGAGGCGCAGAGCCTGTATCTCGACCGCCCGACGCTCAGTCCCTACCTGCACCTTTTCCGGTCAGACCCCGGACCGCTGGGGCAGTATCGCAGTTGGGTTCGACCTCGGCAGGAATTGCAGAGAACGCTGACCGGCCAGCGTGCCGCGATCCGAACTCAACAGCGCAGCCTCCAGGGCCTCCAGGGCGAGATGTCGCGATTCGGGACGACCGGCCCGACCCGCGCCACGGGGACCGGGAGCACGTTCATGAACTATTCGCTCTATTACTCCGGCTTCGGCGGCGCTCGTTCTTCAGGCGGGAGTAGGCGCAACTATACGCCGTCGCGCGGCTACTCCGGGTCTTACGGTGGTTATTAGTGATCGGCCCGTGAGAAACCGGCGGGCGGCGGCTTGAGGAGCTGCCGGCCCCATGCCGGCTGACGGGGGCGAATCATTGTCTACGGCGTGCCCACGACCTCTCCCCCGTTCCGCGTCGACAACCCGAGGTACGTGTTGTAGTCGATCTCGTAATGGAGGAACTGAACGCTGCCGTCGGCCAGCCCGAAGTGCGTGCCGCCGGGATGCCAGCTCCAGAAGTGCGTCACGTTGATCCAGTAGTTGTTCGGCGGGTCGGCCCTCCGGCTCAGTCCCCGCTCGGTGCAAAGGTAGTGCTCGCACTCGGTTCCGCCGCAGATCGGCCACCCCCAGCCGAGGTTTTCGGGCATGCCGCGCTCGCCGATCATCAGCGTGGTCGACGTTCCATCCACCACGTCCGCCAGACGCGTCTTGCTGAGACTGTAAAAGATTCCGTTGCCTTGATAGATCCCGTCACAGTAGGGGTAGAAGTGGTATTCTCGCTCATCGCCTGCGACACCAAGGTAGTCTCCCGGATAGAGCACACCGCAATCGCCGGAATTCGGCAGAGGTCCGGTGGGACCGCTGACGAGCGACTGGAAACCGTAAGGGTCGCTGGGACAGATGAACACGGAAATCGGATTGGATGAAGGATCCGGCTCCCCCGCGGTCTGAAGCGCGATGATGGCCTGGCCGCAGCTTGCCGCGGTGAAATCCATCGTGTCGTAGGCAGCCCCTTGCTCCAAGTAGGGCAAGATCAAGGCCATGAAACCCCAGGAATACGGTCCGTCCACGATCGCACTCAGCTCCTCGGCGTACATGCTGCCGGAGGGCAGCACCCGGTGCGTGTCGTGGTACATGTGAAGCGCCAGGGCGATCTGCTTCACATTGTTGCTGCACTTCATCCGGCGTGCCGCCTCGCGCGCCGCCTGGACGGCCGGTAGCACCAGCGCGACCAAGATGCCGATGATGGCGATCACGACGAGGAGCTCGACGAGGGTAAAACCTCGCGGAGTCGTATGCTGCCGCATCACACGCCCCCCAGAACGAAAATGAAGAGGAGGTGACGGGGTGACAAGGTGAGGGGGTGACGATCGTCCGGCAAGCCGCTTCGCCATGCCACCCCGTCACCCTGTCACCCTGTCACCCTGTCACCCTGTCATCGCTCGAGGTCGAAATCCTTGCGGGGCTCGCCGTTTTCGGGCACGGTAAACTCGATCTGCCAGTGACGTTTGGTCGTCTCGTCGACTGCCTCGCGCGACGGTCGAGACCGCTCGGCTCGAACGCCCGTCCTCTTGACGTCAACCGTCTTGATGTCCCCCGGGCCGTCTTGGCCCGTCGCCCGTTCTTCCCCGTGCAGCGAATCGACGTCGATCAACACGCGGTGAGGGCCGCAGTAGGGCCCCGACTCGGTGGTAAAACGGTATTCTCCGTCGACGATCACGCCGTTCGCCGCGGGGCCGGAATTTCCGGCGGCGGGCAACAGGCTGATCAAGCCGCGCTCGACCGCCACCCCGTCGATCTCCACGCGGCCGTGCAACGGACGCCGATCCGTCGAAGATCCGCATCCCGAGAGAACGACCAAGGACAGCCACAAGGCGGCCAAGCCGTAGCGACGCCTAACCGCGTGCATCATTCATCCTCGGCGGGCGGAGCCCGGTTGATCGTTGGAACCGACGTACTGCGAGCGGAGCACTTCTCTACAGTTTCCAGACTATTCCACGATGCACAAACAGGCAACCCCCCGGTGGGAGCGAGAATGGTCTGGGAGGACGCCTTGGGACGAGCCCGCTTCCGCAATCTCGTCGTCCACCCGGTGGAGGAAGTGCGACCGCTGGGGCGTCAAGCCGGCTCCTCGTACGTGTGAGCTTCCACCACTCGATCAGGTCGTTCGTCAACGTCGCGGCGCCCAAGCCGAGTAATCCTACCGTACCACAACTTGCCGGGCGCGAGCACCCGCCGCGCGCGACGGAAGCCGGCGTCGAGCGCGGGGGCGGGCCCGATCGGTCGGGCGTTGCGGCTTCTTGGAAGGGGGCGTACATTGGAGATCGCGCGCCCGGAAGATCGGGCGTGTGAGGGGCGGATGTTGACCGACTGGGTGGAGAAACGACGACCATGGGGAATGATGAAGAGGCGGCGCCGGCGGACGATTCTCGCGCGGTCGCGCCCGGCGTCGAGCTTCTGGCGCCGGCCGGCGACTCCACCTCGCTGGAGGCCGCGCTGGAGGCGGGGGCCGACGCGGTCTACCTCGGCTTGAGGGCCCTGAATGCCC
Source organism: uncultured Planctomycetaceae bacterium (assembly GCA_964505295.1). GTDB lineage: Bacteria > Planctomycetota > Planctomycetia > Pirellulales > Thermoguttaceae > DATKZH01. The sequence continues at coordinate 10,673 of CAZDHR010000158.1, forward strand.
GCCGCAGCGCCCGGAACTTCACCCAGGACGAGCTTGCCCAGGCCGTCGAGTCGGTGCATGCCCATGGGGCCCGAGCGTACTTGACGCTGAACGTCGACCTGGCGGAGCGGGAATTGGGCCTGGCGGCGCGGATGCTCTCGTGGGCCCGTCAGTGCGGGGTCGATGCCGTCCTGGTCCGCGACCCGGCGATCTTGGCGCTGAAGCCGGAGTTCGCCGAGCTGGAATTCCATTTCAGCACGCAAAGCTGCATGGCCAACCGGGCCGACGTGCAGGCGGCCGCCGCGCTGTCGATCGCGCGGGTCGTGTTGGCCCGGGAGATGACGCTGGCGGAGATCCGAGTGGCGTCGGGCGTTGCGGGCGTGCGAACGGAGGTGTTCGCCCAGGGGGCGCTCTGCTTCTCCATCTCCGGCCGATGCTATCTTTCGAGTTGGGGAGGCGGGCGGAGCGGCAACCGGGGCACCTGCACCAGCCCTTGCCGCGTCCCCTGGACGGCCGACGGCGTTGCGCCCGGCACGCCTTTCTCCATGCGCGACCTGCTCTCGGTTCATCGGATCGGTGAGCTGCGCGAGGCGGGGGTCGCCGCGCTGAAGATCGAAGGGCGGATGAAGAACGCCGCCTGGGTCCGCCGGGCCGTGTCGCTCTACCGGCGAGCGCTCGACGGGGAAGAGGGCCCCGAGCTTCCGGCGGAGGCAGCCAAGCTGGGCGCGTACACGGGCCGCCGGCTCACGTCCGGCTACCTCGACGGCCGGCGCGATGAGCTGACCGGCATCGCGGGCAGAGAGGCTTCACCGCGGCACGAAGACCCGACACACGCCGCCGGCCCGAGTCCGGACAACGACGATCCGGAGAACGCAGTCTACGACGTGGCTATCCTGCTAGGGGGACAGGCAATCGAGTGCCAATGCACTTGCTCCGGGCGTACGGAGATCTGGTCGATGCCCAAGACGGTTGTCCGCCGCAAGCACAAGGCGGTCCCCGTGGGCGGGCTGCTCGAGTGGTTGGGCCGGCAACCGATCGAAGGGCGTCGACCCGGCCGGCTGGCCACCGACGAGTCCGACTTCTTGCTCGTGCCGCGCGCGGCCAACAAGCTGGTCGACCGGATTCGGGCCGTGGTGCGTCGGGCGAAGCGGCAGGGAGACGAGCTGACCGGCGTCCGGTTGCCGGAGGGCGTCCGCCGCATCCTGGAGAAGACGGAGCCTCATGCGGCCAACCGCTTTCCGTTGGGGAGCCCGCCTGACCGCGTGCGTCTCGACGCTTCCGCCGTCAAGGCGTTCGTGCGGCACTTCCGTCCGGGCGCGATCATCGTCGAAGGGCTTACCGAAGACGCGTTCTTCCCGTTGCGACGAACTGCCCACAAGATCCCGCTGGTGGTGGCCCTGCCGCCGGTTTTCTTCGACGACGACGTCCCAGGTCTGGAGAAGCTGATTCGGCGGTGCAAAGGGGCCGGGGTGGCCGTCGAAGTGAACAGTTGGGGCGGGTGGACGCTTGCGCGGGAAGCGGGCGTCCGCATGGAGGGCGGCCCCGGCCTGCCCGTGCTCAACTCGCTGGCGGCCCGCGAGCTGGGCGAGCGGGGCTTGCGGGGCGTCACCCTCTCGGTCGAGGCGGATCGCCGGCAGATGGAGGACGTCACCGCCCACTGCCCCGAGCCCTGTTCGCTCGTCGTATTCGGGCGTCCTCCGCTGTTGACCAGCCGCGTGGAGCTGCGGGAGGAGGATTTTTGCGATAGGATCCTCGTTGACCGGCGCGGGCTGAGCATCCGGGGCCGACGCGAGCGGGGCCTATGGGTGTTTCGTCCCATCGAGCCGTTCGATCTGCGGGACGTGCGAAACGAGCGGGTCCGCGCTGCCCATCTCGTGGTCGACCTGGTGGGCTCGGAGGACCCCGTGCAAGATTTCCGCCGTCCCCCGGATCCGGGGAGCGAAGCCTTCCGTTTCAACTACGACCGCTCGCTGGCATAGGGCCCGCGCACAAACGACGTGGACATTTCGCTCGTTCCCAAGCTCCAGCTTGGGAACGCACCTGAAACCCGCCGCTTCCCCTGGGGCGAAGTAGAGTTCGTGGTTCCCAAGCTGGAGCTTGGGAACCAGTGAGACTGATCCGATGTAACGGCATCACCCGGCAGACGCCAACACAGTACGTCACGTTGACTCGCGCACGGCAGCTCATTCTGGGAACGGCAAACCGACACAAAGCGCGGGAGCTTGCCCTGCTGCTGGCGCCCGCGGGGCTGGCTCTGACGAGTCTCGCCGACCTGGCCGAGTATGCCGACGTCGATGAGTCGGGCGGCTCCCTCGCCGAGAACGCGCGGCAGAAGGCGATCGTGCAAGCCGAGCAGTTGCGCGAGTGGGTGCTCGCCGATGACACCGGCCTGGAGGTCGACGCGTTGGGCGGGGCCCCGGGAATCCGCTCGGCGCGATTCGCCGGTCCGAACGCGGATCCCGAAGCGAACCGCCGCCGGCTGCTCGACGAGCTGGCCGACGTGCCGCTTGCCCGACGCACGGCCCGGTTCGTCTGCCACCTGGCGCTGGCCGATCCGAGCGGGAGCATTCGGGCGGAGAGTGAAGGCTGCTGCCGGGGGCGGATCCGCTTCGCCCCCTCGGGCGACGGCGGGTTCGGCTACGACTCGCTCTTCGAGGTCGTCGAGCACGGCCGGACGTTCGCCGAGCTGGGCGACTCGGTCAAGGCCCAGCTCAGCCACCGCGCCCGGGCGGTGGAGGAGATGATTCCCCAGATCCTGAGGCTCGTCGAGCAGGGTGCCCTACGACTGGCGGACCGCTGAAGCGAGGGTAGAATAGGCCCGAAAGGAAGGGCGATCGCGCTTCCTGGGATCCCAGCGAGACGCGTGGGTCTCGGGAATCGGCCCGCGCTACCGGTTCGTTGCCCTCAACGAGCGATTTCCATCTCTCTCGCCAAGGTGCCCCTTTGAGCCGCGAATCGGAACCGAGACGGAAAGCGCCGGGCGAAAGCACGGCCGGAGGGCTGGGCTCGCGGAGCTTCTTGGGACTGTTGGTCGCCCAGTTCCTCGGCGCGGTCAACGACAACATGTTCCGATGGCTCGTCGTGCCCATCGGCAAGGAGATGGTCTCGGACGAACAGGCGTCGTTGGCGTTGGCCGTCGGGCTGATCTGCTTCGTGCTCCCCTATCTCCTGCTGGCCGCCACGGCCGGGTACCTTGCCGATCGGTTCAGCAAGCGGACGGTGATCGTAAGCTGCAAGCTGGCCGAGCTGGTCATGCTGATCCTGGGCGTGGGCGCGATCCTCAGCGGCAGCCTTTGGCTGATGTTCGGCGTGGTCTTCCTGCTGGGCGCGCAGAGCGCCCTGTTCGGACCGTCCAAGTTCGGCAGCATCCCCGAGATCGTTCGCCCCAAGTGGATATCCGCCGCCAGCGGGCTGGTCTCGCTCACGACGGTCGTGGCAATCGTGTTGGGGGCCGTGGCGGGCAACGTGTTGTATTTC
>CAZDHR010000159.1:0-14115 GCA_964505295.1 uncultured Planctomycetaceae bacterium
TGTCGGCGGCCGGAATTGAGATCATCACCGGGTGTTCCGGCCTGGTGCGGGAGGTCGTCGCGCAGTTCCAGGCGGATGGCCTGTCGGTGACCGCGGGGCCGAACGTGGAGGGGCATTTCGGAATGGGGGCTCCGGCCGCCCCGCCCCCTGACCAAACCGCCGCCTCTGCAACGTCCCCAGCCGCGGAGCCCGACCAGCGGGAATCCGTCGCGCCCGATGCCGCGAACCCGGAGGGCCTTGGCAGTGGCGCGGGTGGCGTGGGGCCAGGCATGGGGCAACGCAGGGGCGGTGGGCAGGGGGGCGGCATGGGACGAGGGATGGGTGGAGGCATGGGCCGAGGGATGGGGCGTGGCATGGGCCGTGGCATGGGGCGAGGCATGGGCCGTGGCCAGGGGCAAGGAATGGGTCGTGGCCAAGGGCAAGGAATGGGTGGCGGCGCCGCGTTCGGTGCCGGGCAGGCCACGCCAGCCGAGGCATCCGAGGGCCCCACGAGAGCGGACGAGCTGAGGATGCTCAAACAGCAAGCCGAGCAGCTCGGCCGGCAGATGCAGGAAATCCTGGAGCGAATTCGCCACTTGGAAGAGGGCGAGTGAGCCGGTACAAGGGAAACGCGATGCGGATCGCTATCGCAAGCGGCAAGGGCGGAACGGGCAAGACGACGGTCGCCACGAACCTGGCCACCGTGGCTTCCCGCAACGATCGGACCGTCGCCTATCTCGACTGCGACGTGGAAGAGCCCAACGGACACATCTTCCTCAAGCCCCAGATCACCGATACCAAGCCGGTCGGAAATCGGGTCCCTGTGGTCGACGAGGCGAAATGCACCGATTGCGGCCAGTGCGCCGAGATCTGCCAGTACGGCGCGATCGCGTGTCTCGGCCGGAAGGTGCTCGTTTATCCCGAGCTGTGCCACGCTTGCGGCGGCTGCGGGCTGGTGTGCCCGACCGACGCGATCGTGGAGACGTTCCACGAAATCGGGCGATTGGAGACCGGCCATGCGGGACCGATTCGGTTCGTGCGCGGGGTGTTGAACGTCGGGGAGCCGATGAGCCCGCCCGTCATCAAGGCGGTGAAGGCGGCCGCCCCGGAAGCCGACGTGGTGATCGCCGACGCCCCGCCCGGGACGTCGTGCCCGGTGATCGAGTCGGTCCGCGGGGCCGACTTCGTCCTCCTGGTGACGGAGCCGACGCCGTTCGGCTTCCACGACTTGAAGCTGGCGGTTGAGATGGTCGAGGCGTTGGGATTGCCGTGCGGCGTGGTCATCAATCGGGCCACGTTCGACGGCCACGAGACGCACTCGTACTGTGCGGCCCGGGGCATTCCGAGCCTCGAAGAGATCCCGGACGACCGAAAGCTGGCCGAGGCGTACAGCCGAGGTGAGCTGGCCTGCGAGGCCTCGTCCGAATACGATGCCAGATTCCGTGGCCTCCTGGAAGCGGTGGCGGAGCAAATCACGCGTAACGGAGAAGCAGCCGGATGAAGGAGCTGGTGGTAGTAAGCGGTAAGGGAGGCACGGGCAAGACGTCGATCGTGGCGTCGTTTGCCGTGTTGGCCGAGGGCGCGGTGCTGGCCGATTGCGACGTGGACGCGTCCGATCTGCACCTGGTGCTCGAACCGAAGATTCTCCGTGAGGTCGAGTTTTCCGGGGGCTCGCGCGCGAGGATCCTGCCGGACGTTTGCGTCGGCTGCGCGAAATGCCAGCAGTTGTGCCGGTTCGAGGCCGTCCATTGCGACGGGCCGGGTAATGACTTCGTCGAGAAGACCTACCGTGTCGACCCGCTTGCGTGCGAGGGCTGCGGGGTGTGCGCCCATTTCTGCCCGGCCGAGGCGATCGAGTTCGCCCCGGTCGTCAACGGCCACTGGTACGTGTCCGAGACGCGGTGCGGCCCGATGGTCCACGCCAAGCTGGGCATCGCCGAAGAGAATTCCGGCAAGCTGGTGAGCGTGGTCCGCCAAGAGGCCAAGAAGACGGCCGGCGAGCGGGGGCTCGACGTGGTCCTGGTCGACGGGGCCCCGGGCATCGGTTGCCCCGTGATCGCGTCGATCACCGCGTCGAGCCTGGTGCTGATCGTCACGGAGCCGACGTTGAGTGGACTGAACGACCTGGAGCGCGTGGCCGACCTGACCCGCCATTTCGGCATCGAGACGCTCGTGGCGATCAACAAGGCGGACCTGAACACGGAGGTCTGCGGGGAGATCAAGCGCCGGGCTTCCGAGCGAGGCCTGAGCGTGGAGGGGCAAGTTCGCTACGACCGGTCGGTCACCGAGGCGCAGATGAACCGACAGGCCGTGGTCGAGTATACTGCGGGCGGGGCGGCGGCCGACGTGAGGCACCTCTGGTCCGAGGTGGCCAAGAAGCTGAACCGATCGAGCCCGTTTGTCGTTTTGTGAGCCGGAAATCCACCGAGGATGGGATAAGATGGGAAAATCCGAGGACGCTCTCCACATGGCCGACCCGTCGCAACAGGAGCAAGAGGAGCTTGTGCTTCAGAATCGGATGGCGGAGATTCGCCACAAGCTTTTGGTTCTCTCGGGCAAAGGCGGCGTGGGCAAGAGCACCGTGGCGGCCAACCTGGCCGCGGCGCTGGCCAGGGCGGGAAAGCAGGTCGGCCTTCTGGACGTGGACATCCACGGGCCAAGCGTTCCCAAGCTGATGGGCGTCGAAGACCACGCGATCCAGATGGTCGGCGAGCAGATCTTCCCGGCCCGGGTGAACGAGCGTCTGGCCGTGATGTCGATCGGGTTCCTGATCCCCTCCGACCGCGACCCGGTGATCTGGCGCGGCCCGATGAAGCACGGGGCGATTCGCCAGTTCCTCAAAGACGTCACCTGGGGCAAGCTCGACTACCTGGTGGTCGATTCGCCGCCGGGGACGGGCGACGAGCCGCTGTCGGTGGCCAAGATGGTCGGCTCGTCCGCCGGGGCGATCGTCGTGACCACGCCCCAGGACGTGGCCATCGCCGACGTCCGCCGCTGCGTCGGATTCTGCCGAACCCTGTCGCTCCCCGTGATAGGCATCGTGGAGAACATGAGCGGGCTGGTCTGCCCGAAATGCGGCGAGCGAATCGACCTGTTCAAACGTGGTGGTGGTAAAGCCCTGGCCCTGGAGATGGACGTCCCGTTTCTGGGGCAGATCCCGATCGACCCGGAGATCGTGATGATGGGCGACGCGGGCATCCCGTTTTTGCGCGAGGGGCCGCGGTCGCCGGCCGCGGCGGCCTTCTCCGAGGTGGTCGACACCATCCTGGCGGCCGATAACCCGTCCTGACAACCGATACGGTGCTCCCCGGCGGAGACGATCCCCAATTACCGAGACGGAGACGAATTTGATGAGAATCGCACTTCCCGTGGTCAATGGCCGGCTCAGCATGCATTTCGGACACTGCGACGAGTTCGCGCTGGTCGACGTGGACGAGGCGAGCAAGCAGGTCGTCGAGACGGCGTACCTGGCCCCCCCGCCGCACGAGCCCGGCGCGTTGCCCCGCTGGCTCCACGAGCAGGGCGCCGAACTGATCATCACCGGAGGCATGGGGCAACGGGCGCAGCGACTCTTCACCCAGCAGGGAATCCGGGTTGTGGTCGGTGCCCCGTCCGAGCCCCCGGAAGACATCGTTGCCGCGTACCTCAACGGGAGCCTGGTCTCGGGCGACAATCTCTGCGATCATTGACGCGTCGCTCGGCATGCGCGTCAACGTCTGTCGCCATAGTCGCTTTTCGCTCCGCGAAAAGACGCTTGCTCGCTGCACGAAAAGACGCTTGTTCGCGGAGCGAACAACGACAATTCTTGAAGTGTCGATGCTGAGCCGCTGACCGCCCTCTACCCTGGAGCAACGAGATGGCAAGAGCAACCCGCCGGGATTTCTTGAAGAGTTCGATCGCAGGAGGATTGGTGTTTGGTCTGCCCAGCCTGGCCGTCGGGCGCCGGCGACTGTCCGGAGGGGCTGGGCCCAACTCGGAGATCGGAGTGGCCGTGGTGGGGCTCGGGGGGATCGATATCGTTGGGGGCGTGGGCGGGCGCGGGCGTCAGCTCGTCAGCCGGTTTCGCGAGGTCCCGGGCGTACGGATCGTCGCCCTGTGCGACGTGGACCGAGCGATCCTGGACCACGAAGTCCAGCCGTTCAAGGATCGCCGCGAAGAAGTCGCCGCGTACACGGACCTCCGCAAGGTGCTCGACGACCAGGCCGTCGACGCCGTCGCCATCGCCACCCCCAACCACTGGCACGCGCTCTCGACGATCTGGGCGTGCCAGGCGGGCAAGGACGTCTACGTCGAGAAGCCGTTCTCGTACGACCTCTGGGAGGGCCGCCAGATGGTCGCCGCCGCCCGAAAACACGGCCGAATGGTCCAGGTGGGCACGCAGCGCCGTTCCAGCAAAGTGCTCCGGCAAGCCCTGGAATACCTGCGAAGCGGCCAGCTCGGCTCGATCCGGTGTGTCCACGCCATCGTCTACCGGGCACGGGAAGGGATCGGCAAGGTCAGCGCGCCGACGCCGGTGCCCTCGACGGTCGACTACGACCTCTGGTGCGGCCCGGCGCCCAGGGCTCCGCTGATGCGCAAGCAGTTGCACTACGAATGGCACTGGTTCTGGGCGACCGGCAACGGCGAGATCGGCAACAACGGGGCGCACATGATCGACGTGGGCCGTTGGGCGTTGGGACAGGACAAGCCGGCCCCGCGGGCGATGAGCATCGGGGGCCGGTTCGGCTTCGCCGACTGCGGCGAAACCCCCAACACCCAAGTCGCCATCCTCGACTACGAGCCCGCCCCGCTCATCTGCGAGGTCCGCAATTTCCGCGCGACCAAGGGCGTCGACTCCATCGGCAAGTTCCGCGGCGCGGCCCGCGGCATCGTGGTCGAGTGCGAAGGCGGCTACCTCGTCGGCGACTCCTCCGGCGCAGCGGCGTTTGACGGCGAGGACCGACAGATCCGGGAATTCCCGGCCGACGGCAAGCCCCGGGAAATGGAAGTCTCTCACCTTGCCAACTTCGTCGAGGCCGTCCGCAGCCGCAAGGCCGACGATCTTGCGGCCGAGGCCTGGGAGGGGCACGCCTCCGCCGCCGGCTCCCACATGGCGAACGTCTCGCACCGGCTCGGCAGACAGGCTCCTCCCGAGGCGATCCGGGAAACGATCCGAGGAAACCGCGATCTATCCGACGCCTTCGAGCGGTGCCGCGAATACTTGCGGCAGAACGGCGTGGACCTCGACGGCACGAAGGCGGTCGTCGGCCCCTGGGTGACCTTCGATTCCCGCCGAGAGCGCTTCGTCGGCGAGTTTGCCGATCGGGCAAACGAGCTCTCCCGGCGCGAATACCGCGAGCCGTTCGTCGTGCCCGAGATCGCGTAACTCAGGCAGCGACCGTCGGGGAGAGAACGGCGGCCGTGACAAGGCCCCCAAATTCCGTTACGGTCAGGGTTTTTCCGCGGCACGGCCATCGGCGAAGCTCGTGGCGCTACCATCGAGCCGGAGACGTGTGGTATATTCGTGCGAGTCAGCGGGCATCGTGGAGGGTGCCGCCTCGGAAAAAGGGGACATCACTGATATTGACGGGATTGGTGGGAAACGACCGTTTGCCATGACGCTGCGACCCTTCGCGGTCCCGGGCGACCAAGGCAGACGAACGATAATCCGTGATGTCCCCTTTGTCCGATTCTAGCCCGCGTAGCTCGGGGGATAGAGCAACGGCTGCAGCCCGCGCGGGTTACTTAGGATCGGCGCATCAACTACTGTCGCAATAGTCGCTTTTCGCTCCGCGAAAAGACGCTTGTTCGCGGAGCAAACAGCGACACTCATGGAAGTGTCGATGCTTAGGCCGAGCGGGCTTCGTGTTGTCCCCTTGACACCGCCTGTCGTTGGAGAATCGGCCGGTGGAGAGGGTTCTCTCCCCGGAAGTCAACTCTCCTCTCAGGTATCACTCACCATCACGGCTTTTCGAGTTGGAAGTCCGCCGTATTCTGGTTCGCTTCGACCTTGAAACGCAGTCCACTGGTATCGGTGGATCGGTACTTTGACGGAACCGGGCCCGTGTCCTCCGGTTCTTGCGCACCGGGTTCCAGCGTCATTTGCTCAGCCATCTTCGCCGGGTCGACGGCCGTGTCGGCACCGCTGGAATCGCCGACTACCGGCGCCGACACCTGCACCTTGTAGTCGCCGACCGGCAGACCGTTGCCGCCCGTGTAGACGAGCGTGTAGCGGCCGTCACCCCCGACGACTCCCGTCGCCGTGTAGCCCCCCTTCTCGGCCATGAAGAGTACCTGACAACCCTCCTGGAGCGGCTGACCGTCGAGAGTGATCGTCCCGCTGACCTGCCCGCGAGCGCCCGTAAACCCATCGTCCGAGGCACCGCCGCCGCACCCGGCCACGAGAGGGACAACGAGAATAAGGAAGAATGCGAACACCGCCTCAATGGACCTGCTGCATCCGGACATGCGTGTGATCTCCTCCTAAACGAAGAACATGACGTTTTCAGACACGCGGCAACCCCCAAACCGTTCAACCCTCGAAAACACCAACCCCTCCAGGCCGTCTAGCGACGGCTTGGAGGCCAGCGCGAACGCGTTTCCATACCGGGCACGCGGGAAACGGCCTCTGCTCATCATTCGGAGATAGGCACCCCGTCGTCCCGCACCGCCTTCAGCGTCATAACTTCCAGGTCGACGGTGTCGCTCATGAATTGACAGGACCCGTCCGTCATCAGGACATTGACTCCGCCCGGGTGCGACGACGTAAGCGGAGGGTTTGCCGGGGACGCGTCGGGCCAGGCGCTCCAATCCGTCACGCCAGCCTGCCCCAAGACCTTCGCATTGGGAGCGTAGCGCAGGGTGACGTTGTTGGTGTGCGGGGCCCAGTTCTCCCAGCCACTCAAGCCCCCCATCTGCCACCCCCAGTTTCGTCCGGGCCGACGGTCGCTCATGTTGCCGAGGGTATCAAAGACGTAATGGCTCATCTCCCCCACCAACAACGTGTTGGAGGTGCCGTCCTTACACTCCGCAATTGACATCCCCAGGTTGTTCGGCCCCTCTTCGTAGCCCGGCGTGCCTGTGTTGGGGACCATGCCGTGACCGGACGTGCCCCCCCAAGGCTGGGTTGGCCACAGGTTTGTCGTGTCAGTAAACCGACCGAACGGCATGGCACCCGCAATCCCGTAGTAACACTGGGGAAAACCCGAGGGACCGCCGCTTTTGAGGATCGTAGACGGGCAAATCAGTCCCGGAAGCTTCACGCCTGTGAAGATCGCATTGTTCGGTGCGCCCCACCCCGAGCCAATGCCAGCAGTGTTTGGCGCTATTGCCCATTCCCATCGATCGTACATCGCCGTCTGCTCCATGTACGGGAGAAGCCGCACCCACTGCGAATGTCCCCACGTCTCTCCTCCTGAGGAGTTCCGCGCCGAGGTGCCGGCGCCACCAGACGGAAATACCTTGTAAGCATCATGGTGGTTGTGGAACGCGAGGCCCTGCTGCTTCATGTTGTTCGTGCATTGCGACCGGCGGGCCGCCTCGCGGGCCGCTTGGACGGCCGGTAGCAGCAGAGCGATCAGGATGCCGATAATTGCGATTACGACCAGCAGCTCCACTAGGGTAAAGCCCCGGAACCGGCCGCCTCGCGAGCAACGGACGCACCAACTTCGATCCATGGCAGCACCTCTTGGACGAATGAGAGGAAAGAAATGACAACGCGCCCAGAGATGGACGCCCTTACTGAGGATTAGTCCTCACTACATGATGAATGTAGTCGAGTCTTTTTGAAAAAGCAAGCGGCATTTTCTTGGAACGGCATTTGCCCCTACCGACCGGGCGCCGGGGCTATACCCGTACAACCGGGGGGGCCAGTCTGAACGAGGGCGCAAGACATGCAGGCATGCAAAGGCCAACGCTATAAGGCAACTCGCAAGAAATAACATACCAACCGCTGACGCATCCGGAAAAAGGTGACAGGCACCTTTTGCCTGAAAGGCTCTTCGGGTGCTTCGCACAAAAGGTGCCTGTCACCTTTTTCCTGCGGGAGGATATTTCTTGCGAGTTGGCTAATCCGGAATAGAATGGCTCAGAGAATCGAAAAAGGGAACATCACTGATATTGACGGGATTCGTGGGAAATGACAGCTTGCCATGACGCTGCGACCCTTCGCGGTCCCGGGCGACCGCCGAAGACGCGCGATAATCAGTGATGTCCCCTTTTTCCTTTGGAGTTACGGATATGATCTCGCGCTACTTCTTCCTCTGGATATTAACGGCCGCCGTCGTGCTGGTCGGCCCGGGCGGCCCTGCGACCGGCGCCGAGCGTGCGTTGACACTCTGGTACGAGCAACCTGCCCAGAAGTGGGTTGAAGCGCTGCCGGTCGGCAACGGCCGGCTGGGAGCGATGGTGTTTGGCCGTGTCGACGAGGAGCGGATTCAGCTCAACGAGGAAACGGTCTGGGCCGGCCCGCCGGTGCCCGAGCCGCACGAGGGTATTCGCAAGGCGATGTCCGTCGCCCGGAAAGCCTGGTTTGCCGATGATTTCGCCAAGGCGCACGAGGTGCTCCAGGCCGCCCTGCCCCCGCGGATCACGCCCCGCAGCCACCAGACGCTGGGCGATCTGCGTCTGAAGCTCAACGTGACCGGCGCTCCGGGCGCCTACTACCGCGAGCTCAACCTGGACACCGCCGTGGCGACGACGCGATTCTCGGTCGGCGGCGTGCGGTACGTTCGACAGGTCTTCGCCAGTGCCGTCGATCCAGTGATGGTCGTACGGCAGACCGCCGACAAGCCCGGCGCGGTCGCTCTGGAGGTCCGGCTCGACCGGCCGGCCGACTTTCGGACGCAAGCCATCGGCGATGACACGTTGGTGATGACCGGTCAGGCCCAGCACGAAGGCAAGCACCTTGGCGTCCGGTGGCAAGCCCGCCTGGTGGCCGAGGCCGAGGGGGGCTCGGTCAGAGCCGAGGAGGATAGCCTACGGGTCGAGGGTGCCGATGCCGTGACGATCTACCTGGCCGCGGCGACGGACTACAACCTGCGTGATCCCGCCAAGCCGCTGGAGCGAGACCGCGGCGAAGCGTGTCGGCAACCGCTCAGCGCGGCCATGGCGAAACCGTTTGACGATCTGCTCGCCGATCATGTGAAGGAGCACCAGCGGCTGTTCCATCGTTGCCAAGTGGATCTCGGTGGCTGGGAGACCGCCGCAAGGCCAACCGACCAGCGCGTGACCGCCGCTGGCGACGGCGCAGAGGACCCCGCGCTGGCCGTCTTGTACTTCCAGTTCGGCCGTTACCTGCTGATGGGTTCCTCCCGTCCGGGCAACTTGCCGGCGAATCTGCAAGGTCTCTGGAACGAGCACATCAATGCGCCTTGGCACGCCGACTACCACATCAACATCAATATCCAGATGAACTACTGGCCCGCCGAGGTGACCAACCTGAGCGAGTGCCATGAGCCGTTCTTCGATTTCGTCGAAGGGCTGGTTCCCAACGGGCGAAAGACGGCCAAGGTCGCGTACGGGTGCGAAGGCTTTGTGGCTCATCACACGACGGACGTATGGCGTTGGAACACGCCGTTCGGCGCGCTTCAATGGGGGATGTGGCCGCACGGCGGCGGATGGTGTACGCAGCACTTCATGGAACACTATCGCTTCACCGGCGACGAACAGTTCCTCGAAGAGCGGGCATATCCGATCCTCAAGGAAGCGTCCCGCTTCTACCTTGGTTACCTCGTCCCGCACCCTGAAACCGGCCGGCTGGTCGCCGGCTTGGACAACTCGCCCGAGAATGATTACCGCGGGCCGGACGGCAAGAACTACACGGTCTCGATGGGGGCCAGTATGAGCCAACAGATCATCTGGGAAGTGCTCACGAGCACGCTGGAAGCCGCCGAGATACTCCAGATCGAAGACGAGTTCGTCCGGCAGGTCCGCGAGGCCCGCGAGAAGCTCTATTTGCCGCGGATCGGGCCGGGCGGTCGACTGATGGAGTGGGCCGAGCCGTTTGAGGAACGGGACCCCAAGCACCGGCACATCTCCCACCTGTTCGCGCTCTACCCGGGCCGGCAATACACGCAACAACAGAACCCCGAGATGCTTGACGCCTGCCGCAAGGTGCTCGAGCGGCGCGGCTTCGGTGGCGACGTCGGCTGGAGCAACGCCTGGAAGGCCTGTTTCTTCGCCCGACTGCACGACGGCAAACAGGCCCATTGGTACCTCGACCGACTGATCGGCCGAAACGCCTTTGGGAACCTGATGAACGCGTGTTTTCCGGGGCGGGTTTTCCAGATCGACGGCAACTTCGGCGGTACGGCCGCAGTCGCCGAGATGCTGCTCCAGTCTCACACGGGTCGGCTCGAGCTGTTGCCGGCGCTGCCCAAGGCTTGGGCAAACGGGAAGGCCACCGGCCTTCGCGCTCGGGGCGGTTTCGAGCTCGACCTGGCGTGGGCAGACGGAAGGCTCAGCGACGTGAGGATCGAGTCTCTCCGGGGCGGCCGCTGTCGGGTCCGCTACCATGACCGAAGCATCGATGTGGCCTCGCGACCCGGCCAGGTTCTTCATCTGGATGGAGACCTGAAACCGATTGACTGAACGTCGTCGACCAGGTCGTCCCACGCGCGCCTTCCGCCGAGAGCCCGCATGCCACCCGAAACCAGGCGATCCGCCGCGATTCTCACCGCGCTGGTGCTTGTCTTTGCATCGATGGCATTCGGCGGACCGCCGGTTTGGCCGGATGAATCGTACCGGCGGCGTGACGCTGGATCGCGTCCGGTGGATCGACCGCCCGCGATACGACCGCTGCCGGGAGGTCTGCTACTCGACCCCCGCCGAGATGGCCGGGATCATCCCGGCGATCGCGCTGCGGTCGGAACGATGAGGGGCTCCAACCGGGCGATGGGGGCGGTTCCTGCGGCGACGGGGAAGGCGGCGGCCTCCCGACCTCGCGGCAGAAGCGGCCGGCGTCGCGAGCCCTCGGTTGGATGGAAGTTGCGGCCGGGCATCGCTCTCAGGATAATGATGGTGGAGACTCGGGTGGCGTCGGCTCTGCCGGCCTTCTCAGCGAGGGCCCGTTCCGGAATCGCTGCGAAACGCGCTTCACAAGATGCGCGCGGCGCGGAGAAGTAACACTGCAAGACGGTAAGGAGTGAATTGTGTGCGTATCACGATGGTCGTCATGTGCCGTGGGAGCAATCGTCCTCCTCGCGTTGCTCGTTCCGTCACTGGGTGCGCAACCGCCGGCCCAGGCGGCGAAGCGCCGGTTCCCGACGGCGGAGGAGGTCTCGCGTCAATTCCTGTCGCTACACCCCAAGCCCCGAGACGAGGCCGAAAAGAAAATCATCGCCGTGATGGAAGACATGTACGTCAACCAATCCCGGGGTATGGGAAATATCCTCCCCGAGGACGGCCGGCTCATGAGGATGTTCACCGAGACTCTCGGGGCCAAGCACGTGGTGGAGATCGGTACCGCCAACGGCTACTCGGCCATGTGGTTCTGCCTGGCGTTGCGGTCGACCGGTGGCGAACTCACGACGCACGAAATCGACCCGACGCGAATCGTGCTGGCGAGGGAGAACTTCAAGCGGGCGGGCGTCGAAGACCTGGTGACGCTGGTCGAGGGGGACGCGCACGAGACCATCAAGAAGTTGACCGGACCGATCGACGCGGTCCTGCTCGACGCGGAGAAGGAAGGCTTCCCCGACTATCTGAAGAAGCTGCTCCCGCTGGTTCGCCCCGGTGGCCTGATCTTCGCGCACGATTCGTCGGGGCAAGCCTACATGATGCACGACTACTTCCAGGCCATCGCCTCCAATCCGGATCTGGAGACGGTCTTCGTGGATGCTTCGCGCTGGGGGGTGTGTATCACGCGGAAGATGCGGTGAACCAGAACGGCCAGGCAGGGCGCCGCGTTCCCACTCCAAGCGTGGGAACGATGGAATATCTGACGGGATCTACCCCGCGTGCTTCTCGTGGAATTCGAGCATGAAGTCGCGAAGCGCTCGGACGCCCTCGGTCGGCATCGCGTTATAGATGGACGCCCGGCATCCGCCCACGGAGCGATGTCCTTTGAGCGCGGCCAGGCCCCGCGACTCGGCCTCCTTGAGGAATTGGCCTTCGAGCGTTTCGTCGGGGAGCCGGAAGGTGACGTTCATGATCGAGCGGCAGGCCGGGTCGGCGTGTCCGCGGTAGAACCCGCCCGACTGGTCGACGGCCTCGTACAACAAGTCCGCCTTTTCCCGGTTCCGCCCGTGCATCGCTTCCAGCCCGCCGATCTCCTTCAGGAGCCAGTCGGTGACGAGCTTGACCATGTAGACGGCGAAGCACGGGGGCGTGTTCAGAAGCGACTTGCCCCCGGCCAGCGCCTTGTAGCTGAGCATCGACGGCAAGTCGCCGGGCACGCGCTCGACCAGGTCGTTGCGGATGATCACGATCGTCACGCCCGCCGGCCCGGCGTTTTTCTGGGCACAGGCGTAGAGGATCCCGTAGCGCTCGATGGGCACGGGCCGGCAGAGGAAGTCGGACGACGAGTCGCAGACCAGGGGCACGTCGCCCACGTCGGGCTCGGCGGGAAACTGCACGCCCTGGATCGTCTCGTTCGACGTGATGTGGACGTAGGCCGCGTCCGGGTCCAGGTCGAGCTCGTCCGGGCGGGGGATGCGCCGCAACTCGACCGCGTCGCCGTCCCAGGCCACGCGCGCGTCGCCCTGCGTCCGGGCCTCCTTGATCGCCTTCTTCCCCCAGGAGCCGGTCAGGATGTAGTCGGCCGACTTGCCCGAGTTGCGCAGGAAGTTGATCGGGACCATGGCGAACTGCATTTGGGCCCCGCCCTGGAGGAAGAGCACCTGATAGTCGTCGGGAATCGCGAGCAGATTCCTCAAGTTCTGCTCCGCCCCGTCGATGATCGCCTGGAAGGTCTTCGACCGGTGGCTGATCTCCAGGATCGAAGCGCCGGCACCGGGCAGGGCGAGCAAATCCCGCTGGGCCTCTTCCATCGCCGGAAGCGGCAACACGGCCGGTCCGGCCGAGAAGTTGTAGACGCGTTTTTCCATCTCCATATCCCCGTTGTTCTTCAGAATTTCCACGCCGACGCAGGTTCGGAAAGGACAAGTGTAGCGAAAAGCGCCAGCAGGACAAGACGGACGACGTGCCACCCTGACGATGACTTGTACGAGTTATTTCTCCGCAGGTTCTCAGGGTGGTCCCTGCCCCCCAGCCGGCAACCCGGCCGGGCGTGGCGGCCGGGTGTGCCCCCTGCTAAGATGGGCCCCGGGAAAGCCGGAGGACCGAGCGGGCGCGTCGTTTCCCGCCGTGCCGGCACTCGACTACGCTTTCGGCCCGGAGCCCAGCCCTCGTCTCGGCCTTCGTCCACTGCGTGCCATCAACAAACGGGAGGGAGAACCATGAGCGACCTCGGGCGTCGTATGTGCATCGCCGCGGTGATCATCGTCCTGGCGGGGGCCGTCGACTTTGGCCGGAGCGTGTGCCGGGCGGAGGATGCCTTCGGGCAGGTCGACGTCTTCACCAGCGGCACCGAAGGGTATCACACCTATCGCATCCCCGGCGTCGTGCTGACCGGCGAAGGGACGCTCCTGGCGTTCTGCGAGGGACGCAAGACCGGGCGCGGCGACCACGGCGACCTGGACCTCGTGCTCCGCCGCAGCGCCGACGGCGGCAAGACCTGGGAGCCGATGCAACTGGTCTACGAAGAGGGCGGCACGGCCGAGATCACCATCGGCAACCCCTGCCCGGTCGTCGATCGTGAGACCGGGACGGTCTGGCTCCCCTTCTGCCGCGACAACGACCGGGTGTTCATCACCCAGAGCACGGACGACGGCCGCACCTGGGCACCCCCGGTCGAGATCACCCAAGACGTCAAGAAGCCCGAGTGGGGCTGGTACGCCACCGGGCCCGGGCACGGAATCCAGCTCACAAGCGGCCGGATGCTGATCCCCTGCGATTGTCGCGACGCGAAGGGCGAGGTCGATTGGAACAAGCGGGGCCGTTCGCTCGTCTTCTACAGCGACGACCACGGCCAATCGTGGCACCTCGGCGGCGTGACCGACCTGGGCATGGACGAGTGCGAGGCCGTCGAGTTGGCCGACGGATCGATCGTGTTGAGCATGCGCCAGTACCTAGGGCCCAAGCAGCGGGCGTTTGCCA
>CAZDHR010000160.1:0-14041 GCA_964505295.1 uncultured Planctomycetaceae bacterium
TGTCCTGCTCAACCACGGCTCGTTCGGGGCGTGTCCCCGGGCGGTGCTCGAGGCGCAGCGGTGCTACCAGGATCGGATGGAGCGGAACCCGATCGGGTTCTTCATGCGCGAGCTGGAGCCGCTGTTGGAGGAGTCGCGCGCGGTCTTGGCCGCGCTGGTGGGGGCCGAGGCGGAGGACCTCGCCTTCGTACACAACGTGACCGAGGCGGTCAACGGCGTGCTGCGGTCGCTTTGCCTGGAGCCGGACGACAAGCTGCTGGTGACCGATCACGCCTACAACGCCTGCCGCAACGTGGTCGAGTACGTGGCCCGATGCACGGGGGCCAAGGTGGTGACGGCCACGGTGCCGCTGCCGATTCGCTCGCCCGGGGAGATCGTCGAGCGGGTGCTCGCCCCGGTGACGGAGCGGACGCGGTTGGCCCTGCTGGATCACATCGCCAGCCCGACCGCCGTCGTCTTTCCCATAGAGGAACTGGTGCGCGAGCTGGACCGGCGGGGCGTCGACACCCTGGTCGACGGCGCCCACGCCCCGGGGATGATCCCCTTGGATCTCGGCCGCCTCGGCGCGGCGTACTACACGGGCAACTGCCACAAGTGGCTCTGCGCGCCCAAGGGAGCCGGGTTCCTCCACGTGCGTCGCGATCGGCAGGACGGCCTGCACCCCGCCGTGATCAGCCACGGGTATAACTCCCAGCGGCCCGACCGGCCGCGACTGCACGAGGAGTTCGACTGGACGGGCACCGACGACCCCTCGGCGTGGCTCTGCGTCGCCGACGCAATCCGCTTCCTCGATCTTCTGATCGACGGTGGGCTCGACGCCCTGATGCAAAGGAACCACGAGCTGGCGCTCCGCGGGCAACGGATCCTCTGCGAGCGGCTGGGGCTTGGGCCGTCGTGTCCCGACGAGATGCTCGGCTCGATGTCGGCCGTCTTTCTGCCGGACGAGCCCGATGGCCCGGCCCACCGCATTCACCCGCTCCGCGTCCACCCGCTCCAAGCCCGGCTCCAGGAGCAGTCGGGCATCGAAGTGCCCATCTACAACTGGCCCGCCGCGCCCCGCCTCATGCTGCGGATTTCCGCCCACGCGTACAACAGCGCAGGGCAGTACGAGCGACTGGCCGAATCGCTGGAGAAGCTGTTGAAGTCCCCCTGATAGTCGTCGCCCCCGGGAAGCGCTGTTGCGCGATCGATGGAGAGCGTGGGTCAGGCGTCTTCCTCGATCACTCTCAGTCCGATCAGGGCGGCCAGATCTTTGACTCCTTCCCGATAATCGCCCAGCGTCCCCGACCGATGCACGCCGTACTTGTCCGGGTAGACGAACCGCTCGATCTTCTTCGCGTCCTCGACCTGGATGGCGAATTTGGTGCGGCACATCGTCTCGTTCCAGTGAGGCCGGTAGGGTGAAGGCACGTTAGTCAGCCCCATGGCTTGCGCCGTCGGATTCGCGATGGTGGTTCCCGTATGAACGAGGACGTCCCCGCTCATGATGTCGATGCGCCAGATCGTGCCGGGCTCGTTCGGCGGGTAGAGGACGGAAGTGCAGGCGCCCACGCCCGGCTGCGAATGGGCGCGGACGGCTCGCTCCCGATGATCCATAATCACGTACGGAATCCTCCGATCATCCCCCCACGGGTTAAAGGGACCGCCGCAGTGCATCATGTACGACACGTTGTTGTACGTGTCGAGCATGTAGTCGCCCATCATGCTCGGCCGGCCGAAGGCGTACTGGGCCAGCATGTGCGTCAGCACCACGTCGACATGCGCCTGGCAGCAACCGACCTGCCCGGCCTTCTGAAGCTCCGAGTTCGCCATGCTCGGCCAGATCTTGTCCGCAGGCTTCGGATTCTTCACCAGCGACCGCAAATGAAAGGCGATCGCCGTCGCGTCGTGCTTCTGCATCAGGAGCTTCATCGCCAGGTAGACTTTCGCCGAGCGGACGACCTCCGGCTCCGTGGTGTTCACCATCGCGGCCGCCTCGCGGATCCACATCTTCGCGATCTTGTTCGCCTCGTCGCTCTCCTCGCGCCAGAGACGGTCGATCGCCGGCTCCGAGGCGACCTCGTCTAGGCCGATCTTCGTCAGCTTCGTCCCCAAGAGATTGGTCAACGTCTTCTGGTAGTTTTCGTTGTAGCCGGGCGGATGCGACTTGGTCATACACCCGTGATACACGTCCACGAACTGGTCGTCGGTGCATACCAGGATGCGATCGGTCTTCATCCGCGCGAGCGTGGCGATCAACCGGACCTTGGCGAACAGGTCCTGCTCCATCTGCTGAGACACCTTCGGGGAGGAACAGAAGTGCCACCGGTCGATCGTCGTGGTCAGGATCTTTCCCTGCTCAGCGAACAGCGTGTACGGGATGTTCATGAAATCGTGGATGCTGTACACGACGATGGTGGGCAGGCCCGACTCTGTGAGCCCATAATGCCGCGGCGCTCCGAAGAGCAGCACGCCGTCGTAGCCCTGCTTCCGGAGATCCTGCATCTCGTTGAGGATCGACTCGAGTGCCCCGCGCTTCTTCTTGTCCCGCACGACGAATTCAACGCCCGGGCAGTTCTTCTGGAGCCGGGCGAGCAGGTCCGCGTCCGACGTGGGGACCACCGAGGTGTCATCCGCGGACGGATTCGTATGCCCGAAAATGGTGAAAATCTTCGCCCCTGGTGGCGGGACTCTGGGCGCCCTCGGGGCGGCGTGGACGCGGCTCACGGCGACCGACGCACCCACCGCGCCCGCCGAGGCCTTGAGAAAATCACGACGCGAGAACTCGGACATGTGCTTGACCCCCTACAATGCTGTTTTTCGGAAGGGATGGGAACGGAAGTATCGCATTCGGCGGCCCGTCTGTCGCCGGGCTATTTCCGCCGGAGCCTCTCCTCATGACGCAACTCGCCGGTGGGGCTGAAGTGGCGACCGGTGAACGTGACCTCGTCGCCCTGCCGCTCAACGGTACCGATGAAGTAGCCGCCGAGAATCTTCAGGTAGCGGTGCTGCGGCTTGCGGAGCTTCTCGCTGTACCCGCCGGCATGGCGGTTGGTGCTGGGGCCGGTGCCGAACTCCCACACCCCCGTCTCCGGGTCGACGGAGACGTACTGCCAGTGGCGGTCGCCGTTGATGACGAACATCTCGTGCTCGCCGAGGAACTTGCGCAGCATGCCTCCCTCGTAGGCGAACGCCTTGTTGGAATGGTTGTCGGACTTGCCCTTCTCGCGATCGGGGCCGACCACCGGCGTGGGGCTGATGAGGATCTTGACCGCGGCGTCGGAGGCCTCGACCGTCCGTTTGAACCAAGCCATCTGCTTTTTGCCCCAGATCGACTTCTCGGGGCCGTCGGGCATGCGGTTCGAACTGCGGTAGTCGCGCCCCTCGACGAGCCACAACTGGAGGTCCTTGCCCCAGCGGATCGTCCGGTAGGTCAGCTCGCCCATCGGGTTCTCGTCGCGGAAGATCTTGAGCCCCTGGTCGAACGTCAGCTCGCCGGCCGACTGGCCGGGCCAGCAGTCGTTTTTGAGCGTGTCGTGGTCGTCCTTGATGAAATAGCTGGAGACGAAGCGGTGGAAGTTCCGCTGGTTGGGGTAGCGGTACATGCGGTGCCAGTGGGCCCGGGCCTGGTCCACCGTCTTGGCGACGATTGGGTCGTCCTTGTCGTAGTAGACGATGTCGCCGGTATGCACGAAGAAATCGGGCTGGTGGTCGAGCATCGTCTTGTACATCAGGTGCCCGTTCTCGCCGTCGTCCAATGTCCAGAACCCCTGGCAGGTGACCACGGCGAAGGTGACCTTGGCCGGCTCGGCCGGGTCGTACGCCGTTTTGAACCGGCCGTCGAGCGAGGTCGTGTTGCCTTCGGCTCGGGCGTCGAGGCGGAACGCGTACACGGTGCCCGGCTTCAACCCGGTGAGTGGAACCTGGCAGGCGTAATCATCTTCCGGAGCGTTGGCGGCCCAATCGGTAACCACGGTTTGGTCTTCGGCACCCCGCGGCCAATAGGCGACGCGGACCGCGCCCTGCACGCCCGGGATGAAGAACGTCTCCGGATCGTAGTCCGGGGCCTTGCACAAGCGGGTCCATACGATGGCCGAGGTCTGGTGGACTTCGCCGACCTTCACGCCGTTGGCCAGAAAGGGCGGCCCGTCGGCCGACGCGGTGCTCGGCGACCACGACGCGACCAACAAGGACACGCACGCAATCTTCGCGCTCAAGATGTTTCGACTCATGGGAGACCTCCGGGAAAGGTGAATCACTCCAAGAAGCACGGTTTCCTCCGGACTTTGACTCAGCCCATCGTTCCCACGCTTCGCGTCGGCGGCACGCGGCGGCTTCCGGCGGGGACGCGAAGCGTCCGAGCGGTGCGTTACGACGCGAAGCGTCGTAACGAGGCCGCCGAGGTCGAACGCAGCGCGCCGCAGCAAGACGCCTACAACTCACGCTCGCGCATCCACGCGACGTACCGGGCCGCGTACGCGTCCAGGTTTTCCACGCTCCCGCCGCCGCGGATGGGGGAGCACATCTCGTAGTTGGCGATGCCGTCGAACCCGCCGTCGGCGAGCCCCTGGAAGAACGCCGGGTAGTCGATGAAGCCTTCGCCGAATTTGACCGCGCGGACTAGGTCGGGGGTGACCGGCCGGTAGTTGATCGCCTCGGGGTCGTAGCGGAACCGGGGCAGACGGACGTAGTCGGCGTTGGTGGTGATCGCCGTGTGCGGGGCCATTCGGGAAGCGGCCTGGTAGAGGTCTTCGCCGCGCAGGGCGGGCGACCAGGCGTCGAAGCCCGCCTTGCAGTTGGGCCGGTCGACGTCGCCCAACAGCTCCAGCAGCACGTCGGTGTGCACGCCCAGGTCGTGGTGGTTCTGTACGGCAAGCGTCACTCCGTGCTCCGCGGCGCGATCGCCGGCCTCGCGCAGGGCGGCGACGACCCGGGCCCACGCGGCGTGCGGGCTTTGGCCCTCGACTTCGTAGGCCGTGAACACGCGGACGACCGGCGCCCCCAACTCCGCCGCGATCCGTGCCAGGGCCTCGATGTAGGCGATTTGCATCTCCAAGTAGGGCACTTCGGCCGCGCCGGCGCCGGAAAAGTCCGTGTAGCCCGCCACGACCGCGCAGCCGATCTTGTTCTCCGCAAGCGTCTTCTTGATCGCCGCGATCTCGTCGGGCGTGGCGTCCAACGGCGACAGGTGGGGGCGCTTCCCCATCAGCATCACCGCGTCGTAGCCGAGTTGGGCGGCCTTCGCGATGGATGCCGTCGTGTTCAGGGCGTGCTGGCCCCACAGGCCGGCGTAGCTGACCGAAAACAGGCCCAGTTGCATGATCGCCATCCCTCGGGCGAAGTCGACGTCCACCATTCACGGCTTCCCGGAGCGTGAGCGCCATTGTATCGGGTTTTCGTCGCGGCTGGGTAGCGGGAGCCGCTCGCGGGGCGGAGACGGGGGGTCGGGCGCTTCGGAATCGAGGAGGAAGACCCGGGGCGGGTCTCCATAAGTCCATTGCTCGCAGCGAGTTATGAACGTCGTCCGGCGGGCGACACGGTTTTCCCCGGGTCGGGAAGGTGCAGTTGGTTCGAGAAATTGTTATAATTTTCCATCGCGATCACGTTCCCCGGGGGCTTGCTGCGGTCGGAGCACGGGACCGGCCACGCCCTGCCGTTCGGCCTCGTGGCTCGGGACCTCCCTGTCCCTCACATTTGGAGGTACGGCGGATCATGGTCAATTGGGACGACGTCAAACTCCGTTCGTTCAAAGAGGTCCGGCGAGTCTACATGCAGTTGATGGATATGCGGTACTACATCCTCGCATATCGCAACAGAGAGACCACCATCGCCGACCGAGGGCAGGAAGCGTGGGAGAAGACCGAGCGGACGCTCAAGAAAATCGAGACCAAGCACGATCGCGACTACCTGCAACTGTTGGTCAAGAGCCCGCAGGCGCTCGAGGAGTTGACCCTGCGGCTGGAGACCATGATCTGGATGATGGGCGGCAACCTCCAGTTGGAGCTGAATCCACCCGGCGAAGCGTCCTCCGAAGGCCCCTGGATCCCCAAGACGTCATATGGCGTCTTCGACCCGACTGGGATACTCTCCCGATTTTCGGCCACGCGGTTGAACATGTCCGAGGCCGACGAGCCCGACGATTGAAGCGCAGCCGAATCGGGTGCCGAGCGGCGCGCCGGGCGCACGGCCCGCACCATCCTCGCCGGCGTCCCCCCGTGCTCCCGTTTCCCCTTTTTCGCCGCGTGAATCTCCCAGCGCGTCGGACACGTGCCGTGCGCGTTGATCGAGTCGCCGATCGCGACTATAGTATTCCGGGTGGGCACGTTTGCGAGCCTGCGGATGTCATGAGGCCGTGCGAGTCGCCGACGACGCCCGAGGGCGAACGGCGGAGGAGGTATGATGATTCCAAGAGCCTTGCGATTGGTCCTGGCCGGGTGGCTTGCAAGTGTGGGGATGGGGGGGGCGGCAAGCGCGGAAGTCACCGGCTACACGGCCGCGCCCTCCGGCCAGGACACGCTGCTGACGAGCGTCACCGTCACCCGGGGTAAGGGCCCGGCCATCTTCAATCCGGCCAAGCTGATCGGCGCTCGGCTGGTGCATTTCAAGTCGGCCGACGGGAGCAACGTTGCCACGCCGCCGGGCGCCGGCGCGCCCGGCGCCCAGGCCCGCGTCACGCTGCTCGGCGACGGCAAGCTGAACTCGGGCGTGATCAACCCGGGCGGTCAGGCCAGCCCGCTTGAGAAGGACCCGGTGCTCAGCGGCTCCGATGCTACCCCCGGCTTCGCGGTCGAGTTCGACCGGCCCGTGGTCAACCTGCCGGGCGACGACGTGGTCTTCTTCGAGTTTCAGTGCGAGAAGGGCAGCCCACTGGGAGGCGACGCGATCCACGTCATCCCGCTCCGCTTCGAGCCGGGGCTGCGATCGATCACCATCGACTCGTACGACGTCCACTTCGACGATCCCCAGGCCCGATCGATCGGCCACTTCGACTTCTACCGGCTGGAGCGTGCCCCGCAGTCGTTGGATGACGTCAAGGCAAGCCCGCTCTCCCGGATCGGCACGCCGGACGGCTTCAAGGCCCTGGCCGTGGGCATCGACCTTTCCGAGCTGGGGTATTCGGAGGGTGCCGAGGTGAAGGGCCTCTTCTTCCAGGACAAGGACGGCAAGGGCGCGGCGGTCGATCCGGTCTTGATCGCCGGGCTGCCGGCCCCGGAGCCGGAGAACCTGCTCAGCGAGGCCCCCAAGGCGCCCGAGCCGGAGCCGCTTCTCGACCAATTGCTCGCCGGCCCGATGGCCGGCGCGGACGAGATCGTGTTCGCGGTGCGCGTTTGCGGCTTCGACCACTGGTACGCCAACTTCGGCTACTACTCGGCCAGCGTGACCGAGTACCCGCCGCACGACGGGCTCCCGGACGAAGAGATCCCGCCGCTATTCGGCGACGGCGGGCGGCTCTGCCGGTACAACCTCCGCACGGGCGAGTTGACGGTGCTCGTGGACGATCGCGAAGGCGGGGTGCGCGATCCCCAGGTTCACTACGACGCGGAGAAGATCCTCTTCTCCTACCGGAAAGGCGGCCAGCCGTACTACCATCTCTACGAGATCGGCTGCGACGGCGCGGGTCTGGTGCAATTGACCGATGGACCGTACGACGACATCGAGCCCACCTACCTGCCCGACGGCGGGATCATGTTCGCGTCGGGCCGCGCGAAGCGGTTCGTGAATTGCCATCGCACGCCGGTGGCCACGCTCTACCGGTGCGACGGCGACGGCACCAACCTCCGCATGGTTTCGACCAACGTCGAGCACGACAACACGCCTTGGCCGCTGCCCGACGGCCGCGTCGTCTACATGCGGTGGGAGTACGTCGACCGGAGCCAGTTCTGCTTCCATCACCTCTGGACCACCAACCCGGACGGCACCGGCCAGATGGTCTTCTTCGGCAACCAGTTCCCCGACACCTCGATGCTCGACGCCAAGCCGATCCCGGGCACCAAGAAGGTGGTGGCGTCGTTCTCGCCGGGACACGGCCGCCCGGGCCACATGGGCTACGTCACCGTGATCGATCCGAGCACGGGGCCCGACGTGCGGGCCGCCGGCCGCCGCGTCAGCCGCGCGCTGTTCCGCGACCCCTACGCCTTCTCCGAAGACTGGTTCCTGGTGGCCGATAACCGGGGTATTCACGTGATGGACGGGGTGGGCAACACGGAGCTGGTCTACGAGCTCCCCCGCGAGCTGGAAGGGCTCACCTGCCACGAGCCCCGCCCCTTGCGCCCGCGACGCCGCGAGCGCGTGATTGCCCCGCGGATCGACCTGGCCAAGACGACCGGCCGGCTCGTGCTCGGCGATATCTACAAGGGGCGGAACATGGACGGCGTCGAGCGGGGCGAGATCAAGAAGCTCCTCGTCCTGGAGCAGCTCCCCAAGCCGATCAACTTCTCCGGCGGCATGTGGCCGATCAGCGTGGGCGGCACCTTCACGCTCGCCCGAATCCTGGGCACCGTGCCCGTCGAGCCCGACGGCTCCGCCTACATGGAGCTGCCCGCCATGCGGCCCGTCTTCTTCGTCGCCCTCGACGAAAACGACCTCTCGGTCAAGCGGATGCAGAGCTTTCTCAGCCTGGAGCCGGGCGAGGTGACCGGCTGCGTGGGCTGCCACGAGCAGCGGCTCACCACGCCGCTGGCCGCGTTGCGGGAAACGGCCATCCTGGGTCGAAAGCCCAGCCGGATCGAACCGATCCAGGACGTGCCCGACGTGATCGACTTCCCCCGCGACGTCCAGCCGATCCTCGACAAGCACTGCGTCGAGTGCCACGACCCCGACCGGCCCGAGGGACGCGTCGACCTCTGCGGCGATCACACCCCGCTCTTCTCGGCGAGCTACTGGACGATCATGCACCGGGGGCTGATCTCCGACGGGCGGAACGAGCGGTACGGCAACCGCCCGCCGCGGACCATCGGCAGCTCGGCCAGCCCGCTGTTGAAGCTGCTCGACGGCAGCCACTACGACGCCAGGCTCTCCGAGCGGGAGCGAAAGCTGGTCCGCCTGTGGATCGAGAGCAGCGCGGTCTACGCGGGCACGTACGCGGCCCTGGGGACGGGCATGCACCCGGTCGAGTTCCCCGTCGCCGTGATGGAGGAGCGGTGCGCAAGCTGCCACGCCCAGGAAGCGCCGGCCAAGGGGCGCATCGGCACCGGCCTCTACTTCCGCTTCGGCGACGCGGGGCCGTACCTGCCGCTCGTTCACGCGTTCACCGATTTGCAGAGGATCCGCGGGTCGATCGGCTACTACAAGTTCGGCAACGCCCGGCCGCCGCAGTCCTTCTGCAATCTGACCCGGCCCGAAAAGTCGCTCCTCGTGCAAGCGCCGCTGGCGACCGACTCCGGCGGACTCGGCCTGTGCGAGCCGACGGTCTTTTCCACGCCGGACGATCCCGACTACCAGACCATGCTGTCCGCCATCCAGGAAGCCGCCGCCCGGCACGGGCAAACCAAGCGCTTCGACATGCCCGGTTTCCGCCCCAACGTCTACTACCTCCGCATGATGCAGCGCTACGGCGTCCTCCCGGCGGACCTAAACCCCGACGCTCCGGTTGACTTCTACGCGGCGGATGAGGCATACTGGAGGTCGTTCTGGTACCGCCCTCGCGAAGGTTCACGGGAATAGTCCGATGTTCCTGAGACGGCTGAGCATCAAGAATTACAAGTCGTTGAAGAACGTCGAGTTCTGCCCGACGAACTTGAGCGTTTTGGTTGGCCCGAACGGGGCGGGAAAATCCAATTTCGCCAGCGCGGTTGATTTCTTATCCGACGTGTACCGAGACGGCCTGGAGACTGCGGTAGCTCGGAAGGGCGGGTACGAGAACATCGCCTACAGGGCGGAACGGCGGTCGAGGTCTGCAATCCGGTTCGAGGTGACGATCGAACTGGCGCCGTTTGAGTCATTGCCGCTGTTGGCGCTGCATTCGATTCCGGAGTCCCTGGCGGATGAGGAAGCGGGCGTATGGCTCACGCACCGTTTCTCTTTCAAGGCTCGCAAACCTGGTATCGAGGCCGATTTCGCCATCGAGCATGAGAGCGTCGATGTCAGAGTGAAGCGCGCGCCGGGCAGCCGTCCCGAAGATTGGCACTTGGACGCGGAACTCGTCCGCTCGGATCGTGGACGTATTTCGGTCAAGATTCCGCGAGGCCGAGCCGAACTCCGTGAACTCCGCGCCGATTTGACTTCACAAGTTGCGACCATAAACCGTCCACGCCAGGGGCTCAGCCCGCAGCAGTTGTTCGCAGGTATCCCGTCGTTAGGTTACCTTAACGAACTCACTCGTGGAGTGGCAAACTGCCGTGTTTACCACATTGTGCCTTCGTCGGCCCGCGGTGCTGGCGTGCCGACGCCCAATCCGTTTCTTTCCATGTCGGGCGAGAATCTGCCGGCGGTCGTGGCCTGGCTCAAGAGTCATCGAAAGAGGGAATGGTTCGACGTCATCGAGACGATGCGGGACGTCGTCCCCGAGCTCGACGACGTTGAATCGAGCTATCTCCATACGAAAACACTGGGGTTGTTTTTCCGAGAGAACACTAGCTCGACCCCCCGGAAGGCTGAGGACGTGTCGGACGGCACGATCCACGCGCTCTCTCTGTTGGTTGCATTGGCCGATCCGCGAAATACGGCACTGGTGATTGAGGAGGTGGAGAATGCCTTTCACCCGTGGGTCGTGCAGTCCCTTCTGAGACGATTCCGGTTCGCCAGCCGGGAGAAGACGATTGTCTTGACAACGCATTCCCCCGTGGTCGTCGATACGCTCGATCCGAGCGAGACATGGGTGGTCTTTAAGAAGGCCGGCCAGACGCGACTGAAAAATCTCGGCAGTATCAATCGCAAACTCAGGAGTGCTTGGGAGCGCGGCGAGTTCCGCCTTTCGGACTATCTGGACTCCGGGTTGCTGCCGCAAGCCGTTCCGGGAGGAGATCGGTGAAGGTCGGCATCGTCGTGGAAGGGAAGGCGGAATTGCTCGCGCTCCGACGCCTCCTGCCAAAGATCAGGGCTCCCGCTCGACGATTGACAGCGGCTCATGCCCTCATGCAACCGCACGCGCCGCCAGGACAGATTGCACTTGCCGCGACCAAGAAGCTGGCGACCCTGCGGGCGGATGGCGCACAGACTTTCGTGGTGCTGATTGACTGCGAGGATCCCGGCCGCTGTCCCTGCGAGTTCGCCAAGAGCATTCAGCAGGCTTTGGTCAGCCTCGGTTGGCCCGGCGTGCACGTGGTCGTCAAGACGCTCAAGTTCGAGAATTGGCTCATCGCCGACGTGGACGCCTTGAAGGGGATGCGGGGCAGGTTTCAGGTTACGAAGCGGTTCGAGGAGAGGGTAACGCCGGACAAGGCCGATAACGTCGTCGATGCGACCGCGGAATTGCGACATCTGTCGAAAGGAGACGCGTACCACAAGCGCAAGGATGCGTTGGAAATCGCCGAGCACCAGGAGCCGTGCCGCGTCGCCGAGAACTCCCGATCCTTCCGAAGATTCCTCCGCGTCGTCGGGTGTCGCAAGTACGCACAGCAGAGCCGATCGCCGTAGGACATGAACAATTGAGGCAGCCCGGCCTGCTCGGCTTTCTCGCATGACGAGACGCCATCCGTTGCACCACTCGGCTTCACGCGGCACGCATCCACAAGCACACCGACCGAACCCTCACCCCCGCCGCGAACTCGTTTGGCGTAAAGCACTTGCGCACGCGACGCGGGCTTGATGTGCGGCCGACGGCGAGTCTATAATCGTAGCCGGGAGGGGGCACCCGGACGAGCCGACGACCGAGGTAAGGCGAATGTTGCGATTGGCGACGAATTACCGGCTGACGACCTCTCTTCTGGGCGCGACGATCCTTGCCCTTTTGCCCGGCACAAGCGTCGCCGTTCCAAAAAAGGCCAACCCATTCACGGCGAAGTACGCGTCGGCCTTGACGTCGGGCGATCACGGCCAGGTGGCGAGGCTGCTGGCGGGCGACGTGAAAACGGCCGCGGCGCCGGATGCCTTGGACGGGCTCGCCGTTGCTTTGGCCGCGGGTGAAGAGGGCACGCCGTCGGTGTTGAGTGCTCTCGTCGAAGAGGGCTCCTGCGTGGACCCGGCCGCCGTGGCGGAGTTGTTGTGGCGGATTGCCCAGAGGGACGGGCTGGACGACGACCGGGCGGCGCTGGCGGCCGGGCTGCTCGATCACGACGACCCGTTCGTCCGTGCCCTGGCCGAGTGGGCCATTGCCACCAAGGTGGGAAGGGAGAACGGCGGCCAGGAGATCCGCTGGCCACGGCCCGACCCGCCCGCGTGGTTCGAGAAGTGGTCCAAGCTCGACGCCGACTTCCTCCTGGAGGCCGATTACGCCCGGCTGGCCGTCGTTTGGAACGTCCATTACGACGGCAAGCGGCTTCTCGGCTCCGTCGGGGCGATCATTGGCCGGGCGCACGGGGCCGCGTCGGAGGTCTTGGCGTCGGCCTCGCCCGATCGGCGAGCCATGGTCGCCGGTCAGCTCGACAAACTGGAGTCGATCCGCGACGAGCTTGCCCGGCGCGTCGAAGCGGCGCCGGAGGACATCACGGGCCATCGGCGGCTCTGGCTGGCGGCACGCCGGGCGGCGCGGCCCATCGTGATGGCCAACGCGGCGGTCGACTTCGACCGGCTCGCGTTCACCCTGCGGCATCCGGCCCATTCGCACCGAAACATCACCGGCTCGCAGTATCCGTGGTGTCACAAGCCGGGCGGCGACGTCTGCGTGAAGACGGGCCTCGACCCGGGCGGTGAGGTCCGCGGCGTGCTCACTGGGCAGCTCGGCCCCGGGCACGTCCACGGCATGGACCTCTGGTGGGACGCCGACCGAGTGGTGTTCGCCTTTGCCAAGCAGCCCGACTGGCCGCCCAAGTGGGACACGGTGCGGGGCAACGACGTGTTCCTGCTTCGCGGCGACCAGGAGCCGACGCACCTCTACGAGGTGAACCTCGACGGCACGGGCCTCCGCCAGATCACCGACCATCGGTACTGGAGCGACTTCGAGCCGACCTACTGCGCCGACGGCACGATCGTGTTCGCTTCCGACCGCTCGGGCCGCTCGTCGGAATGCGGCCGGTTCTCGGCCGATCATACGGTGATCAACGTCTACGCGGTCTCGCCGGATGGGAAGGACCTGCGGAGGCTCAGCGACAACAAGGACATCGACCGCTATCCGCACAGCCTCGCGGGCGGCCTGGTCGCCTACACCCGGTGGGAATACCAGGAGCGACACTTCTTCGAGGTCCACGCCATCTGGCAGGTCCGGCCCGACGGAACCAAGGCCGACGCCGTGTTCAACCAGCACCTCCGCGCCCCGTTCGGCCTCCGGGACACGCGCTCGATTCCCGGCAGCTCGAAGCTGGTCTCGATCGCCACGGGCCATCATACGTTTGCTTATGGGCCGGTGGTGGTGATCGACCCGACGCGCGGGATCAACGAGCCGGGGGCGATCCGGAGCGTCACGCCGCACACGCTTCCGCAGGAAGGGCCGCCGCCCGGGGAAGCCGTGCCCGAGGGAGGCGTGCCCGACCAAGGCGGATTGTACCAAACACCCTGGGCGCTTTCCGAGACGTGTTTTCTGGCGTCGTATTCGCATGCCCGGCCGCCGTCGGGCACGGGCGGCGGCGAGAACGCCAACGGGTTTTCGCTCTACCTGATCGACGTCTGGGGCAACAAGGAGCTGATCCACCGGGACTTGATCTACTCGTGCTCGTTTCCCATGCCGATCAAGAAGCGTCGCCGGCCGCCGGTGATGCCCGACGCCACCGAGCCGGCCTGCGACTTCGCCACCTGCTACGTGAGCGACGTCTACCACGGGCTCGACGGGGT
The DNA here is from genome assembly GCA_964505295.1 of uncultured Planctomycetaceae bacterium. Classification (GTDB taxonomy): domain Bacteria; phylum Planctomycetota; class Planctomycetia; order Pirellulales; family Thermoguttaceae; genus DATKZH01. Next base: position 13,843 of record CAZDHR010000160.1, read on the forward strand.
GCCTCGCGGCGCGGTCAAGCACCTTCGCATCTCGCAACGGATCGGGTGGCCGCTGGACGACCGGGTCGGGGCCATGCGATGGATCCCGGGCAACGCGTGGGAGCGGAAGTTCGGTTTCTGGGCGTGGGCCCCGGTCCGCGTGATCGGCGAGGTGCCCGTCGAAAGCGACGGGTCGGCCCACTTCCGGGTGCCGGTCGAC
>CAZDHR010000161.1:0-14004 GCA_964505295.1 uncultured Planctomycetaceae bacterium
AAGTCGGGTAGGATGCGGCTCCAGTTGCTGATTCCGGGGCAGACGAAGAACTCGTAGCCGGACTCGGCGAACGGGATGATCTGGTCCTCGAAGCTCAGCTTGGGACTATAACCCCAGGTGAGCATGACCGTGTCCTTGGGGATCTTGTCGAGGTGGTCGGGATGCTTGAGGATGATATCGCCCCACATCATCATCCGCTTCTGGTACTTTTCTTTGAGAAGATCGTGGATGCGGCGGACGTGCCCTACGTAGACGCCGCCGACGCCGATCTCGTCGGCCAGCTTCTTCGACGGGCCCGTGCCCAGGCCCCACGTTTCGTCGCAGCAGACGTTGAACATCTCGAACGGCAGCAAGGGGCAGACCTCGGAGTACATGTCGTCCAGCAGCTCGTACGACCCCTCCTTGACCGGGCACAACAGGTGCGGCAATTCCTGGAGATCCGCGTACTCCTCATGCGCCAGGATCCGTGAAAAGTGGCCGAACGACTGCTGGTTGCCCAGGACGTCGACGTGGTGCCGTCCGGCGAACTCGACCAGCGCCCGCAGATCGTCGGGCTCCAGCGAGCCGTCTTTCGGCCCGATGAGCGGGTGCTTCTTGAACGCGTACTGATACTCCATGTAGTAGGTGAACAGGTTCATTTTGAGGTGCGCGCCGAGCGCGACCTCGAACCGCAACGTATCGAGCGTGGAGCTGGGGCCCCGGGTCATGTCGTCCTGGAAGCAGCGCCAGCGGAGCGAGGGCCAGTCGGAGATCGTCAGGCACGCGAGCTTGCCGTCGCGACGGTTGGCGCGGATGAGCTGACAGAGCGTGGCCACGCCGTAGAAGAGCCCTTGGCGGCCCGGGGCGGCGCCGACGATCTCGTCGGGGGCGACCGTCAGGCGGTAGTCCTCCTCGGTGGCTTCGGGCCGAAAAGCCACGGACGGCAGTGGTCGGCCGGGGCTCGCCGACAACCGTACCAGCTCGCAGCCCTTCTCAATACCGCGAACCTCCGGCGGCGGGAAATCGGCCCGCGCGAGCTCGTCCTCCACGATCCGCCCGAGCTGCTTGCTTACGTCGGCGGGCGCTTCCAGGACCAGCGGGCGGTCCAGCGCGAACGTGCCCCGCTCGAAACGCGCTTCTTTGGGAAACGGCACCAGGCGCAAGGCCCCGACGTCTTCGTCCCCGACCGCTTGGACTGCAAGGCAGGCCAATGCCACCGCCGACACGAGCACCCATCGTTTCCGCATCTCAAGTCCTCCCGGGGCGAGCCCGAAATGGCGATTGTGAGCCGCAGCATCCTGAGCTGCCGATCGAACATTGCGGGGCAACCTCGATCGGGTGCCAGTATACGATGTGGAAGGCGGGAACGCTCGGGGGTGCGGTGAGCTGCCGTTGACGCCATCCCCGATTGGGGTATATGATGACGGCCCAGGCGACGCGCTTCCGGGGGGGAAGGCCAACGCAAGTCGCTTTGTAACAAGGGTTTGACAACCGAGGCCGGGCACGGGATGATGAGGGGCGCCGCGCGTGCGGTCACCTCGATTCTCCCAGGCTGCGGAACCCCCGGGGGAACTTTCGGCCCTTCGTTCGCGTCTCATTCAGTGAACCGGCTGTGAGCGACGACGCCCAATTGATCCACGAGACGCTGGCCGGCGAGTCGGCGGCGTTTGGCGAGTTGGTCCGCAAGTACCAGGACCGGCTGTACCACACGCTCGTCCACGTGGTCGGCAGCCCCGAGGACGCCCTGGATATTGCTCAGGAGGCCTTCGTCCAGGCGTTCCTCAAGTTGAAGACGTTCAAGCAAGAGAGCGCGTTCTATACGTGGCTCTACCGGATCGCCTTCAACATGGCTGCCAGCCACCGGCGGCGAAGAAAGCCGACCTTGTCGGTCGAGCAGGCCCGGGAGTCGTGCGGATCGGAGCCGATCGATCCCGGGCTTGGCCCGGAAGAACGGGCCCAACGCGACGAGCGGTGCCGACAAGTGCGGCAGGCCATCGCCGGGCTGAACGAGGAACACCGGGCGGTGCTGGTTTTGCGGGAGATCGACGGGTGCCGCTATGAGGAGATTGCCGAAATACTCGATGTGCCGATCGGCACGGTCCGAAGCCGGCTGCACCGGGCGCGGCTACAATTGCGCGACGAGTTGAAGGGCCTACCGCTGATGGATGAGTGATGGGCGGCGAGGGGATGACAGGGTGACAGGGTGACAGGGTGAGCGTTTTCCTGCCTCGGACCTTTGTCCCGATTTGCCTCGGGCGGCTCGCTTTTGCCTGTCGCTCGGACGGGGACGTGTGATGAAGAACGTGCCGGAAAACGAACTGCTCAGCGCCTACCTCGACGGCGAATTGACCGCCGACGAGCAAGCGCAGGTCGAACGGTTGCTGGCGGCCGATCCCGAGGCCCGGCAACTGGTCGACGAGCTGCGCGCGCTCAGCTCGTCGGTGAAGGCGCTCCCGCGGCACGAGATCGGCCGCGATATCAGCGAAGAGGTCGTGAGCCGGGCCAAACGCCAGATGCCCACCCAGCCGGCGCCGGCTCGAGCCCGCGAGCACGAATCGGCTGAAGACCAGGTGCCTCGATGGCGGGCGATCGTCCGCCGGGTGACCCGGCCGCGGAATTTCGTCTGGTCGGCCGTGGCCGTGGCGGTCGTCGTGCTGCTGATGGTGATGAAGCCCGACACGCTCACCGGGCCGCTCGCCCCCTCGGTCGCCATGAAGTCGGCGGCCGACGCCGACAAGGCCGCGGCGACGGCGAGTCCGGCTCCGTCGATCCAGGCGCGAGAAGAGGCGGTGGAAGTGTTGGTCGCGGAGGAAGCCGCCCCGGCCGAGATGCCCGTGGGCGGACGCCCGGCCGGATCAACGGAATTGGAATGGGTGGAGAGCGAGGCAGAGGAACGCGAAGCGGCCGAGACGGCGACTCGCCGTGCCCTGGCGGCCACGGCCCCGGCGCCCGCGGCCGCGCCCCCGGTGGCTATCGAGCAGCCCGCAAAGGGATCGCCGAAGCCTCGCCGGGCGGGGGACGGTTATCGAGGTGGGGTCGGTGGGATGGCTGGTCAGGCCGGCCTTGCCGACGATCGCGGCAGGCCCGAGGCGCCTCGGGTTGCCAAACGTGAAGTGTACAAGGGGAAAGCGCCCGAGGCGGGGAAGAAGGCGAAAGCGTCGGAAATCGGAGCGGTTGCCGAGTCGCTGCCGGCCAAGGCGGGCCAGCGCCGCCGCCGGGGCGTGCGGCAGCCCGACCTGCTGTTGGTCGTCTCGTGCGATGTGACGGCCGAGGCCCTTCGCGGCAACGTCTTCAAGGAACTGCTCGATAGACACGAAATGACGGGCGCCATGGCGGGGGGACGGATGCTGGGGCGCATTTCCGCGGCCGAGCCAATCGGTCCGGCGGACCATCCCGAGCTTGGTGGCGTGGCGGGTAAGCCTTTCGAGGTGGTCGAGGTCGACGTCGAGGCCACCCCCGGCCAGATCAAGGCCCTGTTGGCCGAGTTGCACGACCGACCCAGCCAGTTTCCCTCGCTTTCGTACACGCTGGATCCCGGGGCCGTGTCGCGAGGCTTGGGGCATTTGGGGGCCGACGGGCAGGTTGCCGCCCAGCGGCAAGCCGGCGAGGCGCTCTACGAAGACGTTCAGACGGTAGGCAAACCGGCCGCCGCCGAGGCGGCCCAGCAGAAGGCGAGCCGGGCCGATGTGGACAAGGTGCTCGATTTGGCATGGCGGTTCCGGTACGACCGTCTGCTCAGGCAGAAAGCCGAGCCGAGCACAGCGCTCGGCGTGGAGGCACAGCCCGTGCCCAGTCGGGCTCAAAAAGAAGGCAAAGCGGGCACGGCGGTTTCGCAACCGCCCATGGCCCCAGACCAACAGCGCGCAGAGCCCAAGTTGCGGTCCTCTCTCATGGGGCCGGGTGCCGGCGCGGCACGCCCCGGAGCCGCCAGGGCGTTCGGCGCGCAAATGCAATCCGCCCCGCCAGCCGGGCCGGCCGAAGCGAGGGGAGGGGCGGAGGCGCAACAGATGCCTCAGCAAGAGCCGGCCGAAGCGCAGCCGCCAGCCTTGCCCGCTGAAGGCGATCGGTTCGATCGGGATTCCGGGCGCTACCGTGTCCGCTTCGTGTTGCGGGTGGTCGGGCCGCCCGGGGGCAACGTGGCGGCCTCGATCGCGAAGGATGCCCCGATGATCGACATGGCCAGCGAAGCTGCGGAGGCGTCGCCCGAGGCGTCCCCGGCCGACGTGGCCCCGCCCCAGGCGCCTGCGGCGCAGGCCACCGAAATCGAGCGGTAATCGCCCGGATCAGCGGGCGCCCGTTACCGGGGCGCCGCACAGCGCGCTCAACGCCGGTGGTCGGTTGACGCCTGAATCGACACGTTTTCCCCTCGGCGTTCCTCTCGACCGGCGGTTTTCCGCAGGGCGCGACGTTCATCTTCGCCCGCAAATCGCGAGCGCATCGGCCGCCGCGATGGCGCACCGCTTGACGGCTCCTGGATGCCGAAGCGGGCGTCGTGCTACAATCCGGTTTCCCGCGGTGGTGGCTGCACCTGATGGGCTTGGCACGCAATGTACGCCGCCGGACCGCCGCCAGCGCCGAAGGCCTTTCAGCAAAAGGACTTGCCCGATGGACGACCCCCTACTGGCTAACGATGCGGACCAACAGGACGGCCCCGAAATGGCCGCCGTCGAGGACGTGTCGACCAAGCACGTGGGCCGCTGGAACCGGCTGATCAGCACGACCAATTGGGAGAAGGGCCGCATCATCTCCGAGTGGCGCAGTCGCCTGATGGAGGCCGACGCGCCGTCGCGGGCCTACACCGACGAGGCGTGGAGCCGGCGCGTGGGGAACGTGAGCCCCCAGCACGTGGGGCGGCTGCGGCGCGTCTACGAGCGTTTCGGCGAGGTCTACGATCAATACCCGGGCCTCTATTGGAGCCACTTCCAGGCCGCCTCGGAATGGCACGACGCCGAGATGTGGCTGGAAGGGGCGGTCGAGAATCGCTGGTCGGTCGCCCAGATGCGGACCACTCGCTGGGAGGCAATCGGGGCCCCCGCCGACCAGAAGCCCTGGCCGCAGGACGTGATCGCCGCCGAGCAGGACGAAGACGTGGACCCGGCACTCGACCCGTCGTATGAGCAGACGTTGGGGCAGGCCCCGGGCGTCGTCCAAGCCCTGCATTCGGACGACGCCGCGGAGCAGGCCGGGGCGCTCTCCCCCGCAATGACGGACCCGTTGGGCCCGTCGGCCCAGCAGTCCGCTTCTTCGCCGCCGGGCGAAACGTGGGAGAACCTGCCGCCGCTGCCTCCTGATCTTGCTAAGGTGTACGAGGGGTTCCGCGAGGCCATCCTCCACCACAAGCGTTCCAACTGGCGGGAGATCTCTCGCAAGCGAGTCCTGGGAATGCTCAAGGCGCTGAAGCGACTCGCGCTGGCACCAGGGGAATCCTAGGTTACCCATCTTGACAGGGGGCACGTCCCCCGATCCTTGCTTGACTTCCGGGCCCGTTGCGACTACCCTTCCCGCCCCAACTCCGTGGGCCGCGGTCAGGCGCGACCCAATTCTCCCCTTCGCTTGTCTTGTGGGTAGGTCTCTGGCCGGATGTCGTCGTTCTGGAGTCGGATTGGACTGCGGATGGCGTCGTTGGTCGTCGTGGCGATGGCCGGGTGCACGTCGATCCCGGCACCGCGCGGAAAACCGCTGACGCCGCCGAGCATGTCGCCCGGAAGTTGTGTGCTGGACATCTTCTTCGTCCGTTTCCCGTTGGGCGACGAGGAGGCCGACGGACCGTTGTGGGACGAGATCGACGAGCAACGTCTCCCCTGCGAGCTCCGCCAGTGCCTTGCCCGAAACGGGTTCCGTGCGGGAGTGGTTGGCGGGCGCATGCCGCTGGCGCTTGCCCGGCTGCTGGAGCTCAGCGGCAAACCGGCTCCCAGCGGCGAGTGCCAGCAGGTCGGTCTCGAACAGTTGGAGACGACGCCGACCGTGGTGCGGCGCCACCTGCAGATCCGCGGCGGAGAGCGCCGTGAGATTTTCACCTCCGACGTCTGTGAGCAGCGGGACGTGCTGCTGTGCACGGAGGATGGTGTTTGCGGCGGAAGCTATCCCGACGCGCAGGGCGTGTTGGCCGTCGCAGCTTGCGCCGAGCCGGACGGCCGCGTGCGGCTCGAGCTTGTGCCGGAGCTGCACTACGGCGAGCACGTGCCCCGCTACGTGGGGCGGCAGTACGCATTCCGCATGGAGACCAGCCGGTCGCGCGAGGTGTTCGACAACCTCGCCTTGTCGGTCACGCTCACGGCGGAGGAGATGCTGGTGGTCAGCGGTCTTCCCGACCGCCTGTCGAGCCTGGGCCACCACTTCTTCACCCAGGACACCTCGGGGCAGAAGGAGCAGAAGCTGCTGGTGATCCGGCTCTCCCAGACGCAGCACGACGACCTCTTCTCGTCCGACGGCGCGCCGGGGCCGGAAAGCCCGCCGCTGTCCGCGGTAGGCATGTCGGAGGGCGGGGATCCGCCTTGGAAAAGGTGACAGCCACCAAATTTGGGTAATTCACGTATTCTGCCAGGCGCGATCTTCTCCACCTTCGCCAGATTTGGTGGCTGTCACCTTTTCCGGGCGAGCCGTCGCGTGGGTGGCTCTCGTGAAGCAAGGGCCCTGGGGGTGGGGCTCCTCGCCATAGGGTGTGCAGATTTGACCTTGCGGCGGGATTGGCTTGCCTTTACCATTCTCCGAACGATCCAGATCCCTACGGATGCCGGCCGGACTGTGGCTGGAGAGCGCCTCGCAGCCGTTGACGACGTGATGAAGTGACACTCTATGGGGGCCGATCTCGACGCGCTGCGACGTTTGGCCACGAGCCATCCATTCGATTTCCGGGGGCCTCGGACGGAGCACAGATCGCCGACCGTGACTGGCGAGCGCGGGTTCCGAAGGACGCATGGATCAGCAGTGGACATGGACATCGAGCGGCACGCATGCCGTCGTTGCTAGCGGTGCCGTCTTGGATGCTCGATCTTCCGGAAGGGATTCGACTTCGATGACTCCAGCGCCGTCAGCACCTCGCCGGAAAACCCGGGAGCCCGGGTGGAAACGGGTCTTCGACGTCGTCGTTTCCGTGCTTGGCCTGGCGCTCTCTCTGCCCGTCTTCGTGGTGGTCGCACTGCTTGTCCGGCTCGATTCGCGCGGCCCCGTGTTCTTCGTCCAGCCGCGTCTGGGTCGCCATGGACGCGCGTTCCTGCTCTACAAGTTCAGGACGATGTTCGACGTGCCTCGCGAGTCGACGCACGAGGTGCTGCCCGGCGACCCGGACGTGACGCCCGTGGGGCGCTTCCTGCGGCGTTTCAAGATCGACGAGCTTCCTCAGCTTTGGAACGTGCTTCGGGGGGACATGTCGATCGTCGGCCCACGGCCCGCCCTTCCGCGGCAGGCACAGGAGCTCGATGAGATTGGGCGCGTGCGGCTCGAGGTGCGCCCCGGTCTGACCGGCTTGGCCCAAGTGCACGGCAACGTCTATCTCTCCTGGCCGGAACGGTGGAGGTACGACCGCGACTACGTGATGCGGCTGTCGGCCCGTCTCGATTTGTGGGTCCTCTGGCAGACCGCGTTGGTAGCCCTCTGTGGGGAACGGCGGTTCCACAAGCCGTACGAAGAGGAGCCGGCATGAGCCAACAGCCGGTGGATGTCGTGCCGACGTGCCCCAGGATGGTCGTCGCCGGCGCCGTCGTCAGCACGCGTCGGATCCTGGAAGGTCTGCTCCGGCACGAGTGCAACGTGGTCGGCGTGCTCGGCCTCGAGGCGGCCGCCGCGCCCCGCACGTCCGCCTACCGGCGTCTGGATGATTTGGCCCGAGAGGCCGGCGTGCCGTACGCCGATTTCCACAACGTCAACGACCCTAAGAGCGTTGAGATGGTTCGCGGGTGGAAGCCGGACCTGCTGTTCGCGGTCGGGCTTTCGCAGCTTGTCCACAACGAACTGCTCGGTCTGCCTCGCCTGGGATGCGTCGGATTCCATCCCACCTGGCTTCCCGAGGGACGAGGCCGCGCGCCGGTCGCCTGGCTTACCATGGAGGCTCGCTCCGGGGCCGCCAGCTTTTTCCTGATCGACCAAGGCATGGACACGGGCCCGATCCTCGTCCAGGAGCCGTATCACGTGGCCCCGAGCGACTATGCCGGCGACGTGGTCGCCAAGCAGATGGCGGCCATCGATCGGGCTTTGGACCGCTGGATCCCTCAACTGCTGGCGGGCCATTGGGACCCCATCGCTCAGGACGACGCCCAAGCCACCCACTATGGCCGTCGCGCGCCCCAGGACGGACTGATCGAATGGTCCTGGCCGGCAAAGCGGATCCACGCCCTCATTCGCGCCGCCTCGCGCCCGCATCCGGGAGCCTACACCTACCTCAAACGGCACAAGCTGATCGTCTGGCGGGCGGAGCCGGAGCACTCGCTTCCGTGGTCGGGCGTGGCCGGTCGGGTCCTGCTGACCGACGCCGAGAAGGGGGCGCTCGTGCAGACCGGCGACGGCCTTCTCTGGCTTGTGGAAGTCGAGGACGCCAACGCCGACGGCCCCGCGCCGCCCGCCGCGGCCGGCTTGCTCCAAGTCGGGACGCGTCTCGGGTACGCTTCTCAAGATGAAATCCACCGGCTGCGGCGCCAGGTGACGCAGTTGCAGGCCAGGCTCGCGCGGATCGAGGAATCCATGGGGCGACTAACCGATATCAAGTAATATGAAAATACTAGTCGTTGCTCCACACGCGGACGACGAGGTCCTCGGACTCGGAGGCACCATCGCCCGCTACGCCGACGAGGGACATCACGTGGTGGTGGCCGTTCTCACCGGACACGGCCTGGAAGAACCCCACCCCTTGTGGCCCCGGGAAGCTTGGGACCTCCTCCGGGAGGAGGCGCGGGGGGCCCACGCCCTTCTCGGGGTCCGAGAGACCATCTTCGAGGAAATCCCGGCCGTCGGCGTGGCCGATCAGGCGGTGTGGAAGGTGAACAAAACGACCATGGACCTGGTCAGACGCGTCGAGCCCGACGTGCTCTACGTCCCCTTCCTCTACGACATCCACAAGGACCATCGTGAACTGACGCACTCCTTCTCCGTGGCCTGGCGCCCCTGCACCGACGTCGGCCGGAAGATCCGCGAGGTGTTCGCCTACGAAACCGTCTCCGAAACCCACTGGAATCTTCCCTACGTGGAACCGGCTTTTTGCCCCAGTCAATGGGTGGACGTCGGCCTCTACCTGGACAAAAAGCTTCGCGCGTTGGAGTGCTACAAAAGCCAGATTCGGTCCTTCCCCGACGCCCGGTCTATCGAGGCGGTCGAAGCGCTGGCTCGATGGCGGGGCTGTCAGGTCGGGCTTCGCGCGGCCGAGGCGTTCGTCACCATCCGTAGGGTCTCGCCCCTATCGATGAACGGCAGAGAAGTCCCCGCGTCGCTCGAGCGAAACCGGGCCGAGGATCGCCGCGAGTCGTCGATCGCCCCCCGGCCGGGCCCTGCCGTGTAGACTCGCGTCGCGTGCAGCCCGCCGGCCGCAACGCGTTCCACTGCTACCGCCAGCAGAAGAAAACCAATACCAGGCCGCCGACCAGCGGCAGGCAGTAGAGAAGCGCGATCTGGCCCAGCAGGCGACGGTTGCCCAGGAAACCGACCAGGATCGTCTTGAACGCGAGGTTCGCGATCGCCGCGACGACGATCAATCGCCAGCCTTCGCGGGCAACCCAGGCGTCGGTCTTCGCCATCCCGGCGACCGACAGCGTGATGGCGTCCATGTCGGTCAGGCCCGATAACGCCGCGATGCTGTAAAGCGCCTGGTTGCCCAGGTACGCTTTGGTCGCGGCCAACGCAAACAACACGACGGCGTACATGGCCGCAAAGAAGACGGCCGATCTCAGTTGCGTGGGGTTCTCCTGTTCCGGCATCCGGCTCGGCTCTCTGCGGACCCGATACCAAACCCAGAGAGACGGAGCCATCGTCAAGAGCATCAGGATCAGCACCGGCGGAGCCGCCGAGACGAGGAACTCGGGGGCCACGACCGCGATCTCCACCAACACCCGGACGAACGCGATCGTCGAGGCGATCATGATCACGATGGCCGGCACCCGGAGGTCGGCCGACGGGGCTTTTGCCTGCCGGGCGTAACTCACGGTGGTCGCCGTGCTGGAGATCGCCCCGCCCAGGATGCCGCCCAGCAGGATCCCCACGTCGCGCCCGAGGAACTTGTAGAGGATGTACCCCCCCAAGCTCATCCCCACGATCAGCACCACCATCCACCACGTGTGACGCGGGTTGAACACCTCCAAGGGGCCGTACGCCTGGTTGGGGAGCACGGGCAGAATGACGCAGGTGATCAGCACGAACTGCATGATCGCCCGGAGGTCTTCGTCCCCCAGCTTCTTGGCGAACCGGTGCAGCTCGGGCTTGAACTGAAGCAGCACGGCCACGCCGCCGCCAATCGCGACCGCCACGCCCATCCGCTCCGGCAGCAACACCAACAGCGCCCCCACGCCGTACATCAGCAGCACGGCCACGGCCGTGGTGGTGCCGGGATCGGGCTCCTCTTGCCGGATCCGAACGAAGGCCGGAAACGCCAACACGGCGACGATCCCCAAAAGCCCGGCCGCAACGACCCAGCCACCGAACTCGAGTCCCAACAGCGCAGCGACCGTTCCGAAGACGGTGATCAGCGGAAAGGTCCGCATTCCGGGCATGCCGAGGGTCGTGTGCTCTCGTTGCAGCCCTACCAACAGGCCCAAAAGCGCCGAGATCCCCAGCTCTTGAAAAATCAGCGATGTCGACGGCACTTGGCGAACCCCCCAATGGGACGGAATTGTTGCGCGTGGCAAGACCAGAAGGTGAGCCAAGAAACTGTAGCATTCGCCGGAATCGGCGACCCTGGGAACAGCACGGCGAGCGTTCCACGCGGCCGGAATCGCACAACTGCCCATCGGCGACGGGCAACGGCGTTACGATCCGGCCCGCAGCCGGTTTTGCTCGTCGACGTAGACGACCTTCGGGGCGTGCGACCGAGCTTCCTCTTCCGAGACCGCACAGTAGGTCAGGACGATGAGCTTGTCTCCGGCGACCCCGAGCCTCGCGGCCGGCCCCTTGAGCGTCATGGTCCCGGAGCCTGCCTCGGCTTCGATTACGTAGGTGATGAACCGGGCGCCCGTGTTGAGATTGAGGACCTGGACCTGTTCGCCGGGCAGCATGTCGGCCGCCTCGAGCAGGGTGCGATCGATCGCGATACTCCCCTCATACTCCAACTCCGTGCCGGTCAGCGTGGCCCGGTGAATCTTGGACTTGAGCATGAACCGTTGCACCGGTTTCCTCCCTTCGCGGCTGGGGACAATTGGAGGCGGGCCCCCGCCGACGGATGTTTGCACGCCTCGACCGCCGACGAGCGGTCCCGTGATTCGATCCGGCCTCCGTCTGGCCGATTCTCAGACCACGGCTTCGTCGCCCGGCCGTCCAAAAGATCCACTATCGCATTGTCGCCACGATTTTTCAACGGCTCTTGCGCCTTCTGATGTTGCGCCTTCAGTGCTAGCGACGTTGTACCCACCAGCCCGAAGCGCAAGCGAGAAAATGACTTGCGACGTGAGTTCTTCCTCGCTTGCGCTTCGGGTTGGTGGGAACAAGCCTGTCGCTTTCCCGAAGGATATCGGGCTAGCGCAACATCAGCATGCGCGTGCCCGGGCCGGAGCCACGGCCGATCCTCAGGCTTCCTTCGACGCTTCGTCGCCGGAAGGCGCGCCGGCGGGGGGCGAATCGCCTGCTTCGGGGGGCTTGGGTGTCGCGGGCCCGATGAGGGCCTCGATCTGGCGCTCGTCGAGCTCTTCCTCCCGGTCCAGGGCCGAGGCCAGCGCATCGAGCTTGTCGCGATGCTCCTGGAGGAGGTCTTCCGCCCGCTTGGAAGCCTCGCGCAGGATGCGGACGATCTCTTCGTCGATGACCTGCGCGGTGTGCTCGCTGAACTCCCGAGGCTCCGACATCTCGCGGCCCAGGAACGGATGCTCCTCGTGGGCGCGAAAGGCCACCGGCCCCAATCGCTCGCTCATGCCCCAATGGGTGACCATGCGTCGGGCCAGTTGGGTCGCCCTCTTCAGGTCGTCCTCGGCGCCGGCGGTGAACTCGTCGAATCGGATCTTCTCGGCCATGCGGCCGCCCAGCAGGAACACCAGCCGCGTGTGCAATTCGCTCTCGCTGATGTTCAGCCGGTCCTCCTCCGGCAGGATTTGGGTCGCGCCCAGGGCCCGGCCCCGCGGAATGACCGATACCTTGTGCACGCGATCCGAGCTGGGGATCAGCCAGGCCAACAGCGCGTGGCCCGACTCGTGATAGGCGGTCATCAGCTTCTCCTTGCCGACGAGGACCTCCTCCCGCTTGGAGCCCATCAGCACCTTGTCGCGAGCCAGGTCGAAGTCGCTCATTTCGACCTCGTCTTTTTCGAGCCGGGTGGCCGAAAGGGCCGCTTCGTTGACCACGTTGCGGATGTCGGCCCCGGTCAGGCCGGCCGAGCCCGCCGCCAGCCGCTCCAGGTCGACGTCGTCGGCCACCGGCACCTCGCGGCAGTGGACCCGGAAGATGGCCAATCGCCCGCGATAGTTGGGCCGATCCACGGTCACGTGCCGGTCGAAGCGGCCGGGTCGCAACAGGGCCGGGTCGAGCACGTCGGGACGGTTGGTGGCGGCCATCACGATCACCGATTCGTTCTGCGTGAAGCCGTCCATCTCGCTGAGGATCTGGTTGAGCGTCTGCTCGCGCTCGTCGTGCCCACCGCCCAAACCGGCACCGCGATGGCGCCCCACCGCGTCGATCTCGTCGATGAACAGGATCGACGGGGCGGCCTGCTTGGCCGTGACGAACATGTCGCGGACGCGGCTTGCCCCCACGCCGACGAACATCTGGATGAACTCCGACCCGCTGATCGAGAAAAACGGGACGCCCGCCTCGCCGGCCACCGCGCGCCCTAGAAGCGTCTTCCCGGTGCCCGGCGGGCCCATCAGCAGCACCCCTTTGGGCACCCGGCCCCCGAGCCGCTGGAACTTCTCCGGGTCTTTGAGAAACTCGACGATCTCCTCCAGCTCGTGCTTGACCTGCTCCAGCCCGGCCACGTCGTCGAACGTGATCGGCTTGTCGCCCGATTCGTACCGCTTCGCCGGGCTCTTGCCGAACCCGGCAAGAACGCCGCCGCCGAGCACCCGATCCTGGGTCCGCCGAAACATGAACCAGACGCCGGCCAGGAGCAGGAACGTGACCAGCACGTAGACCCCCATCAGCAGCGCATCATTGTTCGGCGGCTCTTCCGCGGAGTACTTTCCCCCGAGCTTCTGCCACAGCAGGTCATCGAGCTGGCGATCTTCCAGCACGTACGGGGGCACCACCGTGTAGAACTCCGGGAGCAGGTCCGGGTCCCTCTCCTTGCTGCCGAACTTGCCGTAGATCCGCATCCCCTGGACGTGGACCTCGGCGACGTTTCCCCGCTCCAGGTCGTCGCGGAACTGCCCGTAGGAAATCTTCGAGCGCTTGGGCGACTGGCCGAAGTAGAAGATGCCGATCACCAAGAGCCCGGCGAGCAAGAACCACATCATGGAGGGGTTCCATGCCGGTCCGGAAGGCGGCTTGTCAGGCCGAGGCCCCCCCCTTTCAGGCCGGTTCTCCATCGGCTCTTTTTCCATGGGGCTCACGCGGTTACGGTCGCGGTTTGTCGGGGCCGTTCAAAGCCCATCACGATATTTTACCGTACACGCAGCGCTTTTCGACGAGCAAAGCTGGGAAGGCTCGAAAACGGAGGCATTCAGGCAGAGTGGGGGGCGTAACGCGGTGAGGGACGCGGGGGTGACGGGTTGACAAGGTGACGGGGTGACAAGTGGCACTCGTTTGACCGCAAGCCGAAGGCGTGCGCGTTCTCCCGCTGAGCCCGTCACCCGCTCGCCCCCTGACGCCGCCAACCGCTCCCCCGTCACCCCCTCACCCCCCCCCCCCCGCCCCCTTTTCCCCCCCTACCCCCCCACCCTTTTCCCCCCCCCCCCCCTCCACTCC
>CAZDHR010000162.1:0-13974 GCA_964505295.1 uncultured Planctomycetaceae bacterium
GAGCGAGGGCTACCGCGTGGCCATCCTGAGCCAGCCCGACTGGCACTCGTGCGAGCCGTGGCGCACGTTCGGACGTCCCCGGCTCTGCTACGCCACGAGCGCCGGCAACATGGACTCGATGGTCAACCACTACACGGCCGGGCGCAAGGTCCGCAACGACGACGCCTACAGCCCCGGCGGCCGGATCGGGCGCCGCCCCGATCGGGCGACCCTGGCCTACTGCCAACGGGCGCGCGAGGCGCACAAAGGCGTGCCGGTGATCGCCGGCGGCGTCGAGGCCAGCCTGCGCCGCATCGCCCACTACGACTACTGGAGCGATAAGGTCCGCCGGTCGATTATCCTCGACGCCAAGGCCGACCTGGTCGTCTACGGCATGGGCGAGCGGGCCCTCGTCGAAATCGTCCGCCGCCTCGATGCCGGCGAGCCGGTCGAGCGGCTCCGCGATGTCCGCGGCGTGGTCTACCGCCTGGGGGCCAGCGAAACACGGCCGACCGAGAACGTCGTCACCTTGCCCAGCTACGAACAGGTCGCCCGCGACAAGCGAGCCTTCGCCGAGATGACGCGCCTGGCCCATCGCGAGATGAACCCCGAAAGCGCCCGGACGCTCGTCCAGTTCCACGATCGCGAGGCGGTGGTCGTCAACCCGCCCCAGGCGCCGCTTTCCGAGAGCGAGATGGACCGCATCTACGGGCTGCCGTTTGCGCGGCGTCCGCACCCGAGCTACGGGAAGCAACGTATCCCGGCGTACGAGGTTGTCCGGGACTCGATCCAGATCGCGCGGGGCTGCTTCGGCGGATGCGCGTTCTGCTCGATCGCCGCCCACCAGGGCCGCGTGGTCCAAAGCCGCAGCCAGGAGTCGATCCTGGCGGAGATCGGGCGCGTGGCCGAGGCGCCGGGGTTCACCGGCACGATCAGCGACCTGGGCGGCCCGACCGACAACATGTACCGGATGAACTGCTCCCGGCCCGAGGTCCGTGCCGTATGCCGCCGGCCGAGCTGCCTGCACCCGACGATTTGCAAGCTCCTCTCGACCGACCACGGCCCGCTCATCCGGCTGATGAAAGCCGCCCGAAAGCAGCCGGGCGTGAAGCGCGTGCTCATCGCCTCGGGCATCCGCACCGACCTGGCCCAGCGGAGCACGGCCTACCTGAGCCACCTCGTGCGCCATCACGTGGGCGGACACCTCAAGGTGGCTCCCGAGCACGTTGACCCCGACGTGCTCCGCTGCATGCGAAAGCCGCCCATCGACGACTTCGACCGCTTCGCCCGGGCGTTCCACAAGCTCTGCGCCCAGTCGGGCAAGGAGCAGTACCTCGTCCTCTATTTCCTCGCCGGGCACCCGGGCTGCGACCTGCCGGCGATGATCGACCTGGCCCTCTACCTCAAGCGAACCGGCTACCGCCCCGAGCAAGTCCAGGACTTCCTCCCTGGCCCGTTCGACGTGGCTACCTGCATGTACCACACGGGCCTCGACCCGATGACCGGCCGGGAGGTCTACGTCCCCAACGGCACCCACGAGCGCCGCCTCCAGCGGGCCCTGCTCCAATACTGGAAGCCCGAGCACCACCGCGACGTGCGCGAAGCCCTCCAACAAGCCGGCCGCACCGACCTGATGGGCGACGGCCCGGAGTGCCTGATCCCTGCCAAACCACCGAGCAAAGGCGTCCGACAGCCCCGAACCCCAGCCCGGCCCACCAAGCCCGGAGCATCGGCCGCGGGCTACCGACCGCACAGGAAGACGTCGCGTCGTCGGAGATAAGCGCCTGACTACCGAGATGTTCGCTGTGGACCAATACCAACTCCTCGACTTCGGCGACGGCCGGCGCCTGGAACGGTTCGGGCCGCTGGTGTTGGATCGGCCTTGTCCCGCGGCGGAAGGTGTCGCGAAAGGGGATCCGGCGCTATGGGAAAAGGCCGACGCGCGCTTCGTGCGCATCGAGGGCAAACAGGGCGAGTGGCGGTCGGATCGCCCGCTGCCCGAGCGGTGGACGATTACCCACCGGGAGAAAAAGGGGACAGGTCTAATTTGTACGAAGCACCCTCCGGGCCGTTCCGGCAAATTAGACCTGTCCCCTTTTTCTCTCGTCCTGGAGCTGAAGCGTACCGAGTTCGGCCACCTGGGCGTCTTCCCGGAGCAGGCGGCCAACTGGGAGTGGCTCGCCGGGGAAATCCGTAGGGTGCGTGAAACGCACCAATCCCCATCCACGGCTTCCCCAGCATCGACACCCCCCGACGTCGCGCCGCTTCGCGTGCTCAACCTCTTCGCCTACACCGGCGCCAGCACACTCGCCGCGGGCGCCGCGGGCGCCGCGGTGGTCCACGTCGATGCGGCCCGGAACGTCGTCGCCTGGGCACGCCGAAATGCCGAGCTGTCGGGCTTGTCCGACGCGCCCCTCCGCTGGATCGCCGAGGACGCCACCAAATTCGTCAAACGGGAGCTCCGCCGGGGAAACCGGTACGACGCGGTGATCCTCGACCCACCCAGCTACGGGCACGGGCCGCGGGGCGAAGTGTGGCGGCTCTCGAAACACCTCCCCCGGTTGCTCGCCATGTGCGCCGAGCTGACCGCCGACCAGCGCCGCTTCGTGCTCGTCACCTGCCACACGCCCCCGTTCAGGCCGGCACGGCTGAAGCAGCTCGTCTCCGATACGCTCGGCGCCGGATACATCACGGCCGAGCATTTGATGCTCAAGAGCAGCACCGGACGCGAGCTCCCTAGCGGCGTGGTGGTTCGGTGGGAAGCGGAGGACTGAGTGCTTCGCGGGGGTGAGGAGCGTGCGCCGACGTGCCGTCGGCGGCTAAGCGGACGATTTGCCGTGCGCCGACGTGCGTTGCGCCGGGCCCTTCCGCGCTACGTCTCAAACCCCGTCGGCCGGTTGTAGAGCTTCTCCCGCGTTGCCCAGAGGCCCGCCGAGGGCGTGGGGATGAAAAACACCCGCTCGCCGTCCACTTCGTTGAAGCCTTCGCGGAGCTTCTCGGGCGGGTACTTGGCCAGCGTCGCGTCGAGGTCGGCGTATTGGAAGTGGACGCCCTCGATCTCCTCGCGGGTGAGGTGGCCCGGGGCGTAGGTGATCGTGAACCGGCCCTCCGAGGAGCCGTGGATCAGGTGGGCCGTGGCGTGGGCCAGGTCTTGCATGTCGGCGTTCTGGGCGTAACCCTCCATCACCTTCGGCGTGCCCACGTAGCCGTACTTGCGGATCAGCCGGTCGACTTCGTCCTGCTCGCCGAACCGCTTCAGGCCCGGGGCGATCACGATCAGCTCGCCGCCGTCGGCCAGGGCCATGCGCGTGCGATAGACTGCCTTGTTGGCCACCCAGGTGCTATGGAACTCGTCGGCCTGCATCACGCAGACGACCTTCTCGAGCGGCTCGTCGAACACGGTGATGTTCTGCTCCCGCGACTGGCGCGCCGCGTCCAGGTACGTGTCCAAGTCGTCACCCACGTACACCCCTGTGTGAACCAGCCGGTCCTCTTCGTCTCGGGCCATGACGACCTGGACGTAAAGGTCGGGCAGGTCGCCGAGGAAATCGTCCTCGGCCCGGTTGAAGCAAGCGCGGACCGGCGTGGTGAGCGTGCCCAGGTTGTTTTCGATGCCGCAGCAGGCGGCTGCCATGTGCGAGGTGCAGATCAGCTCCTTGCCGGCCAGCCCGATGAAGTAGTTCTTGTTGTGGTTGGCGAAGCCGAGCACCTCGTGCGGCACCACGTGCCCGACGTTGATCACCAGGTCCCACGCCCCTTCCATCAGCATCCGGTTGAGCACGATGGGCAGCGCCCAGTCGGCCGCGCCCCGGGTGGTCTCGCGCACGAAGTCGGCGGGGATCTCGCCCACGGGCACCGTCGTCTCGATCCAGTGATGGGCGTGGATCCGCTCGTTGGGGATCGCGCCGAACATCTCCCGGTTTTGCTCGGGCGTGTGGGGGATGTGCTGCCCGAGCGTGGGAATGACGTGCACGTCGGCTTCGTCGGCGAAGTGCCGGTAGAGCAGCTCCGTGAGCCGGCCGACCCCGGAGTGCATCCGCGTGATATCCGGCGGCAGTAGGAGCACCCGCTTGGGATGCCGGCAGATCCGCTCCCGGGCCTCCTCGGCCGTTCGCTCCATCAACTGCTCCAGCCGCTCCGGGCCGATCCGGTCCGCCTTCTCCGAAAACCAGGGCATGGATGACCTTTCGAACGCACGTGGGTGGTCCACCAACAAACCATTTAGGATACCGCAAGAAGGGGCGGCTGACCAGCAGCAACGAGTTGTGGCCTCCTCCGAGTTGTGGCACGGTCTCCTGACCGTGCCCACAACCGGGGCCGCCCCCAGCCGGCCCGATGCTGGCCCAATATCGCCGATGCGGGCGGCGGGTTTGGCGGGACGGTCGGGGTGAGTGGTATACTGGCGGCATTTCGCCGGTCCCCCTCCTCAGACAATCGAGAACGGAGCGAACGATGTTTGCCCTGCTACTGGCCGCCGTGATGAGTTGCGTCGCACAAGACGGAGCCACCCCCGACGCCTTGTGGGTCGAAGGCGAGGCCTACTACGCCCAGCGTGGCTCGGTCGGGCCGGATCGGCCCCCGTTCGGTTCCCGGGGGGAGTGCCTGGGATCGAGCTGGTCGGGCCGCCAGGGCGATTTCGTCGTCTATCGGATTTGGCTCGACGCGCCGTGGGCCGAGGCCACGCTCTATCTCCGATACGCCCGACTCCCGCAGAGCGACTCGCGGTTCGATCTGTTCTGCGACGGCAAGGCGGTCGCGCGGGGTGTTGCACTCGCCACGACCGCCGGATGGGGCCACCTGCGCGACGACGAGTGGCGCTACGAGGTCGTGCCGCTCGGCGCGTTGGAGAAGGGCTGGCGCGAGCTGAAGCTCGTCTCGCTGGCCGACAAAAACAACACGAACGTCGACGGCTTCTTCCTCGCCGGGCCTGCGTTCCAGCCACCTACGACGAGAGGCGAGATTGAGGCGTTTCCCCGGCCGCGCTTGCGTCGCGCGGCCGACGCGGCGGGCCCCGACTGGGTCGACGAGGGCCTGTCGCTTGCCGACTTCCGCCCGACCGTCGACGACTGGTACTACCCGCCGGAAGAGCCCGACGAGCGCGCGGCGCTCGCGATGCCCGTGCTCGTAGCGGTCGACGCTGAAACGGCCACGCTCGCCGCCGCGGCCGATGCCAAGCCCGAGGCGGTCCCCGTCAACGGGGAGCTGGAAGGCTGGCGACTCGCCGCGACGCTCGCCGAGCCCGAGCCGATCGCCGTTCTGGAGCGGGAATTCGACCACTGGGGCATGTTCGTCTATCTCGGCAAGCAGGGCGTCGTGGCCGAGATTCGCAAGGCGGTCGGGCGACTGGACGCCATCGAGCGGCCGTACGCCCGCTTTCCGGCCGACTACTTCGAGCAACTGCTACCCGCCAAGGAGGACGTGCTCGCGAGCAAGGTCCTCGCCTCGGGCGATGATCCGAGCTACGAGGACGTGGCGGCGTACCTCGCTCCGCTGCAAACGTACACGTTCCTCGGGTCGCCCGAGTCGGCGAAGAAGTACGTCGTGCAGCCGGACGGCGCGATCGGCGTCCTGCCCAACCGATGGGGCCGTATCAAGCCGCTGGAGACGACGCTGTTCGACCCGGCCGACGTGCTGCCCGACGATTTCATCGCCCATCCCCGGCACGTCAAGCTCGGCTCGCTCGGCGGCTATCTGCCGGCCGTCAACCAGGGCTATTGGGACGCCGAGAAACGCATCGGCTGGGAGCTATGCGCCCTGGCCGACGTGGGGGAGTCGCCCACGACGCTGGTCCGCGTGCGACGCACCGACGCCGGCCCGGAATTCTACCAACTCGATCCGCTCGAGCAATTGGGGGATGGAAAGGCGTTCTTCGCGGCGCTTCTTCGGCTCAAGCGGTCGTGGGACGAGTTCTTCGAGGGCGGTATGCGGCTCGAAGTGGCCGACCGCCGTGTGCAAGACGCCGCACGGGCCGCGATCGCCCGGGCGCTTTCGGGGTGCGTCGGCTTGCACCCGAAGTACGGCATGGGCGGCTACTGGGGCGCCGACGATCGCCACGACAGCTTCCCGCCCACCACGCTGAGCCTCTGCACCTGCCTGCTCGACTGGGGCTTTGCGCAGGCGGCCGGCGAGCGCCTGGGGTACTACTTCGACCGCTTCGTCAACCCCGACGGCACGCTTACCTACTACGGCCCGGCCGTTGCCGAGTACGCGGAGCTGTTGGATCAGGCGGCCCAATACGTCCGCCGTACGGGCGATGCGGCCTGGCTCGACGCGCATCGCCCGGCACTCGATGCCATCGCCGGCTACCTCCTCCGCCTGCGCCAGGAAAGTCTCCAGTCGCAACCGCCCGACGCCCCCGGCCACGGGCTCCTTTTTGGCGGAGCCGAAGCCGACACGCGCAAGGACACCAACTACTACTTCTCCGGAAGCGCGTGGTGCTGGCGCGGCCTTCGGGAGCTGGGAAGCCTCTACGTCGACCAGGGCGAGCGACGCCCCGACGCCGCGCTCGGCGAGCAGGGACGGAAGCTGCTCGGAGAAGGCGAAGCACTGCGCAACGACCTGCTCCGGGCGGTCGAGCGATCGGTGATTCACTCCGGCGACCAGGCGTTCCTGCCGCCGATCGCCGGCCACAAGGAGCCGTTCGACACGATGACCCAGGACCGGCTGGCCTCATACACCAACTACCGCTACTGGCTCGAGACCCTCTCGGCCCGTTGCCTCACACCCGAGCACGAACGCATGATGCTCGACTATCGCAGGGCGAACGGCGGGGAGCTATTGGCCATGACCCGGTTCAGCGGCCACCTCGACGACTGGCCGTTCTGGCACCAGGCCTGCTCCATGCTTTGGCACGACCGCGTTTCGCACTACCTGCTCGGCTACTACGCCCACCTGGCTCATCACCAGACGCCCGGCACGTTCACCGCCTACGAGCAGGTGCCCATCCGCGGCTACGGATTGCGCCGCGAGCAGGCCGACTACTGCGTGCCCTCCCAGCTCACCATCCCGATCATGACCCGGTGGATGCTCGTCTTCGAAGAGCGCGACGCCGACGTCCTCTGGCTCTGCCGGGCCGTGCCGAGGCGGTGGCTCGCGAGCGAACTGACCGTGGACGGCGCGCTGACGCGCTTTGGCCGCGTGGGCCTGCGCATCGACCCCAGCGACGACCTCCGCCAAATGACCGCCCGAATCACGCTCGACGGCGACGGCGCCCCCAAGCCGACCGTCATGCTCCGCGTCCGTCACCCCAAACGGTTGCGGATCGCCACCTGCGACGTTACCGGCGGGAAGTGCGAAGCAATCGACG
Source organism: uncultured Planctomycetaceae bacterium (assembly GCA_964505295.1). Taxonomy (GTDB): domain Bacteria; phylum Planctomycetota; class Planctomycetia; order Pirellulales; family Thermoguttaceae; genus DATKZH01. The sequence continues at coordinate 7,286 of CAZDHR010000162.1, forward strand.
CGGAGCGGGAGGTCGTGCCTGTGCGCCCGGAGCGCAAAACGGCAATTGTCGATTTGACCTTCTGCCCATAAGCCCCGTGGATTGAGACTTGTAGGGTGCGTGCAACGCACCACTTCCCAGGGTCGATCTCGCGGCCTCGCGTTATGGTACATTTCACGCACCCTACAAACTTAGGTACGTTTAACGCACCATGCACACTTAGTCTATAAGCAATAGGTCTTTAGGAATCAGATTGTTTCAGGAAGCACTCCGCCAGGCGCGGCTCTTGCCAAAGCTCGGGGGCGATTTCGTGGCCCTTGCCCGGGATGACGATGAGGTCGGCCGGGCCGCCAAGGGCCCGGTAGCGGCGCACCAGCTCGGCGCTGTGGGACTGGAGGGGGACGACCGTGTCGTGGTCGCCGTGGACGTGGAGGATGGGAACCCTCGCGGCGGCAAGCGGGGTGAGGCGGTCCAACGGGTTGTGCTTTGCAAGCTCCGTCCGGAGCTGGTCTTCGCTCATGCCGTACGCGCGTCGGACGTATTCGCGTCCGGCGAAGTCCTGCAGGTTCGAGACTGGATAGATCCCGCCGATGCATTGCACGCGGTCAGGGTGGTTGGCGGCCCAGTTGTAGGCCATCAGCCCGCCGCGGCTGATCGGGAAGAGGCACGCCTTGGGTGCGAATCCGAACCGGCCGACCAACACGTCGTAGAACTTGTCGTAGACGGCCCGGCCGGCAGGGCTGCCCCACGATTCGCCCACGTCGACGCCCACGACGCAGAGGCCGCCGTCGAGCAGGCGCCGGAACATCCAGGCGTGCCGCTTGCCCGGCGATTTCCACTCGACCTCGCGATCGGCCAGCAACGTCGGCGCGTACCAGACCCAAGGCTTGGGGCCGTCGGCCTCAAGTCGGGGCGGCTTGAGAACGAACGCCCGGTGGCCGGCCACGTCGAGGAGGACCATGTCGGCGTCGAAGAGCCCGGATCGCACGACGTCGAGCTGGTCCAGGCCGGCTGGCTGGCCGACGTCCGCGGCCCACGCCGGAGGCATCATCAGGGCGAAGCCGCAAGCGGCTAAGTGAGAAAACGTGATTGCAGAGCGAGCCAAGAGTCGCGTCATACGTCCTCCTTCAACCATCTCACGGTGCTGCAAGAAGTTCATTCCCGCGCGATCAACCCAGCTTAGTCGACCGGCACGCCGGTTTCCACCGACTCGCTGGGCACGCGCTCGACGTCGGCACCCAGGTGGACGAGCTTCCGGTCGAGATGCTCGTAGCCGCGGTCGAGGTGGTGGGCGTCGTCGACGATCGTCTTGCCCCGGGCGGCCAGCCCGGCCAGGACCAGTGCGGCGCTGGCCCGTAGGTCGGTCGCCCTCACGCGCGTGCCGCTCAGATGCTCGACGCCGGCCACCCACGCGGTACCGTCGCGGATGTCGATGCGTGCGCCCAGGCGGTTTAACTCGGCGACGTGCATCAGCCGGCCGGGGAACACGCGGTCGCGAACGCGGCTTGGGCCCGAGGCCAACGAGAGCAGGGCCATCCACTGGGCCTGAAGGTCGGTGGGCACGCCGGGGTACGGTCGGGCCGTGACGTGCGTTGGGCGTGCGCGACCGGCCGCCGTGAGCGTCGCCCGGTCTTCTCCCACGTCGATCCGGAACCCCGCCTTGCGGAGCCCGGCCAACACGGCACGCAAATGCTCCGGCACGATGCCGGTCACGGTCACCGAGCCGTGCGTGATCGCCGCGGCCATAAGGAGCGTGGCCGCTTCGATGCGGTCGGGAATGACGCGATAGGTCGCGCCGCTCAGTTGGTCGACGCCCTCAATCCGCACCACGGGCGTACCCAGCCCGGTGATGCGAGCGCCCATCCGGTTCAGCAGCTTGCCCGTGTCGACGATCTCGGGCTCGACGGCCGCGCCGAGGATCGTCGTCTGGCCCTCGGCCAGCACGGCGGCCGACATCACGTTGGCCGTGCCGGTCACCGTGGGCCCGTGCGGACCGCGGAGCTTGATCGTGGTGCCGACGAGCCGCCGGACCCGGGCGATCACGTAGCCGTGTTCGAGGCTCAACTCCGCCCCCAAGGCGGCCAGGCCGGCCAGATGCAGATCGATGGGCCGGGGCCCGAGCGCGCAGCCGCCGGGAAGCGCAACCACGGCCTTCCCGCGTCGGGCAAGCAGGGGTCCCAACACGCAGAAGCTCGCCCGCATACGCCGCACCAGCTCGTAGCCCGCGCGGACCGGCGCCGCGTCGACCGTCTCCAGCGACAAGGCCCCATCCGACGCCCGGACGACCTCGACGCCCAACTCCCCCAGCACAAGCGAGAGGGTATCCACATCGGCCAAGCGCGGCACGCCCCCCAGCCGGACCGGCCCATCGGCCAGAATCGACGCGGCCATCATCGGCAGCGCGGCGTTCTTCGACCCGCTGGCGTGGACCTCGCCATGTAGGGGGATGCCGCCGGCGATTCGTAGCTGATTCATCGGCCTACGTGTGGAGTAGTCTCTCGCGAATCACACTCGTTCCCAGGCTCTGGCTGCTTCGCCGGGGCGGTCGTTCCCTCCGCACGCCCCAACGGCTCCCGGGTGACTTCGTGCGAGGCGGAGCCTCGCGTTAGGGCGTTCCCAGGCGGAGCCTGGGAACAAGTGGGAGATGTCAATTCCTTACTCAATACTCCCAACTCCCAACTCCCAACTCCCTACTCCCTACTCCCAACTCAGAACTCACTTCCTCCTCGCCTGCACCACGCGCGGGAGCCGGGCGAGGTCCTTGACGGTGGGGCCTGGCTCGAAGCGGCCGTCGGCGGCGAGGAGGGATTGGACCGCGTCGTGCAGGACGGGGTTGATTTCCACCAGCAGGTGGCCGCCCGGGGGCAAATGCTCCACCGCCTGGGGAATGAGCGACTCGATCACTTCGGTGCCCTGCTCGCCGGCCAATAGGGCCGCGTGCGGCTCGAAGTCGCGCACTTCCGGGGAGAGCGACTCCATCTCCGCCCGGGTGACGTAGGGCGGGTTGCTGACGATGAAGTCGAACCGCCGCTCGGCCGGCACCGCCCCAAACAGGTCGCTCTCGACCAGCTCGACGCGGTCTTCGACGCCGTGCGCCCGGGCGTTGAAGCGGGCCACTTCGAGGGCCGGCCGGCTGACGTCGATCGCCACGACCCGGGCCCCCGGCAGGTGCTTGGCCGCCGAGACGGCGATGATCCCGCTCCCGGTGCCCACGTCGCAGATGGTGATCGGATCGCTCTCGGGCCGGCTGCGCGCGAGGTCCAACAGGGCCATCACCAGAAATTCGGTCTCCGGCCGGGGGATGAGCACGTCGGGCGTGACGCGAAACGAGAGCGAGTAGAACTCCCGGCGGCCGACCAGGTAGGCGACGGGCGTCCCCTCGGCGCGGCGACCAACCAACTGGCGAAAGGCGGTTCGGGGCGCCTCGCCGGGCACCGCGTCGAACGTTGCGTAGAGCTCGATTCGCTCGCACCCGAGCGCTTCGGCCAGCAGCACCTCGGCGTCGAGGCGCGGGGTGTCCGAGCCGTGTGCTTTCAGGTAATCAGTCGTCCAACCGAGCAACCGGCCGACGGTCCAGGCTTCGGTTTGCGGCATGCGGTCCTGCGCTTCGAGCAACGGGTCGCAGCGGAGCTCTCGGGTATTCCCACGACGGTTTGCAGGAATCCCCATTGTTACCGAAACCCGAGGCCCGCTTCAATCCCGGAGAGCGCCGGCGCGTCAGTCGAGCGCTCCGAACTGATCTCGCAGCTCCTGACGCTCGCATTCGAGGAGGGCGTCGATGACCGGATCGAGGTTGCCGGCGATGATGCTGTCGAGCTTGTAGAGCGTCAGGTTGATGCGGTGGTCGGTCACGCGGTTCTGGGGGAAGTTGTAGGTGCGGATCCTCTGGCTGCGGTCGCCCGAGCCGATCTTGCTCTTGCGCTCGTCGGCCCGTTTCTTCTCCTCTTCCTGGCGTTTGCGCTCGTAGAGCCGGGTCTTGAGCACGCGGAGGGCCTTGGCGCGGTTTTTGTGCTGGCTCTTTTCGTCCTGGATGCTGACGACGATGCCCGTTTCCAGGTGGGTCAGCCGGATGGCCGAGGCGGTCTTGTTGACGTGCTGTCCGCCCGGCCCGCTGGCGTGGAAGATGTCCTCGCGATAGTCGTCGGGCCGCAGGTCGATCTCCACGTCTTCCGGCTCGGCCATCACCGCGACGGTGGCCGCCGAGGTGTGAATGCGGCCCTGGGCCTCGGTTTCGGGGACACGCTGGACGCGGTGTCCGCCGCTTTCGAACTGGAGTTGACGATAGACCCCCTCGCCCTGCAGCCCCAGCACGATCTCCTTGAACCCACCCAGCTCGGTGGGGTTCGCGCCCAGGATCTCGACCTTCCACCGCTTGTCCTCGGCGTAGCGGCGGTACATTTCGTAGAGGTCGCGGGCGAAGAGGGCCGCCTCGTCGCCGCCGGTTCCTGCCCGGATTTCCAGCACGCAACGGGCGCGGTTGGCGTCCTCGCCGCCGACGGTCATGTCCAACAGCTCGTTCCAGATGACCTCCCGGTCCTCTTTCAAGACCGGCAGCTCGGCCTCGGCCAGCTCGCGCAGCTCCCGGTCCGATCCCTCGATCATCTCCATGGCGTCGGCGATTTGGGCGTTGAGCTCCTTGAAGCGTCGATACTTGGCCGCCAGCCTGGCCAGGGAGCCGTGCTCTCGGGCGACGGCCGCGACCCGCTCGGGTGACGTGAGCACCTCGGGGTCGACGAGCTGTTTCTCCAGCTCCTCGAAACGGCCAAGCTTCTCCTCAAGCATCTTGCGCATAGTCATTCACCGTCGCCGGGACGGTTCGCGGTGAGCCGACGGACGTCGTCGGGAAGCGGGAGGACCAGTCTCGGGCCGCTCGATATAGACGGGGGGAGAACGGAACCGGGCGGCCCCTACTCCTGCTCCGATTCCGGCGGGGGTGCCTTTTTCTTGCCTCGCCTCAAGCTGGCGTAGCCGGTTGCGGCAAACTTGCTCCGGAACCGCTCGATGCGGCCCGCCGTGTCGACGTACTTCAGCTTGCCCGTGTAGAAGGGATGGCAGAGGTTGCAGACGTCGACCTTCAACTCCGGCTGGGTGCTGCGCGTGGTGAAGGAGTTGCCGCAGCCACACGTCACCTTGGTCTCCACGTACTTGGGATGGATTCCCTCTTTCATCTTGCGGTTCCTCGCCTTCCGTCGGGCAGCACCGTGGGGGTGTCTGTTGAATCTCCCAGGAAAAGAGTGAAGCCCATTATTTTATCGGCCACTGCCCGGGGCAACAAGGGGACCGCGGGCATGGGCTGCGGTGGCCGGGGACGGGGCCATCGCGGGCGTACCCCGCCCATTCCCCCCTACGCAACCCACGCCCGAGGGGTTCGCTACTGCTCGTCGGAGGCGGCGGCTGGGGATTCCGGCGAATCGGTGCGGGGGCCTTCGGCGGTCTTGTCGGGCGGTTCGCCGCTCGGCTCGGGCGTCGGCTGCTTCATGCCCTCGTCCGCTGGTGGGTTGGCGGCCTCGGTTGCGGGACTCTTGACCTTCTCGGTGGGCGGCTGCTCGGGGCTTTCGGGGGAATCGTCGGGCTGGAGCCAGCGGGCGCGGAGGAGGTTGCCGTGTCGGGCCGACGAATCGGCGTCGGAGCGGTAGGCCTCGACCGCCTTGTCGATCTGCCCGGCCGACTCGTAGACCCGGCCGAGGTTGTACTTCGCGCCGGACGTCCAGGGTCCGTTGGGGAACGCCTCCAGCGTCCGCTTGGCAAGCCAGTCGATGGCCGCCTCGGTGTTGCCCTGATGGGCCGCGATCAGGCCGAGCCAATAGCTGGCGTCCATCTTGGCCCAGGTCAGCACGGCTCTCAAGCTCGCGTCGATTTCCGGAGACTCGAGGTCGCGGTTGGGGACCCGGGCCCTGGCGTAGTAATAGGTGGCACTCTGGTCGCCGGTGAACTGGCCCTTGAAATGATACAGGCGGCCCCGCCACAGCGCAGGCCCAAAAGTCCGATCCTGGCCGGAGCCGGCTTGCCCCGCCTGTTTGGCCTCCCGATCGGCTTGTTCTCGCGCCTCGATGGTCCACCAGGCCGCGTCGTCGGGCACCTGCTTCGGTTTTTTCTGAACCACTTCGCTGACGTCGAACGGAACGCGGAAGCGGATGATCCGGGTACTGAGCCAGCGGACCCGCTCGGGCCCGATCTGCCGCTCCTGCTGGAGGGTTTGGTACGGCAGCTCCCACAGGCGCGCGTCGACCACGTGCTCGCAGGCATTGAACCGTTCGGCTTGAGCCGTCGCGTCCGTGGTCAGGACCATCCTCTCGTCGCCGGCCAGTTGGTCTTCGACCAGCTTCATCCGTTGCGAGAGATAGGCGGGCGAGGCCTCCACCAGCGCCACCACGCGCCCGACCTGCGAGGACTCGACCGGGTAGCGGCGCCCGTCCAGGTCCAACTGCCGCAACAGGGCGTCGTCCGCGGCGACTTGAGCCAGCGTGGCGGGCCGGATCTCCAGACGCCCCCGTTCATCCCGCTTCACTCCGTCGGGCCCGGGGATCGGCACGCCAAGGGTCGGCTCGAACAAATACAGCTCGCCTTGGCTGAGAACCGCCACGACCCAAGCCTGAATCTGCTTGGCGTCCGGATCGTCCGGATCGGCCAGCGCGAGCAAGGCCGCGTCGATCCCCTGTTGTCGGGCAAGAAGGATGAACAACCAGGCCCGGTCCGACGGGGCGCCCTTC
>CAZDHR010000163.1:0-13968 GCA_964505295.1 uncultured Planctomycetaceae bacterium
CACCTGATCCAGGGGGTCGATGTCTGGCTGAACAACCCCCGTCGGCCCCTTGAGGCATCCGGCACCAGCGGCCAGAAGGCCGTGCTCAACGGGGCCTTGAACCTCTCGGTGCTCGACGGTTGATGGGCCGAAGCGTACGACGGCTCCAACGGCTTCGCCATCGGCAAGGGGAAGTCCCACGTCCACGCGGAAGTCACCGACACCCGCGACGCCGAATACCTGTACCGGACGTTGGAGGAGGAGGTCATCCCACTCTACTACGACCGCGACATCGACGGACTGCCTCAAGCGTGGATCCGGCGGATGAAGAACTCGATCAGCTCGCTGGCCTGGCGGTTCAGTGCCCATCGCATGGTGGCCGACTACGTGCTCAACGCTTACCTGCCCGCCTCCGGCGGGTTGAGCTGCGACATGAGCATCCGGTAACCTGAACGGTTTGCGAAGATGGCGGCACGGGCTTCTCGCGCTGGGACGGCAAACCAAGGCAAGATGCCTGCCACCGAAGGCCGTGATTGCCGCGAAGCCCGGCCTCGCGCTCTTTTTTGTCGAAGTTCCTTGTTTGCTCTCGGACTGAGCCCATCCGCCGCGAGCCGCAGCATGCCCGAGATCTACGAACACCGCCACACGGTTCGCCAGGACGAAATCGACGGGCTGGGGCACGCCAACAACGTTGCCTACGTCGATTGGATGCAGTCGGCGGCCATGGCCCATTCGACGGCCCACGGCTGGTCGGGCGACCGATATCGCCGGATGGGGTTCGGTTGGGTCGTTCGTTCCCACCGAATCGAGTACCTCCAGCCCGCCTTCGTTGGCGACCGGGTGATGGTGCGGACCTGGGTGGCCACGATGAAAAAGGCCACGTCGGTCCGCCGCTACAAGATTCTCCGTGAGACCGACGCTGCACTGCTGGCCACGGCCGAAACGAAATGGGCCTTCGTCAACTACGCGACCAGACAACCGATGCGAATCCCGCGCGAAGTCGCCGAGTCATTTCGAGTGATTGACGATCGATCGTCGGAGATGCCCGGCACGTCGTAGCGGCCCCACTATTCGGCGAAAGCAGATGCGTCAGATCGTGCCACGACTCCTCTGGCTCGGAAACGCAAGGGACGCTCGCGATGCGAGCCGATTGTTCGATACGGGCATCGCGGCGCTGGTGGACCTGGCCGTCGAGGAGCTGCCGCCACGACTACCCCGGCAAATCGCGTACTGCCGTTTTCCCCTGACGGATGGCGCCGGCAATCCTCCCGGGCTTCTGGGCGCGGCGGTTTTCGCGACGGCGTGTCTCGTCCGACGGCAGGTGCCCACGCTCGTCTGCTGCGGCTCCGGCATGAGCCGTTCGCCTGCGATCGTCGCCGTCGCCCTGGCGTTGGTTCGGGGCGATAGCCCGGAAGACGCCCTGCGGGAGGTCGTCGCCGGTTGCCCTCACGACATCTCACCGCTACTCTGGAGCGACGTCGTGACCGTGTATCGTCAACGGCCGGAGCCTGAGCTCCCGATGTGACCACGCATTCCAAGGACCCTGCTCATGAAGATACTCGTAATCATCGGCCATCAGAAAAAGGGCAGCTTCTGCCACGCCATTGCCGACACGGCCGTGGAAGAGCTGAAGGCGGCGGGCCATGAAGTCGTCTACCACGACCTGTACGAGGAGAGGTTCGATCCCATCCTGCCGCACGAGGAGATCCCCAAGGGGCTCGAGAAGCCCCCTGTCATCCGGAAGCACTGCGAAGAGCTTACCGCGGCCGACGGCTACATCGTGGTTCACCCCAACTGGTGGGCGATGCCGCCGGCGATTCTCAAAGGGTGGATCGATCGCGTGATCTGCCGGGGCGTGGCCTACGAGTTCGGCGAGGCCGGGGCGGTGATCACGCATCTTACCGGCAAGAGGGCCGTGGTCTTCACCACCTCCAACACGCCCCGCGACGTGGAAATGGAGCGGTTCGGCGATCCGCTGGAAAACCTCTGGAAGAGCTGCATCTTCGGCTTCTGCGGCGTCGACGATTTCTACCGCCGCAACTTCGAGTCGATCATTCTTAGCACCGCGGACGATCGCAAGGCATGGCTCGACGAGGTCCGCCGGATTGTCCAGGAGCGGTTTCCTCGCGGGAGCTAGGCGATCGGATCGGGAGCCCTCCACACCGGTCCTCCTGCGGGGCCGCAGCGCCTTGCGGCGAGCCGTCAACGCCGCAAGGCGCTACGGATGGTCCTGGCCGGAGGCCCCGGCTCGCTCGGCATCGACAACCTCGGGAGGCACGACCTTGCGAATCACGGCCACCATTCGCCTTGTCTGGGTGGCCTACTGGCTGCTGCTGACCGTCCTGCTGCTTGCGCCGGATCCACTTGCGCTGCTGGGGATCACCAGGGCCCCAGGTCCCCCCAGCGGTCGCATGGAGCACCTCCTCGTGTTCGCGGTGCTGGCGATGTTGGCCTGCGCGAGTCGCCCTCCGCTGCGGTGGGGACCGCTGGCTGGCCTGCTGGTGGGGTACGCCGTTCTCACGGAAACCCTGCAAGTCTTCGTTCCCACCCGGACTGTGGAACTGCTCGACTACGCAGAGAACCTGCTGGGCCTGGCTGCCGGTTGGGGTCTCTGGAGGCTGATCCAGCGGCGGTTTGCGAGACCTACCTCCACGCCAGGGGGGAGCGTAGAGGCCGCCAAGCCTCCACCCGCCAATCCCTCGCGAAAAGAGCGGGAGAAGGACCCGGATTGACGGGGGCCACGGCTCTCATCGGGCCCGGCCCCCCACCACCACGGTATCCGGGGGCCCGAGATATTCCGGGATCTCGCGCTCCGCGGCAGCGCGGTTCGGTGGCGGTGGGCATGGCAGCCTAACTCTTTTCCCTGATTGGACTTCCGTTGCTCATGCCGTAACCATTCGTCCAACCCGGCAGAGCGAACTCCCCTGGTTCCCAAGCTCCAGCTTGGGAACCTCGCGATTCGGGGCGACCAACGGGCAAACGTCGGTTCCCAAGCTGGAGCTTGGGAACCAGGGCGCGGGAACAGACGGGTTGGGCGAATGCTTACCTCACGCCGAAAGCGGCTCCGCGCCGCAACGCGTCTTGCGGACCTTCCCCACGGGCTTGATGGTCTCACTTCTTGCCGGGTTACGGGCACGGTTTTTTTCTTGTGGTATATTCATAATGCAATGTTTCGGGGGTATGCCCTCCACCGGACAGGGCGCAGGCGGGGACCTGGGCCGCCGGAATGGTTTCCGAGGGCAGCATGCACCCCCTCCAAGGAGTTGTTCACGCGTCCCAAGAAGGAAAGGGAAAATCTGTGGCCAAGAAACCCGAAGAGAAGCCGGAACCCCAAGGCGATGCCGCCCCTGAAGCCCAGGCACCCGCCGCAGAGGGCCAAGCACGACCCCAGCCGCCGCAACGCGCACAAGTCCAAATCGACGACGCGAACGCGCTGGCCAACTACGCGAATTTCTGCCGCGTGACGGGGACGCCGGAGGAGTTGATTATCGACTTCGGGCTGAACCCCCAGCCGATCGGGGTCCCCACAAGCCCCATCCCGATCACCCAGCGGATCATCACGAATTTTTACACCGCCAAGCGGATGCTGCACGCGCTCTCCCTGACTGTCCAGCGGCACGAGGCCACGTTCGGCGTGCTGGAGATCGACGTCCAGAAGCGGGTCCGGCCGGGTCTCATGGCCGGGCCCCCTCAGGCGCCGCCCCGGCCGCCTCAATAGCGAGCCGCGCGCATTCAACCAGTCCAAGCTGACGATCGAGACCGGTCACGCCCGGAGCCGGGCCTGGCACTGACGGGTCGGCCGGACTCGACGTGCGCCATTCGGCCGGGGCGCCGGGTGGGGGTTGTTCGCCGCAACCCGCGCCCGGCGTTTTTTGCGCGCATGCCATCCGGACGGTGGCAACGACTCGCGCATAACGGACCGGCCTGCTAATGCACGCGCTGGCCGGGCTTCGCGCCTTCGTCGGGCGAGAGCAGAAAGATCTCCTTGCCGCCGGGGCCCGAGGCCAGGATCATCCCCTCGCTGGTGCCGAACTTCATCTTCCGCGGGGCAAGATTGGCCGCGCAGACCACGAGTCGGCCGACGAGTTTCTCGGGCTCGTACACCCCTTTGATCCCCGCAAACACGGTCTGCGTGTGCCCCCCGCCCAGGCTGAGCGTGAGCTTCAAGAGCTTGTTGGCCTTGGGCACGTCTTCGGCCTCGACGACGCGGGCGATGCGAAGATCGACTTTCACGAAGTCGTCAAACGAGACCGTGGCCGAGAGCGGCTCGGCCTCCAGCGGCTGGCCGCTATCCTCCCACCCGGTCTGCTCCGGCTCCTGCTCGGTTGTCTCCACGGCTGGCTCCGGCTCCCGGCTCTCGGCGATCATCGCGTCGACCTGCTCGCGGCGCACTCGCTTCATCATGTGCTTGAATTGGATGACGGGCCTTCCCACGACCGGCTTCTTCGACTCGTCCCAGCACTCGATGGGCTGGCTCAACAGCTCCCCGGTCTGCTGGGCCAGGCGCGGAAGCACCGGCGCCAGGTAGACGGCCAACTGGCGGAACAGGTTCAAGCCGATGGTGCAGACGTCGCGCAGCTCGCCGGTCTTGTCCGGGGCTTTGGCCAGGTTCCAGGGCGCCGCCCGCTCGACGAACTGGTTCGCCCGGTCCCCGGCTTCGAGAATCTGTCGCATCGCCCGGTTGTAGTCGCAATTCTCATAGGCCGCGGCGATGGCGTCGCCGTCCTTGGCCGCTTGGGCGAACAGGCCGCCGTCGTCGGGATACGCTGCCGCAAGCTCGGAGCCCTGCACGAAGCGCGCCGTGCGGCTGGCCAGGTTGACCACGTTGCCCACCAGGTCCGAATTGACCTTGGTAACGAATTCCTCGAGGTTCAGGTCGAGGTCGTCCACGCCCGGTCCCAGCTTGGCCGCGTAGTAGTACCGGAGGTACGACGGGTGGAGATGCTTCAGGTACGTCGAGGCCTGGACGAACGTTCCCTTCGTCTTTGCCATCTTTGCCCCGTCGACGGTCAGGAAGCCGTGGATGTGGACCTTCGTGGGCAGGCTGAACGAGGCCGTCTGGAGCATCGCCGGCCAGAACAGCGTGTGGAAGTAGGTAATGTCCTTGCCGATGAAGTGATGGATCTCGGTCGCGTCGCTCCGCCACCACGCGTCGAAGTCCTCGCCTTCGCGCTGGCACCACTCGATCGTCGAGGCCATGTAGCCGATGGGGGCGTCGAACCAGACGTACCAGTAGTCGCCGGGCGAGTCGGGAATCTCGAACCCGAAGTAAGGGGCCGGACGCGAAATATCCCAGTCCCACAACGGCTCGCTCAGGAAGTGACCTGCCAGGTAGTTGGCGATCTCCGGCTGGAGGTGGTCGCCCTTCTGGGTCCAGTCCTGCAAGAAACCGTGAAGCTGCTCGATCTGCACGAAAAGGTGCGAGGCGGTGCGCACTTCCGGCGTTGCGCCCGAGAACACGCTCACCGGATCGATCAAGTCGCTGGGGCCGTAGGTGGCCCCACAGCGGTCGCAATTGTCGCCGTACTGGTCGGGAGCCTGGCACTTCGGGCAAGTCCCTTTCACCTGCCGATCCGCCAGGAACGTCTGCTTCTCCGGGTCGTAGAGCTGCGAGACCTCCTTTTGCACGACCAGACCCGCCTTGCGCAAGGCGGCCCAGATCTCGGCGCATAGCTCCCGATTCTCCGGGCTGTGGGTGCTCCCGTAGTTGTCGAACTCGATGTCGAACCCGGCGAAGTCCCGCACGTGGGCCTCCTGCATCCGGGCGATCAGCTCCTCCTCGGAGATCCCCTGGTTCTGGGCACTGATCATGATCGCCGTGCCGTGCGTGTCGTCGGCACACATGTAGACGCACCGGTGGCCCCGCAGCTTCTGGAACCGAACCCAAATGTCGGTCTGGAGATATTCGACCAGGTGGCCGATGTGGATGTGGCCGTTGGCGTACGGCAAAGCGCTGGTGACGAGAATCCGTCGCTTCGTCATGGGTTATTCCGTATGGGTCAAGGTTCGACAGACTGCGTTGTGGCCGGTCTCCACCTGCGTTGTGGCCGGTCTCCTGACCGAGCCACTCGGCCTGACCGAAGGTCTCACGTGCCCCATGGAGACCTGCGGTCGCGAGCTTCGGCGGGGTCGGGAGACGCGTGGCTCAAGCCTGTTAAGTGTTGAGCGGTTGGTCCCGGCCAAGAGAGGGCATTGTAACGGAGCCCGCGGCCCTGAGGGAGGCCGGATCACCCGCCGACGGACCAGCGCGTGCGGCCCTGGCAAGTGCTCCCCAACAACGGCCCCCATCGAGAGGGGTAGCGCGCGAGCCGTCCGCCCGGCTCCGATTTCGCATGGAGCGTGAGGCGTGCCCCGGTCACTTCTGCCGTGTCAGCAGGACACCCGTTCGTGCCCCGGCGTTCGCCGTTTCGGCCAGCCGATAGCCGGGGACCGCGGCGCGCGAGGGGTCTCGTTCTTCGGGCGAACCTTTCCCTACTTGGGCGGGTCCATAGAAGATGTGGAGCGATGGTTGTGTCGGCCGGAGATGGCGAAGCGGGATTCGCCGGGCGCGATGGAGCGGGCACCACACGGCCGACGTTCCGTCGCCTTGCCCCGGGTGGGCCAGTGCCCAGTGAGGTTTCATAAGCCTCGTCCGACGGGTGCAACTCCCGTACCCGGCACTTCTTCTTGCCGCGTGCTGTGATCACCTCCTGCGTACACGCCGTTTCGTTCCGCAGAGCCCGCCGGCACGCGCTTCTTCGGGATGCGCGATTCTCCTCTCCGCGGCGTCAGAAGCTCAGCTCAATCCGCCGGCCCGAGTCGCTCGACTGGCGCATCGCGTCGATGATGGCGGCCACGCGGTAGCCGTCTTCGAAGGTGGCGTTGTAAGGGCACATCGGCTTGCTGTTGGCCACCGCGTCGAGGAAGTGGAACTTCTCGATGATGTGGCCGTGCTCCCAGCCGATGTTGTGGCCGTGGGGCCACCAGGGTCCAACCAGGGGATGGTCGGCCTCGGTCACGGAGATCTCGCTGAAGCCCAGGCGGGATTGCCCGCCGGGGCCTTCGATGCAGGCGAACAGGCTGTTGGGGTGTTCCAGGTCCCAGCGGAGCGAGCCCTTGGCGGCGTTGATTTCCCAGGAGAGGTAGTTGCGGCGGCCGGTGGCCACGACGGACGACTCGACGACGCCGATCGCCCCGCTGTCGAATTCCAGCAGGGCGGCGGTCCCTTCGTCGGCGGTGGCCTTCGGGTCGCCCGCGCTGGGGACGTCGCGGCCGGCGTTGAACGTGCGCACGAGCGCCGAGACGCTCGCAATCTCTCCGACCAGGAACCGGCACTGATCGATGGCGTGGCTGCCGATGCCCTGGAGCCCGCCCGAGTGGGGCCACGCGGAGTACCACGCCTGGTCGGGTGTGAGCGACGGGTCGTGCCCTGCCATCTGGAGGTAGTTGGCCCGGACCTGGTAGACGCGGCCCAGCTCGCCGGCGTCGATCATGTCCTTGGCCAATCGGACGGCGGGCATGAAGCGGTAGTTGAACGTGCACATCGCCTTGCCCGGGGCTTGGGCCGCGGCGTCGCGCATGCGCCGGGCGTCGTCGACGGAGACGGCCATCGGCTTCTCGCAGATCACGTGCTTGCCGGCTGAGAGCGCGGCGATGCACGGGTCGGGATGGACGGGGTCGGGCCCGCAGTTGTCGACCACGTCGACCCGCTCGTCGCCAACCATCTCGCCCCAGTCGGTCGTGAACTCCTCGTACCCGTATCGGGCCGCCTCGCGCTCGACGATCTTGTCGTTTTGGTCGCAGAGGACCAGAAGCCGGGGCACGACGCCCGAGTCGGCGTAGATGTAGGGGATCTTCTTGTAGGCGTTCGTGTGGCACTTGCCCATGAAGCCACAGCCGAGCAGGCCGATGCGGACTTCTTTGCGTCCGTCGGCCGAGACCTTTTGGATGGCCACGATCGTGCTCCTTAGGAGTCGTAAGGAAGTCAGCAGTCGGTTTACGCGTGCTTAGGGGCGGCCGAAGAATAACTTTCCGGTTTCACTCTCTGGTTCGGGCGGGTTGGAATGGTGGAGTGGTGGAATGCCGTGGTATCTACGATTCCTGTTCGGCCGGTTGGTCGTGTACTCCATCATTCCAACACTCCATCATTCCATTACTCCACCGTTCCACCAGAGAACCGGTAACTTGTTGATCGCCCGCCCCTTACGATTCGGACAGGACGTGGGCGAGATGCTCCTTCGCCCACGCCACCGATTGCTTCAGGTGCTCGTATTCCAGCTCCCACGACTGTTGGCCGTCGGGCAGGTTGTCCCGGTCGGCGTCGGGCAACGGCTTCTCCCACGCTCGCGTGAGGTACCAGCAAAGCCCGTCTCCCGGCGGCGACGGATGGCGTCGGAAGAACGTGGGGTCGAGCACGTCGAGCGTGAACGGGGCGAACTGGGAGTGGATCTCGATGTTCAGGTTCGCCTCGGGGTGATGCTCGGCGAGGATCTCGGCGATCGCGACGACGTCGATCTCCCCATCGCCCAGGGCACAATTGCCCAGCGCAAGCCCGCGATGGGTGCGGAGAATCTGGTAGTCCTTGAAGTGCGTGGTCAGGGAGTAGGGGGCCATGATCCTGGCGAGCCTGAGCGGGTCGTCGAGATCGAACGCCAGGTTGGCCGTATCGAGGGTGAACCCGAAGGCCGGGCTACCCACCCGGGCGTGGATCGAGGCCAGCTCGCGGACCGTGAAATCGGCGTGGTTCTCCATGGCGATCTTCATGCCCATCGAGTCGGCAGCGTCGCAGGCCTCGCGGAGGACGGCGACGGCGTCGTCGGCCAGGGCGGCCATGTCGTGGCCTT
The DNA here is from genome assembly GCA_964505295.1 of uncultured Planctomycetaceae bacterium. Classification (GTDB taxonomy): domain Bacteria; phylum Planctomycetota; class Planctomycetia; order Pirellulales; family Thermoguttaceae; genus DATKZH01. The sequence continues at coordinate 8,802 of CAZDHR010000163.1, forward strand.
CATCGCGGGTGAAGAGATTGCCGGCCACGCATCTCAGTAGCGGCGACCCCAGGCGCTTGGCCACGGCCAGGTGGTGGATGACGATCTCCGCGTCGGAGACCGACGCGTCGCGGCCCGCCTCGGCCAATAGCCCCCTGCCCTTCTCGGCCATCGGATGCCAACGGAAAAGCGAGCCCATGCCCAGCTCGACGTAGAGCCCGTTCTCGTCGGCATATTGCCGGACCGCGTCCAGGTCGGCGTCCTGGAAGGACGTGAACGGGGAGAGCTCGAACAGCACGCCCGAAAGCCCGAGGTCCCTGGCCAGGCTGAGGACCCCGACCGGATCGAGTCCCGAGTTTCGCGTCGAATAGGAATCGAGGCCGAGCTTCATGGGATGCTCCTTCGTGATTGGTCAAGGGCGGAGGTGAGGGGGTGAAGGGGTGACAAGGTGAGGTTGTGACAAGGTGACGGGGTGAGGGGGTGAAGGGGTGACGGGCGCGAGGTAGGAGTGTGAATGCCGGTGCGTTGTTCGGAGTTCCATGGTGCGCTCCCAGCCAGCGAGGCACATGCCCCCTTCGGCCCGTCACGTTGTCCCACGCTGTGAGCGGGTCTGATGGCCTTGTACACGGGCCGACCGATGGGCTCCAAATTGAAGGAGACCTACGGTCCGCGGTTTTCGGCGAGGTCAGGAGACCTTCGCCGAGCGCGCCCGCGGCTGACCCTTGCCGAGCGTGCCCTCTCCCCTTCACCCCGTCACCTTGTCACCCCATCACCTTGTCACCCCCTCACCCCGTCACCCCTACCCCGCCACTCGTTCCGCTTCTTCCCTCGCGATCCGGCACCAGCGGACCACGTTCTCCGGCCGCTTGCCGATGGTGTGGTTGTCCTTCATAATGACTTCGACGATGCAGCCCTTGGTGTCTTCAAGGCCCTTGCGCAGGGCGGCGCGGATCGCGTCCTCGTCGATCTGGGGCGTGGAGATGGGCGTCGGGCTGGGCTTCATCGAGAGGATGTACTTGTCTTCGAGATATTCGCCCATCTTCTCCAGGTTGGCCCATGGGGAGCAGGAGACCCGGCGCAGGTTGTGGTGGTGTCGGACCACGTGCCACCGCATGTGCAAGGGCTCGCAGCACCCGTAGCAGGTCAGCCCGAAGCGATCCATGATCGGCTTCTCGTAGGGGAAGACGAACTCCTCGTACATGTCGGGCGAGACGTGCACCGTCTCCTGGCTTTCGGTGAACCCCCACATGTCGACCGTGCGCACGCGTCCATCGAAGTCGGCCTGTGGCAGCTCCTCGGTGAACCCGTATCCGCCCGAGCCGACGTAGGTCCCGTCGTTGTTGAGGCTTAACAGTCCGTTCTCCTCAAGGTAGTCGAGCTTGTCGAGATTGCCGCGGGAGAGGATCGAGAGGAGTTGCTTCAACTCATCGGGGTGGTCGATGAAGTCGCACATCAGGTTGCTCAGGCCGCGGAGCATCACGCCCGGCAGGGTGACACCCAGCGACCACCACCACGTGCCCTTGAGCCGGACGGTGAGGATACCGTCGAACACGTCCTCGGCGATCTCGCGGCAGCCGTTGGTCGTCTCCCAGTCGATCTCGACGCGGGGCGAATGGAGCTTCTCCAGATCGGTGGCGTAATCCTTCACCGGGGCGTCCCACACACAGGAGCCTTGATCCTCGGTGCGATGGAAGACGGTCTCCATGCCCCAGTCGTCGGGCGGCGCCGTATAGGGGACCTCGAAGTACGGCTCGACCGGCTTGTCGTCGCCCATCTCGTCGCCCCAGAAGATCTCCTTGCGGAGATCCATCTCCCAGCGCCGGGCGAGCGTGCCGCGGCACTGCATCTGGGCCTCGGTGACGATCTCGTTCCAGCCGTTCTCCGGATCGCAGAAGATCACCGGTCGCGTCGGTTGGAGCATGTTGAGCCGAGTCCACAGCCGGCGGACCTCCTGCATCCGCGGGCTGTCGGCGATCTGGCCCACGCGCTCGGCCAACGCCCGAAGCACCGCCTTGTCCTCGTGCGACATGGCGACGTCTTGGGGCGTGAACCCGGTCGTGATCTTTCCCGAGGCGGTCTGATCGAGCCCGGTCGAAGGGCCGTTGCCGTAGTTGTCCATGCCATTACGTCCTTCTTGAACCCGCCCGCCGTCCTCGAAGACCCGGCTCCCGGCAGAGGCGCCACTCGTGACTGACGATGCTACGCCCGCCCCAAATCCGCGTCAAGCGGCGGGCGGGATTTCCGCGACGGGGATCCGAAGGCGGACGAATTGTGGCGCGGATGGCGTGTCGGCTTCGGTCGGTTGCACCGGTCCCTCTCCTCGCCTATCATCGCAACACGGAGCAAGAACCCTCATGCAGCGAACGAGGAGAAGGCCATGAGTTTTGGCAACAGCCGACGCGATTTTTTGAAGGCCGCGGGGCTCTCGGCGGCCGCGGCGGCGATCCGCGGCGTGCCGGCGGCAGCGGGCCAGCAGAAGGCCGGGCCCGCCCAAACCGCCATCCCCCGCTGGCGCGGTTTCAATCTGCTCAGCTTCTTCCAGGCGATGAGCCGGGGCGATCGGAGCGACGGGCAGGTGAGCGAAGACGACTGCCGCTGGATCCGCGACTGGGGGTTCGATTTCATCCGCATTCCGATGGACTACTGGCTGTGGATCGACTCCGATTGGCCGAAGACGCGTCGCCTCCGCCCTGACGACGTGTTCAAGATCAAGGAAAGCACGCTGGAGCAGGTCGACCGCACCGTGGACCTGGGCAAGAAGTACGGGCTGCACGTGAGCCTGAACTTCCACCGCGCGCCCGGCTGGTGCATCAACGACCGGGAGCGCGAGCCGTTCTCGCTCTGGAAAGACAAGCCGGCCGAAGACGCCTTCGTGTTCCACTGGGAGCTGTTTGCCAAACGGTACCGGGGAGTTGCCGCGTCCGATCTGAGTCTCAATCTCGTCAACGAAGCGCCGCGGCCGCGCGAGGGCTTCATGTCGCGCGAGGATTACTGCCGCGTGATGACCCGGGCGACCGAGGCGATCCGCGCGGTCAGCCCGGACCGCCTGGTGATCATCGACGGGCTGAGCGTGGGGAACGAGCCGGTCGACGAGATGATCCCGACCGGAGTCGCCCAAAGCGTTCACGCCTACTGGCCGGGCCAGATCAGCCACTACCGGGCGTCGTGGGTCGATCGCAATGCCAGCTTCCCGGAGCCGACTTGGCCGCTCGTCAACCGGGACGGTTCGGTCAAGATCGGCCGCGCCGAGCTGGAAAAACACTACGCCCCCTGGGGCGAGTTGGCACGCAAGGGGATCGGCGTCCACTGCGGAGAGGCCGGCTGCTACAACAAGACGCCGTATGACGTGTTCACGGCCTGGATCACCGACGTAATGGACATCCTCAAAGGGCACGGGATCGGCTACGCCCTGTGGAATTTCCGCGGCTCGTTCGGGATTCTCGATTCCGGGCGCAAGGACGTCGAGTACGAGGATTGGCACGGCCACCAGCTCGACCGGAAGCTGCTGGAGCTCTTGCAGCGGTTCTGAGAAACGGGTCAGAACGGTTCGCACCGCCGGTCGCGCACGAAGCACTCGGGAGCGACGCTCGCGCAGAACTGCGGGCGCGACCAGCGGTCGCGGCTTTGTGGGGAGGGCGCGATCGGGTGGGGCACGTCAGGCCGACTTCTCCAGCCCGGCCGCCTGATTGAGCTTGTTGTAGAGCGTCTTGAGGCTGATGCCGAGTTCCTGGGCCGCCTTGGGCTTGTTGCCGTCGTGACGGTCCAGGGCGTCGTGGATCGCCTCCATCTCGATCTCCCGCAGCGTGCGCCCGGCCGCGCTGGGGCCGATGCGGGGAACGCGCCGGGAAGTGAACCGGCGGGGTAGGTGCTCGGTGGCGATGGGCGGCTGGTCGCAGAGGATCAAGGCGTGCTCGATCACGTTGGCCAGCTCCCGGACGTTTCCCGGCCAGGAGTGCTTGGTCAGCTCGGCCAGGGCATCGGGCGCGAAAAGGTCCTGGCCCGGGGGCAGGTTCGGTCGAAACCGTGCGGCCAGGTGCCGGGCAAGCTGGGGGAGGCCCTCGGTGCGTTCTCGCAACGGCGGCAGGTAGATCTCGAAGGTGTCGATTCGGAACCAGAGGTCCTCGCGGAACTGGCCGGTCTCGACCATTTCGTCCAGTTGGCGGTGCGTCGCGCAGACCACACGGACGTCGCAGGTGGACGACTCGTTCTCGCCCACGCGGCGGATCTCGCCGCTTTCCAGAAACCGCAGGAGCTTCGCCTGAATGGCCTTGGGCAGCTCGCCGATCTCGTCGAGGAACAGCGTGCCGCCGTCGGCCACCTCGAACAGGCCGGTGCGATGCTCTTCGGCGCCGGTGAAGCTCCCCTTGCGATGGCCGAACAGCTCGCTTTCGATCAGGTTCTCGGGCAGGGCGCCGCAATTGATGGCCACCAACGGCATCTCCGCCCGGACGCTCTGATCGTGCAGCGCCCGGGCAACCAACTCCTTGCCCGTGCCCGTCTCGCCGAGGATCAGCACCGTGGAGTTGGTCGGAGCCACCTTGGCGATCATCGTGCGGACGTGTTCCATCCCCGAAGACGATCCCACGAGATCGGGCGTGCCTTCGATCCGCTGGAGCCGTTGTTTGAGTGCCCGATACTTCCGCGTGAGCTCGCGTTTCTCGGCGACCCGCTCGAGCAGCCTTTCGAGCTCGACCAGCTTGCAGGGCTTGGTCAGGTAGTCGAACGCTCCGCAGCGGAGCGCCTTGACGGCCGTTTCCAGCGAGGACTTGCCGGTGAGCACGATCGCCTCGGTGTCGGGCGAGAGCTCTTTGGCCTTGGCGATCACTTCGATGCCGCCGAGGCCCGGCATGTCGAGGTCGACGAGGATGCAGTCGTAGGTGTTTCGCTCCAATGCGGCCACGGCCGTGAGACCGTCGGGGCAGACGGTCACCTCGTGCCCCATGCGCGGCAATTCCAGCCGCATCAACTCCTGGAGCGACTTCTCGTCGTCAGCAAACAGCAGTCTGAGTCGATGGCGAGGCGGGGTGCCGATCGTCGATCTCCTTCTGCGGGTCGGTCGGGTGCCGCTCGTCGACGAGCGGCAGTCGGACTTGGAACGTAGAGCCCTGGCCGGGGCCGGGGCTTTCGGCGTGGATCTGGCCGCCGTGGTCGTCCAAGATCTGGTGGGTGATCGAAAGCCCCAAGCCGG
>CAZDHR010000164.1:0-13939 GCA_964505295.1 uncultured Planctomycetaceae bacterium
CCCGCAGATCCACGGGCCTCTTCCCCGTCCGTTTTAGCAGCCCACACGGCGTGTGCCTACTACGCGCGCTCGGCGAAGGTCTCCCGACCTCGCCGAAGACCGACGTTGAGGTGACCGCGCTTGACAGCGCCCGGTCCGAAGGATATGCAGATCGTGTTCGCCGAAGGCGCCGTCGCCCCTCATGTGCGTTTGGCGTATAGGCGACCAGGGGCAGACGGTGCCCCGAAAGCCCAGGTGACGCGAAAAGGACAGGGACATGCAAACTCACAGTCGGAGCAAAGGCTTCTCTCTCAAGGCCCCCTTGTGGTGGACCCTCTTCGCCAGCCTCGCGCTCCTCGCGATGCGCGCCGCGGCGCTGGCCGGCGAGGATCGCCCGGAGGGGCTCGTCGGCCGGTGGGATTTCGACGAACCCGTGGGCCGGCTGGCTGCGGACGGCTCGGGCCGGCAGAACCACGCGACGATTACCGACGGGCGGTTCGTCAAGGGGGTCGACGGGCCGGGCCTTCAGTTTGACGGCCGGAGCACGACGGCCGGTTGTCCGAGCACGCAGAGCCTTGCGCTGCGGGACGCGCTGACGGTCGAGGCGTGGTTCCGGCTCGACGCGCCGCCGGCCTCGGGCTTTCCGTCGGTACTGCGAAAGGAGGGTTCGTTCGCCCTGCGCTTCTCCGGCGGGCGCCTGGGGTTTCTTTTCTGGCAGGAAGGCCAGCCGTCGTCGCTCGTCTCGGCGAAGACCGATTGGACGCCGGAGACGTGGTACCACGTGGCGGCCACCTACGACGGCCGGCAGATGCGCCTGTTCGTCGACGGCCGGGAGGACGCCGCGCCGAAGCCGATCGAGGGCCCGATCGACGCGTCGGGCAGCCCGCTGGGGATCGGCTCAAACGGCTCATCGCACCTATTCTGCGGGATCATCGACCGGGTGCGGCTCTACGATCGGGCCCTCTCGGCCGACGCGATCCGGGCGTCGTACGAGGCCGGGCGCGAGGCGATACGGAAACAGAAAGACGTCGTGATCCGCCCACGCGCGATCGGCCACGATTGGCCCGAGCTGCGCAAGCCGCCGCGTGAGATCACCTGCGTCGAAGAGGGTTTGTTCTGGATCGACGCCGAGGACTTCACCGACTACGGTGGCTGGTCGCTCGACACGCAGTTCGTCCACCTGATGGGCTCCGCGTACCTGATCGCGGCGGGGGTCGGCACGCCGGTCGAAGATGCCTCGGTGGAGATCGGCGCTGCCGAGCCCGGCGTGTATCGCTTGTGGGTCCGGTCGAAGAACTGGCTGAGAGGGCATTCGCCGGGCCGGTTCACGGTCCGCGTGGGCGAGAAGACGTCGAAGGAGATCTTCGGCACGGCCGACACGGAGGATTGGCGGTGGCAGTCGGCCGGCGAGTTCGAGCTGGCCGGCGGTCGCACGGAGATTGCGATTCACGATCTGACCGGATACTACGGGCGCTGCGACGCGTTGATTCTGACCACCGACCTGAGTTACACCCCGCCCGACGACGTCGAGCAGATCCGAAAGGAGCGGAGCCGGCTGGCGGGGCTTTCGCTCGAGCCGCAGCCGGGGGGCGCGTTCGACGTGATCGTGGTCGGCGCCGGCGCGGCGGGCAGTTGCGCCGCGTTGGCCTCCGCCAGGATGGGGGCCAAGACCGCGCTGGTGCAGAATCGTCCCGTGCTGGGCGGCAACGCCAGCATCGAGCTGGGCGTGCCGATCTCCGGGGCAAGCTGTTGCCACAAGAACGCCCGGGAAAGCGGCATCATTGAGGAGATCGGGCGGATCAAGGCCCGCTACGGCTACCGCAAGATGAGCGAGCCGTTCCGCGTCGCGGCCGATCGGGAAGAGAACCTGTCGGTGTTTCTCAACCAGCACGTCTTCGCCGCCGAGATGGAGAGCGACCGGGCGATCCGCGCGGTCAAGGCCGTCGATACGCTCACCGGCCGGATCACCGTCTATCGGGCGCGCGTGTTCGTCGATTGCACAGGCGACGGCTGGCTGGGGTACTACGCCGGGGCGGAGTATCGTTTGGGGCGCGAGGGCCGGGACGAGTTCGGCGAGAGCCTGGCCCCGGCCTCGGCCGACGAGATCACCATGAGCGGCTGCCTGATGGGCCGGCTGGCCCTTTCGTTTCGTGCAGAAAACATGGGGCGCCCCGTCGACTACGTCCCGCCGCCCTGGGCGGCCAAGCTCCCGCCGGCGGAGCAGTTCGGGCGCAGGCCGCGCGGCTTTGCGGGCGGGGAGTGGTGGCTGGAGCACCCGGGCGACGTCGACGACCTGTGGAACGCCGAGCGGGCCCGCGACGAGCTGATCCGGATCAGCTTCGGTTACTGGGACTATCTGAAAAACGCCTGGCCCGAGCGGGAGCGGGCCGCCAACTACGCGCTTGCCTACGTGCCCATCACCGACGCGAAGCGGGAGACGCGGCGGCTGGTGGGCGACTACGTGCTCACGCAGAACGACGTCCAGAACGGCGTCGTCTTCCCCGACCGCGTCTCCTACGGCGGCTGGCCGCTCGACGTCCATCACCCACGGGGCATCTTTTCCGGCGAGGAGGGACCGTTCGACTTCAACCCCCGCGTGCCCATCTACACGATCCCCTTCCGCTGCCTCTACTCAAAGAACGTCGACAACCTGCTCTTCGCCGGGCGCAACATGAGCGTCAGCCACGTGGCGCTGGGCACGGTCCGCGTGCAGGGTACGTTGGCCGCGCTGGGCCAGGCGGCGGGCACCGCGGCCGCAATGTGCATCGACCGGAAGACCACGCCGCGAGACCTCTACCGCCAACACATCGACGACCTCCAGCAGACGCTCCTGAAGCACGACCAGTACATCCCCCAACTCACGAACGAAGACCCGCGCGACCTGGCACGGACCGCCCAGGTTACCGCCTCGAGCACCGCCCGCTACGAACCGTTTGGACGACCGAACCTCGCGCCGGGCCGAGACACGCACCCGTTGAACATGCCGCGGGCGGTCATGTTCCCGCGCGGGCTGGGCGAACGGCTCGACGCGATCTCGCTCGTCTTGCACTCCGAGCGCACGGAGCCGGCCGAAGTGACGCTCCACGTGCGCGGTGCTTCGTGCCCGGGCGACTTCTCGTCGGTCGAAGACGTGGCGGTCGCCAAGGCCGTGGTGCCGGCGGGCCGCCAGTCGCTGGTCGAGTTCCCCGTCGATTGCGCGGTCGGCGAGCCGTACGTGTGGGTATGGCTGCCGCCGACGGATGGCATCGCCTGGCGACTGATGGATCGGGCGCCCGTCGGGTCGTGCCGGGCGTATGGCGGCGGCAAGCGGCCTTGGACGGTCGTCGAGTCGCAATACTACGCCTTTGCCACCGAGCCCGCGCTGGAGATCCCCGCCGACTACTCCGCCGAGCACGTCGTCAATGGCGTGACGCGGATCGTGGGCGACGCGACGAACCTATGGGCCTCCGACCCCAGGCAGCCCATGCCCCAGTGGATCGAGCTGGCGTGGCCCGCCACGTCGAAGATCGACGCGGTCTACCTGACGTTCGACACCGACATGAACCACCGCTGGCACGGCACGCCCCTGGTACCCGAGTGCGTGCGAGACTACGAGCTTTCCTATCACGACGGGCGAGACTGGATCGCCCTGGTGAGCGAAACCGGCAACTTCCAGCGCCGCCGCGTGCATCGGTTCGCGCCGGTCGCGGCCTCGAAGCTGCGGCTCACCGTCCGTCAGACCAACGGCGCTCCCTCCGCCCGAGTGTTTGAAATCCGGGCGTACCACGAGTCGGAGTAGGGACCGAGCGCGGCGTTCTCCGTTGCGCAACCCGCACACGCGTCACCGACCGTTCGATTAGACGACGGCCTGAAAAGCCAACCGCGGGGCGCGACATTCGCCCTCAGCGGGTTGTAGCCCGGCCGGTTCCTCGGATACGATGGCCTTCACGGACACGGAACCGGCCCGGCGGCAAAAGCCTGTCGTTTGCCTATCTTGCCCCCTCTCTACCGACGTTCCGCGTGGCGAGCGATCACGCAGGCGAGCAACACTTGAAGGGGAGCGACCCATGCGCGAGCTGTTCCTTGCTTTCCTCGAGTCTCCCTCGCGGGATACCTACCTGGCGATACGCAGCGCCCTGATCTCCGGACCGGCCTACGACCCGTACTCGCGGGACATTCTCGACGTGGTCGATCTGATCGAACAGGGGCGATTCACCGACGCCGACGAACTCCTTCGCAAGGCTATGCCCAACTTGCTGCTCTCGCCCAGAGCGCACCTGTGCGCCGCGATGATCGCCGAGAGCGAGGGGGATGAGGAGCGGCGTCGCATGGAGGGCGCGGTCGCCTATGCGTGCGTGCAAGGGATCCTCTCCACCGGCGACGGCACGAAGCAACGCCCGTACGTGGTCACCCGAACCTCCGACGAGTACGACGTGCTGCAATTCCTAGGCAAGGAACTGGAAAGCCAGAGCCTTCTCGAGGAGGAAGACCGTCACTACGACCAGCTCCGCTGCAAAGACGGCTCGGAAATGTGGTTCGACGTCACGGACCCGTTGGGTAGGTTGGGGAATCAGTTGGACCAATGAGGCGCTGCCCAACGCTTTGGGCACGATGCGGCATGCGGTCGGCGCGGGCGAGCCGGGTTGGCCGAAAGCGGGCGTGCACGACCGGGGGCACGCAGACCGGCGCGCGGCGGCCAGCAGGAGGCGAGATTCGACGAACGCCGCTGACGGTCAGCAAAACTCTAGCGTTCGTAAAGCCAATCCAGGCTGAACCGCGTGATCTGCGTCAGGCGGAGGCCGCCCGTCTGCCGCTGGCCGGCGCAGTAGGCCAACAGGACGTGGTCGCCCGCGAACTCGATGGCCGTGTAGCAGTAGTGGCCACCGGGGTCGTCTTCGAGCGTCTGGACGTGCTCCCAGGTGCTCCCCTCGTCGCGAGAGACGGCCACGGTGAGCGGCGATCGCTTGCCGGCGTACTCCGGGCGTACGTTCTCGTGATTGTTCCACACCATCAGAAGATCGCCCGTCTTGGGGATCCGCTCGATCGAGGCGGGCGAGCGCGGCGAGATGATCTCGCTCGGCTCGAACGGAGACCACGTGTCGCCGCCGTCGGTCGACCGGGAGACGTACTGGCAGCCCAGGTCGGTGCGGCAAAACATCATCAGCCGGCCGTCGGCGAGCTCGATGATCCCCGGCTCCTGGAGCAGGAGTCGCTCCTGCCCGGGGTGTTCGCCGGTGCAGACCGTCTTGCTCCGCCGCCAGGTGCGGCCCGCGTCGTCCGAAACGTAGACCATGATCCGGCCGTACCCGGTGAACTGCTTCGCCGGCGGATCGTGGTGTAGCGACGTGGGCAGAAGCAGGCGCCCGCTTCGGAGCTGCACCACGCGGTCGTTGTTCGTCACGTAGTAGCCCGCGTCCGCGTCGGGGATGAGGCAGACCGGCTCGCTCCACGTCTTCGCTTCGTCGGTCGACACCTGCACGAACGGCCGCTCGTCGTCGGGCCACGACGTGCAGTTGAGGTAGAAGAGCGCGATCCGGCCGTCGGCCAAGCGCAGAAGCGACACCGACCGGATGCTGTCGTCTCCTTGCCGGGGCACGACGATCTCATCCTCGGCCGTCCATGTCTCGCCTCCGTCGGCGGAGTAGCGCGCGGCCAGGCAGGCGGGCGCCACGTCGCCGCCGTGGTCGAAGTAATGGGCGTAGACGAACAGGATGCGGCCGTCGGCGAGCTGGACGAAATCGCCCTCGCTGTTGCGGTCGTTGCCCGGCCCCGGCGGCAGCAGGCGAGTCTTCTGCGGCAGGTTCTTTGCCCGTTCGTCGATCTCCGATAGCTTGAACCTCACGCTCACGACCGACTGCTTCTCCGGCCCGGGCTGGTACTTCACATAGGTGGTGGCCACGAAGGTGCCGTCGGGGAGCAGCTCCAGGCCGGGATAGCCGCAATCGCTGCCGGCGTGGCTGTGGAGCAGCTTGACGCGGTACTGACCCGGCCGGGCACCGGCGATATCGTCGTACGTACCCACCCAGGCGACGAAGTGTCCTCGGGTCGGGCTGCCCGGCGCCATGTCGCGAAAGGGGATGACCAGTCGCCCGTCGGGCGCGTAGCGGGGCTGGTGACGATCGCCGGTCAGGGCGCGGGGAAGCTCGGCCGGGTCGGTCCAGGTCTCGCCCTCGTCACGGCTGAACGTCACCAGCGAAGGGTACTTGCGGCTGTTCTCGCGCATCAGGCAAGCGATCTCCCGCCCGTCGGGCGACCGGACGAACCCCGGCTCCGCGGGCCACGCGCCCGGGAACTGCTCGTTTGTCCGGGCGATGCATCGCTCCGGGCCCCAGGTGAGCCCGCCGTCGGTCGAGAGGCTGATCCAGGTCGCCTTCTGCCAGTTCCAGCCGCCCAGGAAGCGGCCGTCCCGGAGGCGGATGACGCTCGTAAACGGCATCGTGGTCTCCAGGCCGTTTTCCTTCATCGGCGACCAGGTCTTGCCCCCGTCCTCCGAGACGGCCTGGCGCATCCGGCCGTTGCCCTCGAACACGAACAGGCGTTCGGCCCCATCCGGACCGACAAGACGATAGAGCGCGGGGCAGTTGGTCGATTGTCTCCAGTTTTCGGGCACGTCCAGCGGCTCGCTCCAGGTGAGGCCGGCGTCGTCGCTCCGCCGCAGCACCGCGCCGGGGCCTCCGTGCCCCAGCGGATACACACAGAACATGGTCTTGCCGTCGGGCATCAGCAGGGTGGTCGGATGCCCCTTGTAGGCATCGGCCGTGCCCTGGGCCACGATGACGTGGCGGTCCGTCTCGCCCGAGAGATCGATCGTGGGGATCGTGAACGGCTGGTACGTGCCGGCGGCGACGTCGGCCGGGATCACCGGCTCTTCCAGCCGGCCTGAAGCCGAGAAGTCATACACCCGCATGGTGGCCCGCCAAGGGCGAAGCGCGATCGTGCCGAACTCCGCACGCGTGTCGGACCATGCGTACGCCTCCTTGCCGTCGATCAGGAACCGCAGCCGGGTGCCCTCGCGAATCACCTCCAAATCGAACGGCTCGCCGTCGCGGAGGAAATCGGTGAACGGTCCGAGGAACCGCAGGTCGCCGAACAGGGAGCCGGAGACGAACATACCCTGGTTTCCGCCGCCGTCGAAGCCGAAATGGCTCCTCGTGTCGAGGTCGAACGAGGCCGCGGAGCGGGTGACGTTTCGTAGCGCCAAGCGTGCCCGAACGTGCACGTCGCCCGTTCCCAACGCCTTGCCCGCGTAAAGGTAGTTGTGCTCACCCGAGCACTCCAGATAGCCGTCGGCCTCATGCCACTTCTTCCCGACGACCACGATGTCCTTCGCCCGGCCGTCCTCCACGAAGACCGCATGGCCGGCCGATTTCGCCCGATCGGCGTCCGCCGCGAGCGACAAGCCCGTCGGCTCCAGCATAAGAGCCAAACCGAGCACGAGCGGCGCCGATCCGAGCAGGGGTTTCATCGTCTGCATCCTCTGGGATCAATCGAGGAATAACTTGCCGATTTACCGGGCCGCGCTGCATCTTCGGCAGAAGGACTCGTGCTGTCAACAGTGCGGTCTCTTGCACCTCGGCCCGGGACGTGCTCGAATACGCTTGGAGCCAATCGTCCGGCTCACCGTATCGACGGGGCGTGATCCGAAGAAAGGAGCGAGACGATGAGAACGCGATGGCGAACCTGCGTGGCCGGCGCCTGCTGCCTCCTGCTGGCGGCGACGGCGTGGCCGGGGCTTGGTGGCGGGGCGGCTGCGGCGGAGGCCGCGAAGGGGAAGATCATCTTCGTGGCGGGACCGTGCCAGCATCCGCCCGGCACGCACGAGGCGGCCGCCGGAGCGAGGCTTCTCGAGTATTGCGTCAAGAAGGCAACGAACGTCCAGCCCGTCGGCACGGCAGTCCTCTACGACTGGCCGGAAGATAAGTCCGTGCTGGACGACGCCCGGTCGATCGTGTTCATCGGCGACATTTTTCCGCCGGAGCGGATGGCTGATCCGGCCAAGGTCAAGGCCGAGTTGGGAGCCCTGATGAACCGGGGGTGCGGGATCGTCTGCATCCACTACGCGACGGGGCTCCGGGCAGAGCACGTGGCCGAGGACGGAGCCCACCCGCTGCTGGGATGGCTGGGCGGCTATTTCGCCGCCGGCTGCCCCCACCACCGCTCGATCGCCCGGGTCTGCCCGGCCACTGTCACGCCGGAAGCGTGCGAGCATCCCGTGCTGCGAGGCTGGAAGGAGTTCACCTTCGACGACGAGCCCTACTGGAACAACTACTTCGGCAAGGACGGCCCGGCCAAGAACGTGACTTCCCTGGCCTACGCGATGCTGCCGGCGGACCAGCCGAAGAAGGAGACGCTCGCCTGGGCGGTCGACCGGGCCGACGGCGGCCGGGGCGTGGGGATTGTTTTGCCCCACTACTTCCGGAGCTGGAAGCTCGACGACATGCGGACCCTCGCCCTGAACGCGATCTGCTGGACCGCGAAGCTCGACGTGCCCCCCGAAGGCGTCCAGTCGCCGCTGGCCGATCTGTCGACGTTCGAGCCCGCGTCGGTCGATCCGCGGCCACGGCCGAAGAGGAAGCCGAAGGCGGCGAAGTGACGCCTGACGGGCCAAGTGCCGGGCGATCGCCGGCGCTTCGCCGGTGTTGAGCGGCGTGGCCGGGCACAGTATGTTGAAAGGGGGGCGCCGTCTCCCAATCAATCACCACGCCAATCGCCTGTGGTTCGGAGGACGTTCAATGAATCGACACGCGCACGTCTGCTCTTTCGCATTGGTCCTCTTGTCCGTCCTATCGATCCACGCGGGATGGAGCTTCGCCAACGAGATCGTCGAGGCGACGGGAGTCACGGGCGGGCTCGTCGTCCACGTCGGTTGTGGCGACGGGCGGCTCACGGCCGAGCTGCGGGCCGGCGACGGCTACCTCGTCCAAGGGCTCGATACGGACCCGGCCGGCGTAAACAAGGCCCGGCAGCACATCCACTCGCTGGACGTCTACGGCAAAGTGACCGCGGACGCGTTTGACGGAGCAAGGCTGCCGTACACCGACGGCCTCGTCAACCTGCTGGTGGTAAGCGACGCGTACGAGTTGTCGAACGACGAAATCTTGCGCGTGCTGGCGCCCGGCGGAGTCGCGTTGATTGCGGGGAACAAAGGCCAGGGGACAGCGATTGGGGGGCAGGGGGCCGGGATCAGCGGCGAGAAGATCGAGATCGCGGGAAGCACCTGGACGAAGATCGTCAAGCCGTGCCCCGAGGGGATTGACGAGTGGACGCACTATCTGCACGGGCCCGACAACAACGCCGTCGCGCACGACACGGTCGTGGGCCCGCCCCGCCACATGCAGTGGCTGGCCAGCCCCGAATGGGCCCGCAACCACCACAAGCTGTCGAGCATCAGCTCCGTGGTCACGGCCGGGGGCCGGTTGTTCTACATCGTCGACGAGGCCACCGCCGCCAACATGAGCGTGCCGGGCAAATGGGCAATCGTCGCCCGCGACGCCTTCAGCGGCGTGACCCTGTGGAAGAAGCCGATGCACTCTTGGGCGTGGCACCAGCTCCGCTTCCGGTCCGGGCCCCCCCAGGTGACCCGGCTGCTCGTCGCCTCGGGTGATCACCTCTACGTGCCCCTCGCGCTTAACGGGCCGATCTCTGCGCTTGACGCGGTCTCGGGCAAGACGCTGGCCACCTTCGACGATACCGAGGGCGCCGAGGAAATCGTCCTGGCCGGCGGCGTCCTGCTGGTCCTCAAGGGCGCGCCCGTGGCGGAGCACGCCTTCGGGCACGTCGCGTTTCAGAACCGATACAAGCTGCCGAACGAGAAGTCCCTCGTCGCGGTCGATAGCCGAAGCGGCGAGACCCTGTGGAAATGGTCGGACCCCGACGTGCGCCCCATGCCCGAGACACTCGCCGCCGACGGTAAGAGGGTCTACATTCAGGTCGACCAGGGCGTGGCGTGCTTCGACGTGAAGTCGGGCGAAACGCTCTGGACCTACGGAGAGCCTGTGCGAGAGCCCGCGAAGAAATCGCCCGCGAAAAAGAAGACGGGGCGGAGGGGGGCAGGCAAGCGAGTGAGCTTCGGCACGAGCGTCCTGGTCGTCGCCGACGACGTGGTGGTCGCGAAGCTGTCGGGCAACCTGACGGCGCTTGCGGCCGACGATGGGAAAAAGCTCTGGGAGTGCCCCGCCGGCAGCGGCTTTCACGCCCCGCTCGACGTCTTTGTGATCGATGGGCTCGTCTGGCAGGGCGATCACGTCAGCGATTCCGTGGCGCCGCCCCCCGTGTGCGATTTCCACGAAGGCCGCGACCTGCACACCGGGGAGGTGAAAGTGACCAACGCCGTGATGGTCGACCTCCAGACCGCGGGGCATCACCACCGCTGCTACCGCGAGAAGGCGACCGACCGGTTCATCATCACCGGCAAGCGGGGGATCGAGATGATGGACCTCGTCGGGACCAATCACTCCCGCAACAACTGGGTCCGGGGTGCCTGCCAGTACGGCATCCTCCCGGCCAACGGGCTCCTCTACGCCCCCAGCCACGCGTGCGGATGCTATATGGAGTCGAAGCTCCGCGGATTCTGGGCACTAGCCCCCGATCGACCGGCCGTCTCCAAGCCGAAGCGGAAGGTCCCGGAGGAGGGTAGGCTCGAAAAGGGCCCGGCGTTCGGGCAAGTCTCTCATCCCTCATCCCTCATCCCTCATCCCTCCCCCGACTGGCCCATGTACCGCCACGATCCGCTCCGCAGCGGCGTGGCCACGACGGTCGTACCGGCCGAGCTGAAGCCGGCGTGGAAGGCCCAAATCGGAGGCAGGCTGACGCAGCCGGTCGTGGCCGGCGGCAAGGTGCTCCTGGCCGGCGTCGACGAAAATACCGTCTATGCCCTGGACGAAAAGAGCGGCGAGGTGCTCTGGAAGCACATTGCCGGCGGGCGCATCGATTCTCCGCCCGCCGTCTACCGGGGGATGGCCCTGTTCGGCAGCGCCGACGGCCGCGTCACCTGCCTGAGGCTGAGCGACGCCGAACTGGTCTGGCGTTTTCTCGCCGCACGGGCCGACGTCCGAGCCGTGGCCTACGACCAGGTCGAATCGCTCTGGCCGGTGCACGGAAGCGTGCTCGTCGTGGACGGCGTGGCCTACTGTTCGGCGGGCCGGTCGACCTGGATCGACGGCGGGATCGATCTCTACGCGCTCGACCCGGCGACGGGAAAGGTCCTCGCCAAGAATCATTTCGAGAGCCAACACCCCCAGTTCCAGGAAGGCAAGGAGAAGGCCCGGCCGGAACACGAGACCCGGATCGATCAGAACACGACCGACTACAAGACGTTTTTCGCCCCCGACCTGAGCGACTCCTTCTCGATGGCCGGCGGCGCGATTTCCGACGTGCTGGTGAGCGACGGCAGGAACGTCTTCCTGCACCACGTCAAGTTCAACGCGAAGCTGGAGAGGCAGGACGAGATGGCGCGCCACCTGTTCTCCACGTCGAGCCTGCTCGACGGCGCGGAGAACCACCGGTCGCACTGGGTCCTGGGAACCGGCGACTTCAGCCGGGTCCCGGTCGCCTACTCGTGGATCGTGAACCGGCCCGGGAAGCGGATGCCGACGATCGCCGTGCCGACCGGCCTGATGATGGTCTTCGACGGGGAGGCCCTCTGGGGCGTTCGCAGGCAGGGCGACGCCAACGGCCGCTATCATCTGTTTAAGAAGGAGAACCAGCCGTTCTCCGCGGAGGAGAAGCCCTTACCCGACTTCCGGCACGTCCCCGTCGAGCAGGCGGAGCAGTGCGTCTGGAAGAGCGAGTTCCCGGTCCGGGCAACGGCCCTGCTCAAGTCGGGCGACCGCCTGGTGCTGGGCGTAATGCCGATCGAGGTCCCCGAGGACGATCCCCACGCCGCGTACGACGGTCGCCTGGGCGGCAGCGTCTGGATCTGCTCCGAAACCGACGGCGGCAAGCTCGCCGAGTACCCGCTCCCCTCGCCCGTCGTCTGGGACGGCATGGCCGCGGCCGGCGGGAAGCTGTTCCTGTCGACGTATGATGGAACGGTCCAGTGTTTTGCCGGAGCGCGGTGAGTGACGGTTCGAGGAAGGCCGGGTGGAGCGTCCGGGCGTGGCGTGACGGAAAGGATGGAGATGGCCGTGAGCGGGATGGCTGAGACCGAGTTCGTGTCGTATCGCGAGTCGGTTCCCGAGGTGCTCGATGCGATCGGTGCCCGGGACGTGCTCGAAGGGCAGACGGCCGTCCTGATCAAGCCGAACCTGATCAATGCGTCGCCGTTTCCGATCACGACGGCGCCGGAGTGCATCGAGGCGGTGATCGAGTACGTGCGGTCCTGCTCGGAGGCGGAGATCGTCATCGGCGAAGGCTGCGGCGACCCGGGGCTGGAGACCGGCGAGGTCTTCGACCGGCTGGGGTATCGGGAGCTGGCCCGGCGTCACGGGGTCGAGTTGGTCGACCTGAATCCCGCGCCGCTTACGAGGCTGGAAAACCGGGACTGCGCCGTGTTCAAGGAGATGTACCTGCCCGAGATCGCCATGTCGCACTACCTGATCTCCGTCCCGGTGCTCAAGGCCCATTCGTTCTCGGAGATCACGGGAACGCTGAAGAACATGATCGGGCTGGCCCCGCCCAAGCACTACTCGGGGCGGTTCGGCACGTGGAAGAAGGCCGTCTTTCACCACCGGATGCACCAGTCGATCGTCGACCTGAACCGGTATCGCACGCCCGACCTGTCGCTGATGGACGCCACGGTCGGCATGCCCGACTATCACCTGGGGGGAGCGCATTGCGACCCGCCGCTGGGTAAACTGATCGCAGGGTTCGACCCGCTCCAGGTCGACCGCCGAAGCGCGGAGCTGCTGGGGCTGCGTTGGCAGCGTATCGCGCATCTGCGGGGCTGACGCCGCTCGGCGTCGGCCTTCGATGCCAGAAGAACTCGGCAAGGCAGGAGAGATGCGATGCGTAGACTGTTGTCGCTTTGTCTACTCGCGGGCCTCTCGGCGACCGGTCTGGCCCGGGACGGCCTTATCACGGTGATCCCCAGGCCCGCCCGAATTCAGGTCGGTGAGGGCACGTTCCGGCTCACGCCCGCGACCACGATCCTGGTCAAAGAAGGCGCCGCCGAGGTCCGAAGCATCGGTCGCCGACTGGCCGAGAAGCTGGCGGGCGCGACCGGGCAGGCCGTCGCCATCGAGGAATCTCAAGGCGGGAAGTCCTCCGCCAACACGATTCTTCTCACGACCGCCGAAGGCCTGGAAAGCCTGGGCGCCGAGGGCTACGAGCTCGAGGTCACGCCCGAGTGCGTCGTGATTCGTGCGGCGAAGCCTGCCGGCGTGTTCTACGGCGTCCAGACGCTCCGTCAGCTCCTTCCGCCCGAGCTCGAGGCCGGCGGGCCAACGGCTACCATCCCGTGGACCATCCCGTGCGTCGAGATCGAGGACCGGCCGCGCTTCGCCTGGCGGGGGATGCACCTCGACGTCGCCCGGCACTTCTTCGACAAGGAGTTCGTCAAGCGATACATCGACTTCCTCGCCTCGTACAAGATCAACGTGTTCCATCTCTACCTGACCGACGATCAGGGTTGGCGGATCGAGATCAAGCGATATCCCAAGCTGACGGAGATCGGGGCGTGGCGCGAGGGGACCGTGATGCACAAGCGGGGGGGCCAGTCTGACAGTCGCCGATACGGCGGCTACTTCACCCAGGACGAGATCCGGGAAATCGTCGAGTACGCCGGAGAGCGGTTTATCACGGTGGTCCCCGGCATCAGCATGCCCGGCCACAGCCAAGCGGCCTTGGCGGCTTATCCCGAACTATCGAGCACGGGCGGCCCGTTCGAGGTGTGGACCCGGTGGGGGATCACCAAGGAGGTCATGGACCCCGGCAAGGAGGAAGTCTTCGAGTTCGTCGAAGGGGTCCTGGCCGAGGTGATCGAGCTGTTCCCCAGCCCGTGCATCCATACCGGCGGCGACGAAGTCCCTCGCGATCGATGGAA
>CAZDHR010000165.1:0-13906 GCA_964505295.1 uncultured Planctomycetaceae bacterium
CGTTCCCAAGCTCCGGCTTGGGAACGCACTTGAGGGAAGCCGCCGTTTCCCCAGGAGTAGAGCGGAGCCTCGCGGTTCGGGGTTCCCAAGCTGGAGCTTGGGAACCAGTGAAGATTTCCACTCGCCACCTGCCACTCGCCACTCGCCACTCATCCCCCGTTGCGCGCCGCGACCTGTCGGACCATGGTGGCCACGTCCCAGGCGGCGTCGGGCAGAGCCAGGCCGCGCATGGCCTGGGCCATGGCCGCGCGCTTGGCCG
Organism: uncultured Planctomycetaceae bacterium; assembly: GCA_964505295.1. Taxonomy (GTDB): domain Bacteria; phylum Planctomycetota; class Planctomycetia; order Pirellulales; family Thermoguttaceae; genus DATKZH01. The sequence continues at coordinate 260 of CAZDHR010000165.1, forward strand.
GATTGCCGGTCAAGAGTGAGACCGCGCCGGCCAGATGATCGTCGATGCGTCCGGGAAGCTCGCGCTCGTCGAGGGTCAGGCACGCGCCCGCCTCAGAGAACACGTCGGCGTTCTTGCGCTGATGATCGTCGGCCGCGAGCGTGTACGGCAGGAGAATCGCCGGGACGCCCGTGGCGGCCAGCTCGGCCAGGGTCGTGCCCCCCGCGCGACAGATGACCAGGTCCGTCTGGTCGAGCACCTGGGGCATATTGGCGATGAAGGGGACGACGGTCGCTTTGAGGCCCAGCTTCTGATAACGTGTACGCGTGGCCTTCAGATCGTCGCTTCCCGACTGGTGGGCGATCTTCCAGCCGCGCAGTGCGGCGCCCACCTTGTAAAGCGCCCCGGGCACGTTTTCGTTGAGGGATTGCGCCCCGGCCGTGCCGCCAACCACGAGCAGCACCTTGGAACGATTGTCGCCGTTGGATCGATTCGGATCGTCCACGGGCGATGGGGAAGTGTTCGGCCCGGATGCGCTTCGGCGACCGTTCGCGGGGCGGGCCTCGGCGGCCGGCGGCCGGCGGGTAAAATGGGGGCGGATCGGGTTTCCCGTGACCCGGACCGCACATCGCGAGCCCAGGGACTGACAAGTCTCGGCGAACGCCGTGCACACCAGCGCGGCGGCGGGGGCGAGCCATCGGGTTGCCCGACCGGGCACCGCGTTCTGCTCCAGAAGGACCAGGGGGACGCCCCGTCGGATCGCCGCTCGGGCCATGGGCACGCTGGCGTAGCCGCCCAATCCGACCACGGCGGAGACCCGCCGGCCGTCGAGGAACCGCCGTGCCTCGCGATAGCCGTGGAGGTTGTGGGTCACAAAAGGGAAGACGTCGCGGAGCGTGCGCGGCAGGGGGTGGCACGGCAAAGGCAGGTACTCGAACCCGGCGGCGGCCACCTGCCGTCGCTCGAACCGGCGGCCACTCCCGACGAACGTGATCTGAACCTGCGGCACGTCGCCCGTCAGCCGCTGGGCCACCACCAGGCCGGGGAACAGGTGGCCCCCCGTCCCTCCGCCCGAAAAGACGATGTGGGGATGCGGTCCGGTTGAGGTCATGACGCCGACCCTCCTCGCTCCCGCAGTGCATGGGGAAGCCGCAAGCGGCTACGATGGCACTTTGCCTCTCTCCGGCCCTATTCTTGTCTTCGTGATTCGCGGGCGACAATTTTACCGATTTGGGGGGGGGCTGCGGCCGTAATTTGGGCGGGCGGGACGGGCTTGCCTTGGCCGGAGCCCAGCTTGAGCGTGGCCAGGGCCAGGATCGCGCACAAGGCGGAGGCAATCCAGAAGCGGACGACGATCCGGCTCTCGGGCCAGCCGCGAAACTGGAAGTGGTGGTGCAACGGGGCACAAAGGAAAATCCGCCGGCGTCGCCACTTGTAATAGCCGACCTGCAAGATCACGCTGGCCGCTTCGGCCACGAAGACCGCGCCCGCCAGAAGCAACAGGAGCTCCTGCCGGCTCACCACGGCCAACAGCCCCAGAAGACCGCCCAGGGGGAGCGAGCCCGTGTCGCCCATGAACACCTGGGCGGGATGGCAGTTGAACCAGAGGAAACCGAGCAGCCCGCCGATCATGGCCCCGGCCACGACGGTCATCTCGCCGGCCCCGGCCAGGCGCGGCACGTTCAGGTAGTCGGCCAGCTCGGCATGACCGCTGGCATAGGCCAGCATGCCCATCGCCCCCACGGCGAAAATCAGGCAGCCCCCGGCCAGCCCGTCCAATCCGTCGGTCAGGTTCACGGCGTTGGAAGAGCCCACGATGACGATCACCGCCAAGGGGACGAACCAGAGCCCGAGTGAGACGGACGCCTCCGCCAGGGGAAAGCGCAACGCGAGCCCGTCGTCCAGGGCGGCGTGCTGCCGGTAGACGAGCAGGGCGGCGACGCTTGCCACGACGAGTTGTCCGAGCAGCTTGGATCGGGCGGAGATGCCGTTGGCGCGGCCGCGGAGCTTGGTCAAGTCGTCCAGCGCCCCGACCGCAGCCAAGCCGATCGCGACGACCAGTGCCGTTTGCAAGTAGCCGTTCGTGAGGTCGCCGAAGACGAGCGTCCCGACGACCAGTCCGGCGACCAGGAACAGCCCTCCCATGGTCGGCGTGGCCTGCTTCGGCTCGTGCAGCCGGCAGATTTGCGGCGAGTCGCTCTTGATCGGCTCGCGGAAGCGGACGCGCAGCCACCGGATCAGGCGCGGCCCGAGCACCAAAGCCAGCACGAAGCTGGCCATCGCGGCCAGGGATGCGCGAAAAGTGATCTTCTCCAGCGCCGCGAGCCTGCCCGACCAGGAGGCCGCGTCTGACGTCCGGGCGAGGTGATCCAGGAGCCAAAGAAGCATGACGAGGACGATGCAGGATGAAGGGTCAATTCAACGCGTGTCGAGCGGGTGATCGTGAGCCGGAGAGAAGGGACAGCGAAGGAAGGGAGATCCTGTTGGGGATTTACGGGCGAAGCTGCGAGCGGCGTTCCGGACTTGGTTGGCCGTTTCCCGCCGCGCGCTTCCCGCCACCAACTGCCGAGTGCCGAATCCCTGAGCAGCCGGGAACGGCGCACAAGGCGCCGCCCCGGCGCTCAGTCAAAAGCCCCATCGAGAAGCACTTGCCGGTGCGGCCGACCCAGAAGCCACGTAGTCCGGCAAGTTTGTTGCTCCTACCCCAGGAGGGAGGGTAGTGTCGGGTTCCCGCAAATCCGACACAATCGACGGGACTCAAAGCTAGTTCTTCGAGCCGCGACTCGTAAGCCGACTCGCTTCGAATCGCACCTCGTGGTTGTCTTCTTTGGCCGTAGGCTTCTTCGGTTTGGCGGTCGCTCTTGCTGTCTGTCTCGGTTGGTCCGTTCGGTGTCGCTTAGGCGAGCTGTAGTTCCAGCAGTTGCTCGATGGCTTCGACGACGCGTTCCATCCCCATCGCCCGGGATCCTTTGACCAGGACGACGTCGCCGGGCGCGATCGCGTGACTCAAGTGCGGGAGGGCCTTCTCCACGGTGTGACAGGCGATTGCCCGGCGCTGCGGCATCCCGGCGGCCCGGGCGCCGGCCACCACGTGATGGGCGAAGTCGCCGCAGGCGATCAACAGGTCGGCGCCGCAGAGGGTGACGACCTGGTCGCCCAACCGGCGATGCAACGCCGCCGACTCGTCGCCCAGCTCGCGCATATCGCCGCAGACGAAAACCCGTCTACCGGGCACGTGGAAGTCGCGGAGCAGCTCCAGGGCCGCGCGCGTCGCCGTCGGACTGGCGTTGTAGGCGTCGTTGATGATCGTTGCGCCGCCGACCTCGGTCACTTCGCATCGCATGGGGACCGGATCGAAGCCTGAGAGCGAAGCGGCGATCTGGTCCAACGGCAAGCCCATGCGCTGGCCGACGCCGACGGCCACCAACGCGGAGCTGAGGTGGTGACGGCCCCAGATCGGAACACGGAAGGGTTGGCTCGATACTCGGAAGTGCAGCTCCCCGTGGCCCCATTTCACGTCGGTGGCCACCAGGTCGCACGCGGCGTCGCGCCCGACCCAGGTGACGGGGACGAGGTGCTGCCCGGCCACGCGTCGCAGCCACGGATCGTCGGCCAGCACGGCATGCCCGTCCGGCGGCAGGGCGGCGAGCAGCTCGGCCTTGGATTCGGCGATCGCCCGGTGGCTGCCAAACCCGGCCAGATGCGCATCCGCAACGCTGGTAACCGCTCCGATCGTCGGGGCGCACAGCGCAGCCAGGGCGGCGATCTCGCCGCGGCCGCTAGCGCCCAATTCGAGCACCGCGTAGTCGTGGCCCGGCTCGATCCGGAGCATGCTCAGGGGCACGCCGACGTGGTTGTTGTAGTTCCTCGGACTGGCCGTGCCGCTGAACCGGGGCTTGAGGATCGTGTGGATCATCTGCCGGGTCGTCGTCTTCCCGACGCTTCCCGTGACGGCGATCAGGGTGCCGGTGAAACGGTCCCGCTTGTACCTGGCCCATTGACCCAGCGCGGTCAGCGTGTCGTCGACGGTGATGACCCAGCGGTCTTGTGGTGCCTCGACCGGCCGGCCCACGACCGCGCCGCTTGCTCCGCGGGCGAACGCCTCGTGGGCGAAGTCCGCCCCGTCATGGTAGGGGCCGACCAGGGCCCAGAACACGTCCCCGAGCTGTACGCAGCGGCTATCGGTCGCCACCCGGCCCAACGGCGCGGCCTGCGCCTCGTCCGGAGGGGCCGCGGCGGGCTTCAGCGTGCCGCCGATCGTGCGATGTAGCTCGTCGAGCGTGCTCATGAAAGGGTCGAGGAAACGTCTCTGCCGGTTGGTGTGCTTCGTGTCTGCATCTTCATCCCACGGGCCGCAGCCCGTGGGCTTTTCCCCCCTGGTTGTCGGTCTTCTATCTCAGCCCTCAATTCCTGTTTCACTGCCTGCCGCCTACTATCCGCGGCTCACTCACCACTCACCTCCGCCGGCTGCATTTGGTAGAGCCATTGGCGGGCGACTTCGCGATCGTCGAACGGGATCCGCTCGCTGCCGATGAGCTGGTGCTTCTCGTGTCCCTTGCCGGCGATCAGCACGCAGTCGCCGGGCTGTGCTTGCCCGAGCGCCCAATGGATCGCCGCCGCCCGATCGGGGATGACCTCGACCGCCTCGGGGCGATGGAAGCCCAGGAGCACGTCCTTCTGGATGGCTTCGGTCGGCTCGGTTCTCGGGTTGTCGGTGGTAAGCACGGCCAGGTCGGCCGCCGTTTCGACGGCCCGGCCCATTAGGGGGCGCTTCTCTTTGTCGCGATCGCCGCCGGCGCCGAAAACGCAGATCAGACGTCCGCCGGCCACCTCCCGGAGCGTCCGTAGCGACCAGGTCAGCGCGTCGGGCGTGTGGGCGTAGTCGACGAACACGCCGAACGGCTGTCCGCACTCCAGTCGCTGGAGTCTGCCGGGCACGTGCTCGACCGCCTCCAGGCCCTTGACGACCGTGATCAGGTCGATCCCGTAGGCCAGTCCCACCGCCGCCGCGATCAGGCAGTTGTACACGTGGTGCGTGCCGATCATCTGCGTGCGGACCGGCAGCGTCTCACTACCTGCGGTGAGCAGGAACGTCTGCTCGCTGGCGTACTGCTCGATCACCGTCGCCGAGATTTCGGCGGCCGAGCGAATCCCGACGGTCAGCACGGGGCCGGTGATGTCGGCAAGGTACGAGGCCGACGTAGGGTCGTCGGCGTTGATCACGGCGAACCCTTCGCCGGACAGGTGGTCGAGCAGCCGGGACTTGGTCATCTGGTAGTCGAGGATGGAACGGTGGTAGTCGAGGTGGTCGCGTGCCACGTTGGTCACGCACGCCGCGTCGAGCGCGATCCCGGCGATTCGCGACTGATCCAACGCGTGGCTGGAGACCTCTAGCACCGCGTGCGAGCAACCGTTGGCCACGGTCCGGGCGAGCCACCGGGCCAGTTCGTGCGGCGGGGGAGTGGTCAACGACGAGCCGTGGAAGTCGAGACCGTCGAAGCCGCCCAGAGTGCCCAGAAGCCCGACACGGTGACCGGCCTCCGACAGCACGCTGGCGATCAGGCACGAGGTGGTCGTCTTGCCGTTGGTCCCGGTGATCCCGATGGCGCACAGGTGGTCGCTGGGGTTGCCGGCCAGGGCCTGACACAGCCGGGCGTAGGCTCCTCGCACGTCGGGGACACGGCAGACGGGCACGCCGACCCCGGGAAGCGGCCGCTGGGCGAGCACGGCCGTCGCCCCCCGGCGAGCCGCCTCGGCCGCGAAGTCGTGGCCGTCGCACCTGCTCCCCGGCAGGGCGACAAACAAATCGCCCGGCCGAACGTGCCGGGAGTCGCACGAGCAGGAGGTCACCGAGACGTCGCCGGCGCCGAGGAAATCGGCCTCCGGCAACAGCCGGCGCAGACTGATCCGTTGTTCCCCCTCAGGGTGAATCCGCATGGCGCAAGGCCTCCGTGCCCTACCGCGCCGAAAAGAGCATCGACTCTTGTTGGCTGTAGACGCTACCGGGGATAAGTTGGCGGGCCGACGATCCCCCCCGGGACCGCCAGAGAGGTGCGAGTCGGCTCGGGGCCGTCCCGTCGCGATCACCGCTCCGCACGTGCGGTCGCGGGGACGGGAGGGGCTTGCCTGGCCGGTCCTCAAATGGCGGCCGGATTGTCTCGATTTTCACTTTCCTGTCAAGGCGGAATTCCACGCTCGGCCCCTGGGCCCCCGGGAGGGGCGGTCTGGACAAACCGGCGTCCATCGAGCAACATGAGGTCCTGTGTGCTTGCCGGCCGATCACTCGACGTTTTTCACCTTACCGCCATGCCCGCCGACGACTTCGACGTCAACAGCCTGGCCGCCTATCTGCACCTGAGCCCGCAGCAGGTGACCCGCTTGGCCGACCGCGGGAAGCTCCCCGGTCGGAAGGTCGCGGGGCAGTGGCGGTTCTCCCGGGCGGAGATTCACCACTGGCTGGAGGATCGGATCGGGCTCTCGGAAGAAGACGACCTGGTCGACGTGGAGGGCGTGCTGAGGGCCGAGGCCGGGCCCGACACGCAAGAGGAGATCGTCATCGCCGAGCTGTTACCGCCCGAGGCCATCGCGATCCCCTTGAAAGCGCGGACGCGGAATTCCGTGTTCGCCGCGATGGTCGAGGTGGCGGCCCGGACCGGCTGGTTGTGGGACCCGGACAAGATGCGCGCGGCGGTCCGCGACCGGGAGAACATGTTCCCGACCGCGCTGGACAACGGCGTGGCCCTGCTGCACCCCCGACGCCCCATGGCCGCCATCCTCGGCCAGGGCTTTCTGGCCTTGGGCTGCACTCCCAACGGGATTCCGTTCGGCGGGAGCCGCGGCGGGCTGACCGACGTCTTCTTCCTCCTCTGTTCGGTCGACGACCGGGGCCACCTGCGGACCCTGGCACGGCTGAGCCGCGTGATCACCTCGCCCGGGTTTCTCGACGAGCTCCGCCAAGCGCCCGACGCCCTGGCGGCCCATCATCTGATCGTCGACACGGAAGGCGACTTGCCATGAAGGGACACTTCACGCAAGGGGTAGCGGTCCTGCTGGAACGGCCCGCGGTGCTCGACGAGCTTCCGAGCTGTCTCGAATCGTTCCACGTGGTCGGGCGCCACGAGGCGGCGGAGCAGTGGGTTTTCGGCGGCCCTTCTCTGCTCGTCGAGTACCGGCCCCAGGTGAACGGATACCTGAGCATCGACGTGGTCGACCGGCCATGGCCCGACCACATGGGCGACCCGAAACAAGAGGCCGTGCTCTTCGGCGCCTGGTCGATGGGACACTTCGGTCCCTTCGCCTTTCCGGGCAACTTGAAGCGCGCCGGGGAGCACTGCTGGGCATGGGAGCCGGCGCGCACCATCGCCGAGCGTCACAAGGCGTTCCTGCGAATCCGCTCCGGTTACGTGTTCGGTTCCAATAGCAATGCCCCGGTCCTGCCCGCGGACTACGATCCCCTGGCGGAGCTCCAATTCGTGACGGACGTCGCCGTCGCCCTGCTCGACCTCCCTGCGGCGCTTTGCTACTTCAATCCCAGCGGCGAGCTGTTACGCGGACGCGAGGAGATGGTCGCCAGCCTCGTGTATGCGAGGGCAAATGACCTTCCGCCGCTCGACGTCTGGTCGAACGTCCGGCTGTTCAAACTGCCGGGCGACTGGACGATGATGGATGCCGTGGGGATGTGGCAACTGGACGTCCCCGATCACGAGGCGTGCTTTCCGGCGGGGTCGTACGACTGCAACAAAGTCGACAATTTCCTGCGGAACGCCAGCCTTTACGTGATGCTCCACGGGGAAGTCATTCAAGACGGCGACACCATGGACGGTCCTGCCGACGTTCGCTGGCAGGCAAGGGCCGTGAACGAGGGGCTCGCGCCACCCCCTCGCAAGATCATCCGATGGCTGCCTTGTGACGGCTCGGACGTGCCCCCGCAGATCCTCGGCGGCTGACCTCCCGCGCCGGCCGAGGCGAGCCGGCCCCGAAACTGACCCAGACGAGCGAGGCGTGGAGCGTGGCCCGGATTTCCATACTCCTGGTCGGCAGCACCGATCGATCGGAGTTCCGCGAGGCGCGGGCCGTGTTGGACGAGTCGGCCCGGGTGGTTGCGGCGGCCGACGTGCCGTCGGCCCTTGTTGTTCTGGCGGAGGGCCGGATCGTTCCCGAGCTGATCGTCGTGGCCCAGGCGTACCCGGGGCAGTTTTCCCACGCGGTCGTCGACCGGATGCGGCGCCTGGCGCCGTTGGCTCGCGTGCTGGGCTTGCTGGGGAGTTGGTGCGAAGGGGAGACGCGGACCGGGCAGCCCTGGCCGGCGGCCGTCCGGATCTACTGGCACCAGTGGGAAGCGTACGTCCGGCGAGAGATCGCCCGGGCGAGCAAGGGGGCGGCCTCCACGTGGTCCTTGCCAGTCACCGCCAGCGAAGAGGAACGGCTGCTGTTTGCCCGGGAGCCGTCCGGGCGGCGCGAGGGCCTGATCGCCATCTCCACGCCCGAGTTCGAGATGCAAGACTGGCTTCGGGCCGCGTGCAAGCGCCGGGGCTACTCGAGCGTGTGGCTCCTGCCGCACGCGGGCGCACACGTCGAGGGCGCGACCGCCGCGATCTTCGACGGCGACGATTGCCGCGGCGACGAGGCCGAATCGCTCGAGCATCTAGCCGCCGCGCTCGGGCCGGTCCCGATCATCGCGTTAATGGACTTCCCCCGCATCGACGACCGCCATCGCGCCTTGGCCGCGGGCGCGCGGGCCGTGCTTTCCAAGCCTTTTCTGATCGAGGACCTGTTCTGGCAGATTGACCGGCTAGTCCGGAATCAGTGATCTTTCCGCACGTAATCGCCCGTGCGGTACGAGAGCAGAGGGACATCTGACTTCCGCAACGGGGCACTTCCAGCGTTATGTGCCGCAAAGCACATGCATGAAATCCTTCATTATCTTCAGAGAGGGGTGCCTGAAGTCCCACACTCCTGCTGCGACGCTTTGACCTAACGTCCACGCCGGATTCTTGCCAGCCGCGATCAGGGCATGCACCTTCAGCTTTGCCTTCCAGTTCTCATTTCTCCCGCTCTCGCCGACGCACTCAAGGTACTTCTCTACGCACTCAAGGCGGGGATCAGATCCTCTGGCTTCCAGCATTGCGTGCTCCAGACATCCCGAATCACCGTCGTGCGGCATGATCAGAAAACCAACAGATGGCGTGGTCGCAGTGACTTCCATGGGCTTGTTCGGAGCAGTGAACCCGGTGTTCGTGAGCGCTCTTATCGTACGGAGAACAGTCTTCTCCGCGTCCTCCTCTGCATCTCGGATGATCCCGATTGCACGGATCCTCTCCTCAAAACCTTCCAGCGTGCGGAACAGCTTCAGCCAGCGTTTGAGACTGCCAGCATCATCCCCTTTATAATTCCACAATTGCACATCTTGCAGCTCCGGGTCATCCTTAATCTGACTCAGCAGCGCGTAGCAATAGTCGAGCCCTTCAACCGCAACGGCCACAGGCGTGACTATCCTCTTGGTCTCGAACGCCATCCCAGGATTCATCTCACGTCCATTCCCACTAAACCCGCATCTTGCAGCATTTGGTAGTCATACATCTGTTGCGAGACGATTCCATCTCTATTCCGGCTGATCCGATAAACCCGCAAGGCGTCAGGTTCGTTCGAGAATGCGTCCAACGTCGCGTGCAGCATCTCTTCGTTGTGCGTGCTACAGAAGACCTGGAGGTCGTAGTCTCGCGAAAGCACCAGAATCGATTCCCACAATCCGCGCATGACCGTGTGATATAGGCCGGAGTCAATCTCGTCGACTATGAGCAGTTTGCCCGGGTCGGCAGACACGATTCCCGTTAGGATCAAGCTAACGCGGCAGAAGCCGTCCCCCAAGACGCTTATTGGCACGAGAGCAGAGTATCCAAGATCCACCAGGACCGTTGGTCGCTTACCCTGCGTGCCCGGAATCAGTCGCGTTACTCTTGGGTCGACTTTCTTGAGCGCCTCCACAAAACGCTCTTCTCTCCTTGCGGCGTAAAGGGCTGTCAGGACACTAGCCGTCTCTCCAAGGCTCGTTGAGCGTCTTCCGTGGATATAGAACGACCCCCGACCAGGACCTTTCGGAGGAGGCCCTTTTCGAGAACGCTTGTCTCGCCGTTCAATGGTCTGCTGATACCCAGTTGTGAGGAGTTCGAGAATCCCTTCCACTTCCTCGCCCCCGGTCGGTTTGTATGAGCTCTTGATGCCGCGGATCCTCTCTTCCACACCCGCGGTGCTGACCTCCAGATCGCTTGTTGGGTCTTCCAGCAGTTCCGATTTCTCGGTCGTACCGCCGAATAGAGCGGTTATTCCTATGGTCGCTTCTCCTTCCTCAGTCTCGATCTCCAGGGATATGGATCTATGAGAGTCCATTTGGCTGAATATCGTCAGAAGGCTATGCCATGTTTCGGACTTGAGCGCTGGCATCTCGCGCCATTGATTTACCTTGGCTAACCCTTCTGGTGCGAACGGCGTCGACGCGACGCAGATGGCCTCCAAGACGCTCGTCTTCCCGCCGCCGTTTGGCCCCACGAAGACGTTCACTCGCCGAAAATCTTCGAGCGCGAGGCCATCAATGCCTCGAAAGCCGTGTATACTGATTCTCTTGAACATTGGCTCGCGTCCTATTGGCAGACTCGGCCGTTGACGCCCAAAGGGCCGTCTGTGCCAGCACAAAGGCTCCGCCGCTAGTGCATCTGCGGCGATCTCACAACGTAACCAAACAGCTTCGGAGGATACGCCTACACAGTGCAATTGAACAAGAATTGGCCCTCGTGATCAAGGGTCTTCATTGTAGTCCTGCTATTCCCACGTCCCGCGCTTTGAGCACCGGGTCGCTCTCCAGCGGCAGGCGGACGGTTTGGCCGGTCTCGGCGGCCAGGTAGATGGCGAGGATGATCTCGACGGAGCGGCGCCCTTCGGGGCCGTCGATGAGGGGTTTTGTGCCCTGTTGGATGGATTGGAGGACGTCGGCGAACTGCCGGGCGTGGCCGTGGTGACCGATGGCCTTGGGATCGGCCGCCCCGCCGCCGCCGGAGACCCGCTCGGACATCCGCTTCTCGATCTCGGCGTCCTCCGGCTTCTTCTCGGCGAAGTCCCACTTGATGAGGTCTTCCTCCTCCATCACGGCCGAGCCGGTGGAGCCATGGACTTCGATCCGCTTCAAGTAGCCCGGGTAGATCGCCGTGCTGGCCTCGATGACGCCCAAGGCGCCGTTGGCGAACTTGAGCGCGGCCATGGCCACGTCCTCGACGGCGATCCGCTCGTGGCCCAAGAGGGCCGTTTGAGCGCGAATCTCGGCCACCGGGCCCATCAGCCAGGTCAAGAGGTCGACGCTGTGGATGGCCTGGTTCATCAGGGCCCCGCCGCCGTCCAGCTCCCAGGTGCCCCGCCACTGGCCGCTGTCGTAATACTCCTGGGTGCGATACCACTTGACGTAGGCGTCGCCCACGGTGAGCGTTCCGAACCGGCCGCCGTCGACCGCCTGCTTCATCTGGACGCTCGAGCCGTGGAACCGGGAGGGGAAGACGGTGGAGAGGACGACGCCGGCCTTGTCGCAGGCCGCGATGATCTGGTCGCACCGGTCGAGCGTGATCTCCAGCGGCTTCTCCACGATCACGTGCTTGCCCGCCTCGGCCGCGGCGACCGCCGGCTCCGTGTGCGCGCCGCTGGGCGTGCCGATCGTGACGACCTCGACGGCCGGATCGGCCAGCATCTCTTCGAGGCGGTGGTACGCCTTCGCGCCCGTCTTCTCCGCCAGCTTGTCCGCCGCCTGGGGGACCATGTCGAAGCAGGCCGCGAGCCGCGCGCCCTCCACGTCGTCGATCGCCCGGGCGTGGAAGTCTGCGATCATCCCGCAGCCGATAATGCCAAAGCCGGTCGCCATGTTGTCCTCCTTGGAAAGCCGATTGTGCTGAACCACTCGATCGGAAAACCCGGATTATACGTGGCCCCGGGACCACGGAAAAGGGGCTGGCGAAAGAGGCGCCGGAGTCGAGCCGCCGATCGACGCCGGCTCACCCTCCCAACTCGAACCAGGCCGATACCATGGCGGTGGCATTGAACGCCACGTGCGCCGTGATCGCAGGAATGATCCGGTGGGTGCGATAGTACAGGATTCCCAAGGCCAGGGCGAGGAAGAACAAGGGGATGGGATCGGCCGCGAAGTCGTCGGGCAACACGAACTGCCTCAATACGACCTGGAGGGCGAGAACCGGCGCCGTCACGGCGGCAAACGTGAGGAGCCCCAGACGCACGTCGGCCAAGAGCTTCGCCGGCACGATGCCGAGGTCCGCGGCGCTTGCGCCCGAACGACTCCGCAACAGCCACAGGCCGAAACCCAGGATCATCAGACTCCACAACGCTTGGAGGACCAACAGCTCCCGCAGGTCGCCGGGCTCCGCACTCGGCGCGGCCCATCGGAAATGCCTCAGTGCGAACAGCAGCGACACGAGCACCACCGGGCCCACGCCCGGCACCAGGCGCCGCAGGGCCGCCGTCCGCCGGCGCGCCCGTCTCTCTTCGGCCTCGAGCCAGCCCTGCAAAACCAGGCGGTACGTGAACTCCTCGATGATCGGGGCCACGACGACCGCGACCAGCGCGCAGAGCAACCAGGTGGCGGCACTCGAGTCGGCCGCCAGCAGGTCGACGATCGGGTGCTCGACGTCGGCCTTCTCGGCCGCGGGCGCGGGCGCCGGAGCCGAGGTCTCGTGACCGGCGAGGAGAATCCACAACAAGCCTGCCAGCAACGGGAACTCGAACACCACGAACACGAGCAGCACTTCCACCCCTCGCCACGGCACCGGACGGCGCGACTCGTAGGGCAGAACGGGCAGGCGGCGACGGAACCGTGCCACCACAAGCACCCATGTCGCGATGCTCGCGCCGACGAGCAGTAAGGCGACGATCCGCAGCGGCGGCGACAGGGCCAGTTGAGAAGGGTCTTTCATTGCCCTACGACTTCCCGAGCAGTCGGACGGCCGCGCGCACGTAGACGAGGCCGGAGTAGATCGTGAGGATCACGGCGGCCCAGATCGACGCGACCATCGGCAGCCACAGCCAGCCCGACCAATCGACCCCGTAGGCGCTCGCCGAGAGGTACAAGAGGGCCAGCGCCGCGGCGGCGCACTGGAAGACCATTTTCAGCTTGCCCGACATCTTGGCCGAGAAGTCGGTTCCCCCCTTCTCCAGGAAGGTCCGCAGGGCCGTCACCAGCAGCTCTCGCGCCACGATGACGACCACCATCCATGCCCTCAGGCCGAAGGCGACGCCGGCCATCTCGGGCACCGCCACCAGGAAAATGAACGTGCCGCAAACGATCACCTTGTCGGCAAACGGGTCGAGGATCCGGCCGAGCGTCGTGACCAGATTGTACTTCCGGGCGAAGTAGCCGTCGAGCCAGTCGGTGCCGGCGGCCAGAAGGAACAACCCGGTGGCCGCCAGATACGTGGCCCCGGTCCCCCAGGGGATCAAACAGAACATGACCACGGCCAGCACAAGGCGCAGGCTGGTCAGTTGGTTGGGCAGATTGAAAATCGAGGCCTCTTTCGGCGGCTGGCTGCTCATCGGCGTTCCGCTTCTTCACTGATTGTTGGGTTCGCATCGAGAAAAAGGGGACAGGTCCAATTTGCCGGAACGGCCCGAAGGGGGCATGGC
>CAZDHR010000166.1:0-13887 GCA_964505295.1 uncultured Planctomycetaceae bacterium
CCCGGGAAGCTGGAGCTTCCCTGAGGTGCGTTCCCAAGCCGGAGCTTGGGAACGAGCGAATAACGCGGGAACAAGGTGAAGACGTCGAATCCCCCGTTCATCGACAGGAGATAGCCCTGTGTCCGATTCCTCACCGATGACGATGTATGCCATTCCGCCCTACATGCTCGAGCAGATCAGGCAGCACGGGCCGGACGAGCTTCGCGCCGCGGCGGCCGAGGCGTTGGCTCGGTCCGATTCGCTGCGGAGCGAGCGGATCGCGGTTCAGTCGCGGCTTGCCTCCGGGGAGCTGTCGCGGCCCGACGCGGCGGTTTCCGATCCGGCCGTGGCGGGTCGCCGCGTGTTCGACGCGGGCGGCTCGGAGGTCTTGCCCGGCACGCTCGCCCGAAGCGACGCCGATCCGCCCACGGGCGACGCGGCGGTCGACGAGGCCTTCGCCGGCGCCGGGCTGACGTACTTCTTCTACCGGGACGAGTACCAGGGCGTGGCCTTCCACGACGACCGCGGCGGCGTGCACCTGAACTCGGGGATCCCGAGAGTTCGGCGAGGGAAGCCTGGAAGAGAAAGCCGTGGAAAAAGGCTGGCGCGAGGTCAAGGTCCTGTAGGGTGCTCTCGCTCTGCGACGACGCATTCTCAAGGCGACCTCGGCGACTCCAAAGCCCACGGGCGGCGACCCGTGGGATGAAAGCCGACTGAACTTGCCACCCACAGCACCCGACAGACCGGCGAATCGACCACGAAGATCCGTTTTCGGCAATCCGGCGGCGTGGCCGGCCTGGCCAAAGTGGCCGAAGTCGACTCGGGCCAGATCCCCCACGGCGAAGCGGGGCGACTGCAAGCCCTGGTCGACGACGCCCTCTCGCAGTCCATTCCGGAAGCCGGGCCCGCAATGCCCGACGAGGAACAGTACTACGTCGAAATCGAAATCGCCGAGCGGCGCCAGACCATTCTCGTCGCCCGTTCCAGCATCCCCGGCCCGGTGCGACCGTTGATCGAGTACCTGGAGAAGCTTGCCGAGTACGAGAAGCGCTAGCTAGAGCCAACCGCCCCCGAACAAATAGCGAAACGCGGGGTCGTCGTAGTGGTCGAGCCCTTGCGTGTGCAGGTACCAGCGCCTTCCGACCTTCTTGAACTTGACGGGAAAGGTCTGCTCCTTGTCTTCGCCCGGCGGCTTGAACGTCATCGAGCCCTCCGGGGCTTCGCCGTCGACTTCCAGGTCGTCCAAATCAACGCGAGCCAGGTTTCGTCTGGCCTCCTCCACCGGCTTCGGGAATACGCGGAGATCGGAGTTCACCGTCTCGGGCACGTTGGGCGGCGCAACGCACGGATACGTCGTGACGGCCTTGGGGCACGACAAGCGCGTCCGGGTGATTTGCACTTGCCCGGACAAGCACGGGAAAACGCTGAAGCCCGCGTTCGACGATGTGATCGAGAGCATGGGGCCCGGGCAGAGGGAATAGCCCCCGCCGGCGCACTGGCACGGGCATCTTGCCCGTGCTTGCGCCGACGCACCCAACATGCGAAGTCGAACTGGACGGACCGCTAATCGAGCGATCGCTCCGCGAACGAGCCGATCTCCAGCTCCACGAGACGCTCGATCAGCTCTCGCGGGCTCTGGGGCCGACGGAGCGGCTCTTTCGCGAGCATCTCTTGCACCAGACGGATCACCCCTTTGGGCAGAAGCGGGACGAGCCGCCGCAAGTTGGGCGGTCGGGCCTGCTTGTGCTGAGTCGCCAGCTCGGCCAGACTCTTGCCTTCGTAGGGCAGCCGGCCGGACAGCATCTCGAACAGGACCACCCCCAGGCTGTAGACGTCGCTGCGAATGTCCGGCCGAAGCGCCGAGGTGACCATCTCTGGGGCGATGTAGCTGCCCGTGCCCACCACGCATCGGTCCACGGCCGAGCCGATTTCGTGGGCACGTCGGGCAAAGCCCAGGTCGAGCAGCGTCACGTGGCCTTCCGGCGAAAGGAAGATATTGCTCGGCTTGACGTCGGCGTGCATCCAACCGGCCGCGTCGAGCGCGTCGAGCGCCTCGGCGACCTGTCGGGCGATCCAGAGCACCACCGGCAGCTCACACGGGCCGTGGCCGTTGAGCCACTCGAGCAGCGTCTGGCCGCCAAGCCACGGCATGACCAACAGACAGGGCGGCCGGCCGATGTGGGCCGCCAGGATGGCCACCAAATGGGGATGACCGACCGTGCGCCCGACCAACGCTTCACGCCGCAACACGTGGATCGCTTGGGGGTCTTGTTGCCATTCGGGGCAAAGCATCTTCACGGCGTAGGAAGCCGGCCGGTCGTCCGTGGCCTTCGCCGGCCGCGCCCGATAGACCTCGGTCAAGGTCCCGCGGCCGGCCAGTTCGAGCAGCTCCCAATCGCCCACGCGCCGAGGCAACGGCGTCGGCCTGCGCCGGCGCACGGGGCCAGCGGCCACACGCGACTTCGCGTCGGGTCCGGACATTGCACGAGCGGGGGCAACGGGACGTGGAAAAGAAAGGGTCCATTCATTGGATCGGTCCGCCGGGCGCATCAGTTGAGCGAGCATCGTCGGACCGGGCCGCCAGTCCCCTCGATTAGGCCGTATCGACCTGGCCGTGCGAGCCATTGCAGGCGGCCGGGGGCTTGCATAGACTAAGTAGATTCTGCGTTGCCGGCCGCAAGCCAGAGGGACGCGTTCCGCCGGCTGATGGTTGTCCCTCGGCCCGCGTCTTCCCCAGACGCGAATGCGGCGGCCGGTCTTCCCTGCCCGCATTCCTGCCGACCGTGGCGACTATTTTGGGAGAGTTTGATGATCTTTCGAAGTGTGGCTCTTGCTTCGTGTCTGGCTGTTCTCTGCCTCAGCTTGATCGTGGGCTGCGCCCCCCCCGTCAGCAGTAGCTCGTCGTCCGGCACGTTCCAGGCCTCCCCGGCGACGACCGTGCCGCCGACCGATGCGCCTTCCCTTGCGGGGCCAGCCTCCCCGGGCACGACCACGCCTCAGACCGAAGTCTTGAACCTCGGCCAATAGGCCCGCCCGTGGTCGTCGCCGCAGCGCCGGCCGGGCGCTGCGGATCACCTCGTTCTCCAAGCCGCCCGAACGCAAGGTCGAGGCCGGGGAACGTGCGCGCCAACCGCTCCCTTGCGCGCACGAGCGTGCATCACCTGGGTGGGGTTGCAGCGTCCTTCTGTGCACCCGTGTATGGCGGGTAACTCGGGCGCGTATCAGCATAGGTGTCAACTTGGTCGCCCCAGGATACCCAGCCGTCCCGCCGCTCTCTGGCGAACAGTTCCAGATAAGGCCCTGGACTACACGCCTCGATGATCTCGTAGAACTCCTCTGGCTTTCGGGAGTGCTCCTGCTTGCGACAGGCCACGACGTTGACTTGTCGTCGTCCAGGCTGGAGCGTGCGCAGTTTTCCCTTGATGCCGAACAGAATCAGCTCCGTGACATTGCGGAAGTAGAACCCTACTCCCCGTCCATCCGGGCCGCCATCCTTGCGGATTTTGTACCACACCAGGTTGGTTTTGTAGGTGAACCCCCACGCTTCCATGATGTGCAACGCTTCGGCCAACAACGCATTCGGACACCACAGATAGAGATGGCTGGGATTGCCGGCATGCTTGTCAACCGGAAGCGCGGCAATCTCTTCCAAGCTCATCGTAGGGTACCGATGCAGCCGCTTGTGTTCGGGGGCCATTTTCCCCGTTCGGTTCTGAAATCGCCACGGCGGGTCGATCAATATGGTCGAGAACCGACCTTCCAGTCCTGGCAAGGCATTCACTTTCGCGCCTCCTGCGATGAAACTCCCCTCACAAGATCTCCAAGTGTCCAATGCCTGTCAACAAGGCGGGCAGCCATAGCGGGGGTAACTCGGCGTTGACCGCTGGTTCCCGGCTTTCGCGGTCGCCAACAGAAGTCGTGGTATGCTGAACCCATCCATGCGCGATGCCCGTGGAGGCGATGGCTGTGTTTTTTGCGTGGCGTCTACGCCGAGACTACACACCCCCCACTCGGCGAGTCTCGGGCGTCGGATCACACACGACATGCAAGACGAAGGCGGGCAAATGAGTCGAGCCCCGGACCGGGGCGGGGGGGCTTGGCGTGGCGGGAGGGGCGATGTTGAAACGAGGACACTGCCCGGCACGGGGATTCCTTGACATCGTCCGCGACGGCTTGCCAGAATCAAGCTGTCGCTCGTCCCGCAACGATTCCGGCGCCAGGCTGCGAGCCAGCGACTGCGCCAAGGTCCATCCGAGCTCGAGAAAGGAACCGCACCATGAGAAGACACTGGAAACGAATCGCCGCGACGGCCGTGCCCCTTGCGTTGGGAATCCTCCTCGGCTACGCGTGGGGACAGGCCGCACCGCGGCGATCGGCCCAGGCGCAGGACTCCGCCTGCTCCCAGGCGAAAGGGAGCAAGGTCCGGCGATTCGGCAACGTCATCGGGCTCAGGCCGGAGAAGAAGGACTACTACGTCAAGGTGCACGCCGAGACGTGGCCCGGCGTGCTTGGCCAGATCCGCAAGTCGAACATCCGCAACTACTCGATCTACCTGACGGAGCTGGAAGGCAAGCTCTACCTGTTCAGCTACTTCGAGTACGTGGGCGACGACTTCGAGGCCGACATGGCGAAGATGGCCGAGGATCCCGTCACCCAACGCTGGTGGAAAGAGACCGACCCCTGCCAGTTCCGATTGCCCGGCACGCCCGAGGGCGAACAGTGGTTGAACATTCCCGAGGTGTTTCACACGGACTAGCCGGAGCGCCGGGCCGCCAGCGTGGAGACCGCAGTTCTAGGCAGGCGACCGGCGGGCGCGTAAGAGGAGTCGTCCAAGAGTTGGACGCCCGGGCTCACGGGTAATCGTCTCGGCCCGCAGAGCCGGCCTGCTGGTCGTTTAGGTACCCGCCCTGAATGAGCGTGTCCGCGATACGACCGCTGATCGTTTCGTTTGCCCTGGCCGAGACGTGGCAGATGTCGAAGAAGATGGTCCCTTCCGCGGCGTCGAGGGCGTCGGAGAGATCGTGGAACGCTTCTTGGCCGCGCATCGTGTCCCGGATCACCTCGTCGGCGATCTTGAAACCCGGGCGCCACACCGCGGCTTGCGGATCGTCCCGGAGAATGGCCGCTTCCTCGTCGGTCATCGCTTTGGCGGTGGTGAGGAGGTCCGGCTGCCAGAAGAACACGGTGCGGAAGCCGTACGCCTCGCCGAGCTTTTCCACGAAGGCCAGGTTCTGCCGGTAGCGAGCGGCCATCGCGCGGGCGTTTTCGACCAACTGCTCACGGTCGGTGACGTAGTGGGCCGCGTCGGGCGGGCGCTTGGCCAGCAGGCCGGCCAACTGGCCGACGTACTCGTACTGCGATGCCGCTTCGAGAAGCCCCACGCGCGGCCTGCCGCTCTCCTCGACGGAGCGAAACCGGTGATACTGGTAGTGGGGTATCCCCTTGCACACCTTGTTGATCGTGTCGTTCACGCCGTCGTAGAAGACCACGAGGTCGGGTGTGTCGCCGGCGGTCAACACCTGGGTGAGCAGCACGACTTCCTGATCGCTCAGATAGCCGCCTCGGCCGAAATTGGTGACCGAGAACTCGACGTCCGCGTACCGCCCGTTCAGGTCGGCCGAGAGACACGACGCCGGCGTGTACCGGTCGGGCAGACGAGAGCAGAAGGCCGTGCTTCCGCCGAAGAAGAAGACGCGGAGCCGGCGCGTCGCGTCGGCTTTGGACGGGTTGACGGTCTTTCGGATGCCGCCCCAATCGGGAAGCACGTTGTAGGTCGACGAGCGAACCTCGCTCAGTCCCCACAGGCAATACGGCTGATACCGCAACGTCATGTCGCTGGCCCTGAGATTCGCCAGGTGCTCTTCCACGTTCTCCATGCCGCGGAAGACTTCGAGATAGGCGGGCTCGCGCATCTCGGCGTGGGCCGAGACCTGGATTCGGCACAACTGCCACGCGACGATCTCCACGGCCCCCAAAAGGAGGACGAAGACGAGAGCTGCGATATGGACCTTGAACACGACGTCTTTGGCTCGGTCGAGTCTGCTCACGGCATCCACTCTATGGCGTTTCGCGACGATGGGACCCCCAAGCGCGGACTTCTGAAAGAGTCCGGCCCCCTTGGAGCCCGCAACAAAAACTTCCTCACGTTCCGCGTGAGGGACCTGAAGCCTGAATGGACCTCACGCGGAGCGCGAGGAGTACGTTCTGTCAGGCCCTCTTAGTAAATCATGCCATGCGGACGAAGCAACGGGTAGCCGTGCGAGGACCGGGGAGCCCATGCCCCCCGATCGATGCGTTGAATCGGCACGCGAGACCGGGTACCCTGGGACCCGTTCCGGTTTGGCGTACGCCCGGCGACCGGAGACTGGCACGACGCGAGCGGCCGCATGCCGGAATCGCCGATGCCGCTCCCGAGAAGAGACGGAGACTTGCCGTGATGAAGAGAGAAACGGTGCGAAGCGTTGCCGCCTGGTTGGCGGTCGTGTCGTGGTGCCTGTTTCCCGGCGCCGTCCTCGCTGCCGAGGCCGCCTACGAGGTGGAAGCTCGGGCGGAGGTGAAGATCCCGATGCGAGACGGCGTCGAGCTTGCGGCGAACGTCTTCCTGCCCAAGGCGGAAGGCAAGTTTCCCGCGGTGCTCGCCCGATCGCCCTACGGGAAGGGGGGGACGCGGGGCGGCCAGGGACATCTCTTCGCGTCGCACGGGTACGTCTACATCAGCCAGGACTGCCGGGGCCGCGGCACGTCGCAAGGCGAGTGGGTCCCGTTCGTCAACGAGGCACGCGACGGCAAGGACACGCACCAGTGGATCCTCGAGCAGCCCTGGTCGAACGGCACGATCGGCACGAGGGGCGGCTCCTACGTTGGCTTTACGCAATGGATCTCCGCGCCGGGCGCCGGCGACTATCTCAAGGCGATGTTCCCGGTGGTCCCGCTCGTCGATCCGTACCACGACATTGCCTACGTGGGCGGAGCGTTTCAGCTCTCGCTGATGATGGGATGGGGCGCCGGGGTGTCGGGCAAGGGCTCGGTACGCGGCTGGAACAACGACGATTGGCAGAAGGCGTTTCGCACACTGCCGCTGCGCACCTGGGACACGGCCATCGGCGCCGAGGTCCCGTATCTGCGCGAGTGGGTGGCCCATCCCCACTTCGATGACTATTGGAAACCAAGCAGCAGCCCCAGAGAGGACATTGCCACCCCGATCTACGCCGTGTGTGGATGGTACGACCTGTTCGCCAAGAGCGTGCTCGACCACGTCAACACCGTGCGGCAAAAGTCGCCCTCCGAACCGGCGCGACGTCACCAACACGTCCTGATGGGGCCGTGGGTTCACGGAATCAGCAGGGACGGCAAAGTGGGCGAGCTCGATTTCGGCAAGGACGCGGTGGTCGACCTCGGCGCAATTCAGACCGAGTGGTTCGGCCACTGGCTCAAGGGCGAGAAAGGGGGCGTCGACGAGTGGCCGCCGCTGAGGATCTTCGTCATGGGACGCAACCAGTGGCGCGACGAGCAGCAGTGGCCCTTGGAGCGAACGCAGTACACCCCGTACTACTTCCACAGCCAAGGCTCGGCGAAAACGCTCGACGGCGACGGCACGCTGAACACCGCGAATCCCGGCCGAGAGCCCGCCGACCGGTTCGTGTACGACCCGGACGACCCCGTGCCGACCCTGGGCGGCTGCAATCTCGGCCACTGTCCCGTCGGTCCTCACGACCAAACGCGAGCCGAAAAGCGAGGCGACGTGCTCGTCTTCACCAGCGACGAGTTGACGAGCGAGCTGGAGGTCACCGGGCCGGTCGAGGTCGTGCTCTATGCCGCCAGCAGTGCGACGGACACCGACTGGACGGCCAAGCTGGTCGACGTCTGGCCGGACGGGCGCGCCATCAACCTGTGCGACGGGATCCTCCGCGCCCGCTACCGCGAATCGGCCGACGAGCCGACGCCGATCGAGCCGGGGAAGGTCTATCGCTACGAGATCGACCTCTGGGTCACCAGCAACGCCTTCCTGCCGGGCCACAAGATCCGGGTCGAGATCTCCAGCAGCAACTTCCCCCGCTTCGACCGCAACCCGAACACGGGCCATCCGTTCGGCGCCGACGCCGAGATCGAGAAGGCGACCCAGACCGTGTATCACGATGCCGAGCACCCGTCGCACGTCCTCCTGCCGGTGATCCCGTGACGGCGTGCCCGCGTGAATTGAGCATCAGTCAACTTCCCTCGAAAGGACCTGCTTCCATGTCCGGAATCAACCGGCGTCGATTCCTCGACCGTTCCCGAAAGACCACGCTCGGCTTCGCCGCCGGGGCGACGATTCTCTCCAACGCTCGATCCGCCCGCTCGGCCGCCGCCAACGAGCGGCTCGTGCTGGCGATGGTCGGCATCCACGGGCGGGGCCACTCGCTGGCCATGGGGTTTTTGGATCGCGACGATTGCGAGATCGGCTACCTCTGCGACGTGAACCGGGCGTGGCACGAGCCGCGAGCAAAGGCGTACGCCGCGCGCCAAGGAGGCAAGCGGCCCAAGTGCGTGCAGGACTTTCGCGAGATGCTCGACGACGCCTCGGTCGACGCCGTGGTGATCGCCACCCCGCCGCACTGGCACGCCCTGGCCACGATCTGGTGCTGCCGGGCCGGCAAGGACGTCTACTGCGAGAAGCCGCAGAGCCACAGTTGCTGGGAAGGCCGCAAGGCCGTCGAAGCCGCCCGAAAGCACGACCGGATCGTCCAGATCGGCACGCAGAACCGCAGCGCCCCGTACAACCTGGCCGCCAAGCGGTACCTCGAAGAGGGCAAGCTGGGCCGGGTGCACCTTTGCCGCGTGTTCAATCAGAAATTCGTGGCCGACTTCGAGTGGGGCCCCGACGAGGACCCGCCCGAGGGGCTGGACTGGGACATGTGGAACGGCCCGGCCCCGGCCCGCAAGTACAACAAAGCGCTCCACCTCCAATGGCGACAGCTCTGGGACTACTCCGGCGGCGACATGGCCTACGACGCGATCCACCAAATCGATTTGGCCCGGTGGCTCTGCGGCGTCGACTACCCGAGCACGGCCTATTGCACGGGCGGGCGCTTCAACACCCAAGGGGCCGCCGAGACGCCCGACACGCAGATGGCCGTCTTCGAATTCCCCCAAATGCTGATGACCTTCGAAGAGACGCTCTACACGCCCTACATGCTGAAAACCGACGGCGGAATCCGCGACGGCGACATGTTTCCCCACTGGCCCCAGAATACCACGCACATCGAGCTCTACGGCGACCAGGGCGTGATGTACGTGGGCCGGATGGGCGGCGGCTGGCAGGTCTACGTCCGGCCCAAGAGCCGAAAGCCAGTGGTCAAGGACCAGATGTTCGGCCGCTTCCCCGACCCGGACCACAAGGAGGACTTCGTCCGCTCGGTCAAGAGCCACAAGCGCCCCAACGCCGACGTCGAGGAAGGCCACCGCAGCATGCTCCTGGTCCACTACGCCAACATCAGCTACCGGCTGGGCGGCCGAAAGCTGCAAATCGACCCGAAGAACGAGCAAATCCTTGACGACCCCGAGGCGATGAACCTGTTCAAGCGGACGTACCGCACGCCGTGGGTGGTCGAGGACGGGGTGTAGCAGTCGGCCGAGAGAGGGACGCCCGAAAGACAACCTGGCGACTGTCTCGATCTTTCATCGTTCCGACGCTTCGCGTGGGAACGGGACTGCCGCAACGCTTTGCGTCGCGCATCAGGACGCGAAGCGTCCCCAGGCTCCGTTCCGACGCAAAGCGTGGGAACGATGAGACTTGTTCGTGCGCAGGCTCTCAGTACACCAGATCGCGGAAGCTCCTGACCGTGTGGAAGGTAATCAAGTTCGAGTTGTGGGCGTTCACGGCATCGGCGTCGGCCGAGCGCATCAGGACGTGCAGGTCGTCGCCGTCGATGACCATGTTGCCCCCGTGACGCGACTGGCCCACGTCGTCCACGGCGGCCACCAGGCCGGCGAAGCACCAGTCGATGCAGTTCTTCGAGAAGTGCAGGGCCAGCCGGTGTCGTTCCTGGTTGGGCATGCTGTATCGCTTGGGCTCCAATAGCTCCACGCGCCGCATCGAATCGGTGGCCTGGGACGAGATCATCCAGAACCGGCGCGTCGGGTCGTCGTACGCGATGTGGAACGAGACCTGCCCGCCCGGCAGCGGGACGTACAGCATCGGCTCGCCGGAAGGCGCCTCCTGGAGACTCACGGTGATCCGGCTTCCGTCGTCCAACTCGACCGCCTTGGCCAGGCATGCCAGGTTTGTTCGCCCCGTGTTCGCCCGCGCCAACAGGTGAAACGTGTGTCCGCCCCTGTCGTGCCAGACGTGGGCCGGGTCGGTGATCCGGACCAGGTTGGTCTCACCCCAACCGATCGGGGCCATGCCGCGGTAGGTGGTCGGGTGCTTGTACCGGCCCGGGGCATAAAAGGGCACGCCCAGGAGATTCGGCTCGCCATACTCCCGGAGCACGTCCTGGAAGCTCAGCGTATTGGAGAACGTCCACGCTTCCGGGCGCGTCAGGTCGTCCGTCAGTTGGGCCGAGAGCACCACGGGGGCGAAAACATGCACCGGGAAGCCGTGCGGGATCGGCTCCATGATCTGTTCCATCACGAAGTAGATCCGACCGTTCGCGTACACGGCGCTACCCGGGTGCGAGTACCAGAGCTTGTCCTTGGTGAGCTTGACGGGGGCCGACCAGGTGTCGCCGTAATCGTCCGACCGGAGGATGGTCAGGTCGTAGCGCCCGCCGATCACGTAGACGCTCGACCCCGCCACGAAGGGGAAGCAGTCGATCATCGCCACGTCGGTCCGGTGGACCCACGTGCGCCCGCGGTCGTCGCTCGTGTGGACCTTGACGGTCCACTCGCGCTGTTTGTCCGCTCGGGGACCGGCGTGGAGCATGCAGCCGATCAGCCGGCCGCCCGGCAGCCGTGCCAGGGCCGGGCAGTACCCGATTTCGGCGGCCGGGTCCGACGCCTTCCAGAGCACGGTGTACTCGTTGGCCAGCGGCTCGCGTCGCGGTGCGTGTCCGCCTCGGGCGGCCCCCAGTGCCGGCGCGGCGGCCGCGCCGACCACCGATTGTTGCAGGAACGCGCGTCGATCCATGGCTCTCTCCCGCTTTTCGCTTCGCGTTTCGCCCCGTCCGCCCTATCGTACAACAACGCATCCGCCAAGGACAGCAACCGCCGGGCCGCGATCCGCCAGGTCGGCGTTGTCGAACGATAGCGACGCGTTCCCAAGCTGGAGCTTGGGAACGAGCGATGCTACCAAAGTCGGGAACTCGTTTTTCCGCCGCCCCGCAACAGCTCCCTCACTTCCTTGCCGCCAGCGCGTCGATCTCTTCCAGCTTGAAGCGGACGCTGGCGATGAACGGCATCTCGCCTTCGATCCAGTGGCCGTAGGTGGTGAGGACGAACGTGCCGTCGGGCAGAATCTCGACGGCCGGGTAGGCACAGTCGCCGCCCTTGTGGTTGTCCATCAGGCGGATGCGATACTGGCCCTCCCGGCCCCGGACGATATCGTCGTACGTACCCACCCAGGCGACCCAATCGCCCTTGGTCGGGCTTTCGTGCGTGGTGTCGCGGAAGCTGACCACCAGGCGGCCGTCGGGGGCGTAGCGGCCCTGGTGCCGATCGCCGGTCAGCGAGCCGGGTAGCTCGATGGGCTCCGACCACCTTTCCCCTTCATCGTCGGAGAAGACGACGAACGAGTTCCGCCGCCGGCTGTTTTCGCGCATCAGAAGCGCGATCTCGTGGCCGTCGGGCGAGCGGATCGCGCCGGGCTCGCAGAGGTGGACCTCCGGGTGATGCACGATCACTTCCGGCTCGCCCCAGGTGAGGCCGCCGTCGGTCGAGAGCGTCTTGTAGACGAACATCTTGTCCGTGCGTTTTCCCCCGGCACGGAAGAATCGGCCGTCGTCGTGAAACAAGGCCATGTACGATCCGTCCTTGAGGTGCACCACGTCGCCCATGGCCACGATCCCGCCGAACTGGCCGATCGGCTCCAGCTCGCTCCACGTGCGGCCGTCGTCCTCCGAGACCGCCATGCGGATGGGGTATAAGCCGGAAAACATGATCAACCGCTTCACGCCCGCACGGTCAATCACGCGATAGATCGTGGGCACCTCCAACGACGTGGCCCAGCTTTTCGGCACGGGCAGCCGCTCGCTCCAGGTGAGCCCGGCGTCGGGGCTCCGCTTCATCACGATCGCCCCGCGCCCGTGCCCTTTCGGGTAGACGGCGATCATCGTGCGGTTGTCCTCCAGGAGCACGGTCGTCGGGTGGCCGAGGTACTGGCCCGGCTCCCTGTCGACGATCACCTGGCGCCCGGTCTGGCCGGCCAGGTCGATCGTGGGGATGGTGTAGCCGCGCGAGACCGGCGGTCGGGCTTCGCTCGGCTCGGCCAGGCCGCGCGAACCGGAGGCGAGGATCGCGGCCACGGCGGCGACGAGTGGAAGCGTCCAGCGGGGTTTCATGGGAAGGCTCCTTCGATGGCAGGGTGCGCGGACAATGCGACGCCAGAAAGTCTACCGTGCCGATACGGCGTTGAACAGATCCGAGGTTTTCGGCAGGGGCTGGTCGCGCCGCCACTTGCGGTTCGCCGACCGAGCCGCTACGTTCAGTGACTTGATGATTGCGTGAAGCGGCGCCGGCTTGAAAGCCATGCTCACTGACTGGACCGGCCGCCGCGATACGCCGACCCGAATGAGGATGACGTCCAGGAACCATCGCAGGTGACTTCGCATGAGGAAGGTATCGGATCTCAATATCGCGTCCAATGTGCCGCTACCGGCGCCGGCGTTGATGCTCTACGAAATCCCGCGCACCGACGCTCAGGAGGAGTATGTCGACGAAGCACGCCAACAGATTCGCGCCGTTCTTCAGCACAAGGACCCCCGGCTCCTGCTCGTCGTGGGACCGTGCTCGATTCACGACCGCCGGGCAGGCCTGGAATACGCGACTCGCCTGCGCGCGCTGATCGACCGGGTGCAAGAGAAGGTGTTCCTCGTGATGCGCTGCTACTTTGAGAAGCCCCGCACCACCTTGGGATGGAAGGGGCTCATCATGGATCCGCACCTGGACGGTTCCGACGACATCCCGGAGGGCCTGCGCAGGGCCCGCCGATTCCTCGGCGACGTGATCGAGATCGGCGTGCCCACCGCCACCGAGCTGTTGGACCCCATTACCCCGCAGTACACGGCGGACCTGATCGGCTGGTCGGCCATCGGTGCCCGCACCACCGAATCGCAGACGCACCGCCAGATGGCTTCGGGGCTCTCCATGCCGCTGGGGTTCAAGAACTCGACCTGCGGGGCGATCGGGCCGGCGCTCAACGCGATCAAGGCCGCCAGCCAGGCGCAGACGTTCTTCGGGATAAGCGGCGACGGCGTCGCCTCGGCCGTCTCGACCACCGGCAACCCCGACTGCCATCTCATCCTCCGCGGGGGCGAGAGCGGACCGAACTACTCGGCCGAACACGTGGCCCAGACCGAACGGCGCTTGCAGGAGGCCGGTCTCGACCAGGTCGTGATGATCGACTGCAGCCACGGCAACAGCGCCAAGGACCCGAACCGCCAACCGGACGTGTTGCGCGACGTCGTCGCCCAGCGGGTCTCCGGCACCCGCTCGATCATCGGGGCCATGCTGGAGAGCAACCTGGTGGCCGGCAACCAGGCGCTGGCCGGGCCGCCCGACTCCCTCGTCTACGGCCAGTCGATTACCGACGCGTGCATCGGCTGGGAGACCACCGAACGCCTCGTGCTGGAGGTGGCCGAAAGATGGCAATGAACCGCGTGAGCGGCCGCGTCCGATTCGCCTCGGGCCGTTCGAAGAGCAACTTCCGCACTTGCGCCGTAGCAGGCACACGCCGTGTGGGCTGCTAAAAGCAGCTTTGATTTTGGCAGAAAT
>CAZDHR010000167.1:0-13876 GCA_964505295.1 uncultured Planctomycetaceae bacterium
GGCCCTGGACCAGCCTGCGTACAATTACATAATTCATACGGCCCCCTTCGACACGCAGGAGTTGGCCCACTATCATTGGCATATAGAGATTACGCCAAGTTTGACCAAGCCCGCTGGTTTTGAGTGGGGTACCGGTTTTTACATAAATCCGGTTCCGCCGGAGGAAGCCGCGGGGTTCTTGCGGGAGGTGGAGGTCGAGCCTCAGGAGCCACAAGATATTCTGCTCAGGGAAACTGGATAAGATAGGGTGTGGTTGCCGATTAACAAGTTGAATCTTGAACATGCCCCGTTCCACGCTCTTTGCCTGGAAACCCGACCTCCCTGAAGACAGTGCTCGTTTGCGATGCCCCAGCCCATCCGATTCGTATTCGTCCTGCACAACCATCAGCCGAT
Organism: uncultured Planctomycetaceae bacterium; assembly: GCA_964505295.1. Classification (GTDB taxonomy): domain Bacteria; phylum Planctomycetota; class Planctomycetia; order Pirellulales; family Thermoguttaceae; genus DATKZH01. Next base: position 394 of record CAZDHR010000167.1, read on the forward strand.
CGGCAACTTCGAAGAAGTCTACGAGCGGGCCTACCAGGATAGCTACCTCCCCTTCCTCGATTTGTTCGCCCGCTACGACTCGCTCAAGATCGCGCTGCACACCAGCGGTCCGCTGATGGAATGGCTCGATGCCAACCATCCGGACTATGTCGACCGACTGGCCGACCTGGCCCACCAGGGCCGGATCGAGATCATCGGCGGGGCCTTCTACGAGCCGATCCTGGCGATGATCCCCAGCCGAGATTCTGTCGGCCAAATCCGCAGCTACACCCGGTGGCTGGAGAATCGGCTCGGGGCCGCCGTCCGCGGCATGTGGATGCCGGAACGCGTTTGGGAGCAATCCACCGCCCGCGATCTGGGCGACGCCGGCATCCGCTACACCGTCTTGGACGACTTCCATTTCAAGAACGCCGGACTGGGCGAGTCGGACCTCTGCGGCTACTACCTGACCGAGGACGACGGCCGCGTCATCTCCATCTTTCCGGGCAGCGAGTCGCTACGATACTGGATTCCTTTTGACGACCCGCAGAGGACGATCGACTACCTGGGCGGCATTGCCGACGAGCACCCCGACTCGGTGATCGTCTTCGGCGACGACGGCGAGAAGTTTGGCACCTGGCCCGATACCAAGAAGCACGTCTACGGCGACCGCTGGCTGGAGCGGTTCTTCGACGCGCTGGTCGAGAATCAGGATTGGCTCCACGTGACCACGCTCGCCGAGGCCCACGACTCGGTGCGCCCGGTGGGCAAGATCTACCTGCCCGATAGCAGCTACCGCGAGATGACCGAGTGGGCGCTGCCCGCCGAACGGCAGCTCGAGCACGAGCGGATCTCGCGCGAGATGGAGAGCGACCCCCGCTGGCCGTCGCTCCGGCAGTTCGTCCGCGGCGGATACTGGCGCAACTTCAAGGCGAAGTACGTCGAGGCCAACGAGATGTACGCCCGGATGATGTACGTCAGCCACCGGCTCCAGCGGGCGTTCCAGGACGGCGTCCACGGCGAGCTGGTCGAGCAGGCCCGCACCGAGCTCTACCGCGGACAGTGCAACTGCGCCTACTGGCACGGCGCGTTCGGCGGCATCTACCTGCCCCATTTGCGCGGCGCCGTCTACCGTCACCTGATCGCCGCCGACAACCTCCTCGATCAGGCGACCGGGCGCCCGGACGCCTGGATCGACGATTCCCACGGCGATTTCAACTTCGACACCCGCTCGGAAGCCCGGCTGGAGAACGACAAGCTGATCGCCTGGGTAGCCCCCGGCGCCGGCGGCCATCTCTACGAGCTCGACGTTCGCTCGATCCGGCACAACCTGCTGGCCTCGCTCACGCGGCGCCCCGAAGCGTATCACCGCAAGGTGCTCGCCGGCCCGTCGTCCGATAACGGCCAATGCGCGTCGATCCACGAGCGGGTCGTGTTCAAACAGGAAGGGCTCGACCAGCGGATCCAGTACGACCCGTATCCCCGCAAGAGCCTCGTCGACCTGTTCTACGACGCCGGCGCCACGCTCGAAGCCGTCGCCTCCGGCGAGGCCGAACAGCTTGGCGACTTCGTCGACGGGGCGTATGAGGCCCGGGTCCAGCGCAACCCCGGCCAGGGCCGCACCCGCCTGCTCCTCACCCGCGAAGGAACCGTACGCGGAGAGCCGCTCCTGGTGACCAAGGCGATCACGCTCAACGCGGGCAGCTCCACCCTGGAAATCGCCTACAAGCTGGACCGCCTGCCACCCGACCAGCAGCTCCTCTTCGCGGTGGAGCTGAACTTCGCGGGCATGCCCTCCGGCATCGACGACCGCTACTTCTACGACGCCGACCAGAACCGCCTCGGCCAACTCGGCACGCGGCTCGATCTGACCGCGGTCGAGAACCTCGGCCTGGTCGACGAGTGGCTCGGCCTCGACGTCCACCTCAAGCTCTCGCGGCCGACGAGCATCTGGACCTTCCCCGTCGAGACGGTCAGCCAATCGGAAGGCGGCTTCGAGCTGGTTCACCAGTCGGTCGTGGTCCAGCCCCACTGGCTCATCGTCCCCGATCCCGACGGCTGCTGGAGGACGAGCATCCATCTTACCCTCGACACCGCCCGGGCCGAAAACCGCGCCGACCTCGCCGCGGTCGCCACGACGGCGTAGCGATGCGTGGTCGCACGCACGCGTCAACGCGGGCAACGTCCGTTTCGCCTCGCGTTTGAACGAGCTGCTGCCCGCACTGGCCCGGGCCGGCGTTCCCTCCTGCCCCGAAATATCGGTCTTTCACAGGGGCTTTGCGCCGGAAGCGCGCCTGTCTGGGAGTGAACGGGCTCTGCCGATGTCGGGACGCGAAGCGTCCAAGAGTCCGTTACGACGCGAAGCGTCGCAACGATCGGCGAGGAAACGATGGGCAAGCGTCGTAACGATGGCCCCGACCATGATCGCAACCACAAGCGTCCCCGATCTCTGATCCCTTGCCTTCGGGCCCTGAACGGTGAATACTGGCCCCTGTCCGCCGAACCTCCACCCCTGCGACAGGCTTCCCATGTCGATCCTTTCCACCGGCGACGTCGAGCGGATCAACGAGGCGAGTCTCCGCGTGCTGTGGGAGACGGGCGTCCAGGTAGACGACGCCGCCGTGGTCGCCTTGCTCCGCGAGCGAGGGTGCTCGGTCGTCGAGGGCACGCGCGTCGTCCGCTTCCCTCGCGAGGTGGTCGAGGCCGCACTGGCCGCGTGTCCTCGCGAAGTCAAGCTGGCCGGCCTCGGCGGGGACCAGACCGTGGTCCGCGCCGGCGGGCCGAGCGTGTTCTGGACCGGCAACGCGATCAACCTGGCCGTCGACAAGCACGTCGAGCCGATCGACACGGGCCGCTTCGTCGACCTGGTCCACGTGGTCGATGGGCTGGAGCACCTCGACGGCATGGTCAGCACGTGCCTCGACGACGTACCCCCGCCCGTGCGCGGTCTGGTGGGCATGCGACTCATCGCGGAGAACTGCCTCAAGCACGTGCGCCCCTGCATCTACGACCCCCGCGAGACCCAGGGCATGATCGAGATGGCCCAGGTGCTTGCCGACGGCAAGTCGCCCGCCGAGTGGCCGATCTTCAGCCTGGGCTACACGGCCGTAAGCCCGTTGCGGTGGTCCGACCTGGCCTTGGCCGCGTTCCGCGAGAGTTCCGGACACGGGGTGCCGATGATGGTCAACGCCGAGCCTGCCGGCGGGGTGACCGCCCCGGCTACGCTGGCCGGGGAGCTGGTCGTCGGCAACGCCGAGGCGCTCAGCGGCGTCGTGATCTGCCAGGCGTTGGAACCGGGCCGCCCGCTGGTGTTCAACATGGGCTTCGCCCACGTGATGGACATGCAGACCACGGTGATGCGAACCGGCGGCGTCGAGAACGGGCTGCTCCAAGCGGCCGGGGCGGAGATCGCCGCCTTTCATGGGCTTCCCAGCGCGTCGTGGCTGGGCACCGAAAGCCTCGTGGCCGACGCCGCGGCGGCCTACGAAAACGTGCTCACCGGCATGCTGCACGTCATGAGCCGTGCCAACATCGTCTGGGGCGTGGGCAACCTGGAGTCGACCAAGGCGATGTCGCTGGAGATGGCCGTCATCGGAAACGACGTTGCCGGAGCGCTCCGCCGTGCCCAGCAGGGCATTCAAGTCGACGACGAGACCCTGGCGGTCGACCTCATCCAAGAGCTGAGCCGGAAGCCGGACTACCTCGACCATCCGCACACGCTGGCTCATTTCAAGCGGGAGTACTACTATCCCCGCGTGACCAACCGCCAGCCCCGGGGCAGGTGGGAAGCCCGCGGCAGCCGCACGATCGTCGAGGAGGCCCGCGACCGCATCACGAAGCTGCAGGCGCTGCCCACGCGGAGCATCGTATCGGCGGCTCAACGGAAGGAGCTCTTGGCGATCGAGAAGAAATGGAAAGCAAAGCTGACGTAGGCGGGATCCGATGAGCTGCGACGCCGCGTCCCTTGAGAACCCCGAGATCGCAAGAAGGGCAATTCCGCGACTGCAAGCCGCTTGTGGCTTCGCCCCGCGCGTGAACACGAAGTCCCCCAACGAAGGAGCAACTCCAACATGATCAAGAAATGTCTCGCCCGGATTCCCGCGACGGCCAGGTCCCTGACGCTGATCCTCCCACTCGTTACGGCTCTGAGTTCGCTCTTCCCCTGCACGGCCACCGCGTCGAGCCCCACCGTGCTCTACGTGGCGACGGACGGAAACGACGCCTGGTCGGGCACCGTGCCGGAAGCGAACGCCGGGAAGACCGACGGCCCCTTCGCCACGCTCGAACGAGCTCGCGACGCGGTGCGCGAACTGAAGAAGCAAGGCGGCTTGCCCGAGGGCGGCGTGGCCGTCGAGCTACGCGGCGGCCGGTACGAGCGCGGGCAGACGTTCGAGCTGGATGCGGACGACTCGGGCACCGAGGCCTCGCCGGTCGTCTATCGTGCGCGCCAAGGCGAGGAAGTCCGGCTCATCGGCGGCCGCGTGGTCGCGGGCTTCAAGCCGGTGACCGACCCCGCCGTCGTCGAACGCCTGGACGAGTCCGCCCGGGGGAGCGTGCTCCAGGCCGACCTGAAAGCCTTGGGAATCACCGAGTACGGGCCCGTCAAGGGGGGCGGCCTGGAGCTTTTCTTCCAGGACGAGCCGATGACGCTCGCCCGGTGGCCCAACGAGGGGTTCGTGAACATCGTCGACCTGGTCGGCGGCCAGCCGGTCGACGTCCGCGGCACCAAGGGAGACAAGATCGGCAAGTTCATCTATGAGGGCGATCGTCCTAAGCGCTGGGCCGGCGAGAAGGCCCCCTGGGTCCACGGCTACTGGTTCTGGGACTGGTCCGACCAGCGGCACGCCGTCGAGTCGATCGACACCGAGCGGCGCGTGATCGCCGTCAAGCCGCCGTATCATCACTACGGCTACCGCAAAGGGCAGTGGTACTACGCCTTCAACCTGCTCGCCGAGCTCGACTCACCCGGCGAATGGTACCTCGACCGCGATGCGGGCATCCTCTACTTCTGGCCGCCCGCGCCGATCGACGAAGGCCAAGCGGTCGTCTCGGTGCTTGGCACGCTCGCGAACGTGCGCGACGCCTCGCACGTGGCGCTGGAGGGCATGATCCTCGAAGCCGCGCGGGGGACCGCCGTGACGATCACCGGCTGCGAGCACGTGCGGGTCACCGGCTGCCTGCTGCGGAATCTGGGAAGCTGGGCCGTGAGGATCTCCGGCGGGAAGCAGTGCCGCGTGGCCGACTGCGACGTGACCCAAACCGGCGACGGCGGGATCGCCCTTTCCGGCGGCGACCGCAAGACCCTCACCCCCGCGGGGCACGAGGCGGTCAATAACCACGTCCACCACTACAGCCGCTGGAACCGGATGTACCAGCCGGCCATCTCGCTTCAGGGCGTGGGGAACCGGGCGGCGCACAACCTGATGCACCACGCCCCGCACGAGGCCATGGCCTTCGGCGGCAACGACCACCTGATCGAGCTCAACGAGATCCACCACGTGTGCGAGGAGTCGAACGACGCCGGGGCGATCTACAGCGGGCGCGACTGGACCATGCGGGGCACCGTCATCCGCCACAACTTCCTCCACCACATCAACGGCTTCCGCGGCCGGGGGTGCGTGGGCGTCTACCTCGACGATATGTTCTGCGGCACCGAGATTTCGGGCAACGTCTTCTACGACGTCACCCGGGCCGCGTTCATCGGGGGCGGACGGGATTGCACCGTCCAAAACAACGTCTTCGTCGAGTGCAAGCCCTCCCTGCACATCGACGCGCGGGCCATGGGCTGGGCCAGCGGGAGCGTGCCCACCACGATGACCACGCGGCTGAAGGCCATGCCCTACGAGTCGCCGCTCTGGAAGAAGCGTTACCCGAAGCTGCCGGGCATCCTCGACGACGAGCCGGCCGCGCCCAAGGGAAATCTCGTCGTGCGCAACGCCTCGTTCGGCGGCAAGTGGGACGGCGTGCACGGCCAGGCGCGGCCCTACGTCGCGTTCCACGACAACTGGATCGACCAGCCGGTCGACAAGGCGGGCTTCGTCGACGCGGCGAAACTCAACTTTCAGCTCCGCGACGACTCGCCCGTCTACAAGCAGGTCCCCGGCTTTCAGAAGATCCCATTCGGCAACATGGGCCTGATGCCCTGTGACTCTCCTTTTCGGAACGGCCAACCCTAAGTCGGCAATCCCGGCAACTTCGGGTTTCCGACGAGACGCGATCGAGGAGATAACCGATGAATCAAGGGCTGACACGTCGCCAGTGGCTCGGGCAGGGTGCGGCGATCGGAACGGCTACCTGGCTTGGATCGAATGCGGCTCCTGGCTTGTGCGAGGAGCCCGAGGCGGAGGATTACCACGTCTACTTCGGCGACTTGCACAACCACAACGCGGTCGGCTATGCCCAGGGCTCGTTGGCGCGGACGTTCGAGATCGCCCGCGATCATCTCGATTTCTTCGCCTTCACGCCGCACGGCTATTGGCCCGACATCGGCCATTACGAGAACAGCATCGAGAACAAGTGGCTCCGCGGCTTCGACGTGACGCGGGACCGCTGGCCGGACGTGCTGGCCGCGGTGCGCAAGTTCAACGAGCCGGGCCGGTTCGTGGCGATCCCCGGCTTCGAGCAGCACTCGACCAGCCTGGGCGACTACCACCTTCTCTTCCCCAATCCCGAAACGGCCGAGTACGCCCGCATCGACGAAATCCGTGACCTCCAGGCGTTCGCCAAACGACACCGGGCGATCATGATCCCCCATCACCCGGCCAACCGCCTGGGACATCGCGGGGCCAACCTGAAATGGCTCGATCCCCAGGTCTCGCCGGTGATCGAGATCTTCTCCGAATGGGGCTGCGCCGAGCACGATCGGGCGCCCTCGCCGTACATCCGTCACACCGAAGGAGGACGTTGGACCCGAAACACGCTCCAGCACTTCCTCCGCCAGGGCCACCGCCTGGGCGTGGTGGCCAGCACCGACGACCACCTCGGGTTCCCCGGCGGCTACCGCGAAGGACTGGCGGCCGTTTACGCCAAGGAGCTTACGCGCGAAGGCATCTTCGACGCACTCCGCAACCGGCGGACCTACGCCGTCAGCGGCGACCGCATCCGGCTCGATTTCCGGCTCAACGGCCAGCGCATGGGCCGCGAGCTTCCCTACACGCGGCGCCGAGAGCTTCGCGTCGAGGTGACCGGCTGGGATCAGGTCGACCGCGTGGAGATCCTCAAGAACAACCGGGTCGTGCACCGCGACTTCCCCATGGACCGCGTACCGAGCGCCGCAAGCTGGAACGAGCCGGTGCTCGTGCGATTCGAGTACGGGTGGGGGCCGTGGCCGGCGTTGGACATGACCCGCGTGTGCGACTGGGACGTGCACGTCGCGCTCGACGGGGGCGAGCTGGTCGGCGTCCAGCCCTGTTTCCAATCGGGGCCGTTGGAGGAGGGGCGCAGAGACCGCATCGTCGAGCGCACGCCGCGTCATCTCCACGTGAAGTCGTTCACGGCCTTGCGCCAGCAGTTCGAAGACTACTCGCAGAAGGCCGTGGTGCTCGCGGTCCGCGGCGGCCCCGAGACACGGATCACGGTCCGCCTGGAATCGCCCACTCGGGTGTCGCTGACGCGAACGCTTGGGCAACTGGCCGAAAGCAATGAAATGCTCTTCACCGGCGACTTCCCCAAGGAATCGGCGATGCTTCACCGCCTGGTGTTCCACGACCACTACCGCACCCGCTTCGTCACTCTCGACGAAGACGAAGGGGGCGGCGTCAACTGGTACTACGCCCGGGTGGTTCAGGCCAACGAGCAGTACGCCTGGTCGAGCCCGATTTGGGTGGAGCGCCGGGAAGAGGGATGACGAAGACCGCCTGTGCAATCGGGAGTGCACAGAGATCGCGGCCCAGACTTCCAGCCCGTGGAATCGGAGACACAGGCAAGATGCCCGTGCCACCAGACCGGCCCGTTCATAATTCGCACCGGAGGCCGGCGCCCGCGCTACTCTGTCAAGTCCGGCTCACTCCGTGCCTCGGCTTCACTCGGCGAGGAGGGGCTCCCGATCGCCAAGCGGTAGGCGATCGCGTCGTGGGGGCAGACGTTCAGGCACCGGGCGCAACTGTAGCAGTCGGCGCCGAATATCCTGCCCTCGACCATGCTCTTTGCAGCCTCCAAAGGGCACGCCTGCACACACGCTCCACAGCGATTGCAGCGGTCTGCGTTGATCCGCACGCGCACCAAGCTGAGCCTTTCCGCCAGCCAGGAAAGGAACCCGAACGGACAGATAAACTGGCAGAAAGGACGGTAGACCAACAGAGCTAGCCCCAGTGCCAGGATGATCGTGATCAGAACGGCCCGCTCATCGAAGTCGAGGTCGAACAAGTTGAAGGGGTTGATAGCGTGATAAAGGACGAAGCCCTTACGGCCACCCACGAGACCGAACAGGAGCGGCAGCATCGCCACGAACAAGCCTCCACGGATGACGTTCGACACCCAGAACGGCACCTTCCGCTGCTTGATCCGCTTGAGGATCGGCAGGCTGTAGAGCAGCTCTTGCAGGGCGCCAAACGGGCAGGCCCAGCCGCAGACCAGCTTGTTCCCCACCATGGCCAGGGCCAGGAAGAAAACCAGGGCGATCACCTTGTTCAAGACGGAAGGGTACAGCCCTACCATCGACTTGAACACCTTGACGGCGCCCTCCATGGGGTTCGGCGACTTGCCCAGCAAGAAGCCGCACACGGCCACGGCCACCACGAGGGTAATCACGTAGGGAGCACGCGGATACCAACTCTTGCGCTCGGAGACGGGAGAACCGTCCGGGCGCCCCAGCCGCGCGAGGAACACCAAGCCCCACAGGACGATCGCCGCGAACACGTAGTACTTCACCCGCGTCGGACGATGGGACAAAAGGTGCTCGACCGCGTGATCGAGCTTCTCCGGCTTCACGCCCAGCGCCTTCAGCGGTTTCTTCTTCGGCACGTCGAGCGGCAAGCCAAGCTCTCTGGCCAGGGCCTTGCCCGTGACCTCCAGCTTCGGGGCAATCTCCCGGATGCCCATTTTCGTGGTGAACGAGGGGGCGGCCTCGTCGGCCTGAGGCTCGAGCGTCCAGCCCAGGGCCACGATTCCGGCGGCGGCGACCAACGTCCCGCCAAGCCAGACGTACTGTATCTTGGAGAGGTGCGAAGAAGACGCCATCAGGATGCCCTGCATGGGGGGGTGGCCAGCGCCGCCTCTTCAGCAAGAGTTGGGCAGCGCCGGAAAGACTGGTCCGCGCAAAGGGCTGCGGCGGTTGGGCCGCCGTGCTTTGCGTTGCCGTATGTGGCCAGTGTACCGTGGAGGATCGGTTGTGTCGAGTCGCGCCGAGCGACTCCGATCAAGTCCCTTCCCCGGTTCGACGGTTGACAGCTCACGGGTCTGCGTACTACACTGATGGGCAACTCGAGCGTCGATCCCACCTTCTTTTGTCCGCCAGCCGGCCCTGGCGAGCGTCGGACCTCACTGATGCGTTCCTCCAATCGAGCCGCGACCACCTGGCTCTTGATCGGGCTCTTCGCCGTACCCGCCGGCATGGGGGAGGGATTGCACCTCATTCCCGGCTGCGGGCACGCCGTAGAGCTCCCTGGGGCGTATTTTCTTATTGGGCTGGCCCGGTCGGAATCAACGGCCGTCGCCGACCCTTCGCCCGCCGTTCGGCATCGGCAGGGGGATTCGTGTCTCTGTTACGGCGAGGATGAGTGTCCGATCTGCCGCTTGTCGGCACAGGGACAGTGGACCGGCGACACGGCACGTCCTCTCTCGCTCGTGCCTGTGGTAAGTCACCTGCGGACGCTCACTTTCCAGGTCGCGCCGGCCTTTGCTCCCCGGCCCTTCGATGCGAGGGCTCCTCCCATCGCCTGATTCCGCATCAGGCTTCTCGCGCTGGTCCTCTCCGATCCACGTCGAATCGGTCGTGGGATTCGTTTCCTTCGACTCGGTCGACTGAGTCAAGTCGGCCGGATCGGGCGGGTGACTGCGCGCCCAACGCGGCGCAGCCTCCCATCCGCTCGACCGTGGATTGAGTGGACGGCACGATTCAACGGAACACCGACCCATCGATTCCGCGCATTACGGGAGGAGGAAATCATGTTTGCCTTCGGCGTACCAACCGAAAGTCTGAAACGGTTCTACGCGCCCGCCGGAAAGAAGACTTCGAACACGGCGGGCTTCACCCTGGTCGAGCTCCTGGTGGTGATCGCGATCATCGGCATCCTGATCGCGCTGTTGCTCCCCGCCGTGCAGGCCGCCCGGGAAGCGGCCCGACGGATGCAGTGCTGCAACAACCTGAAGCAACTCGGCCTGGCAACGCACAACTACGCCGATTCGTATCGAGCGTTACCCATCGGGTTGATCGCTACGCCGTTCATCACTCCGCCAACAGGCAAACCCCGCATGCCGGGACACACCGCGCTGGCGATGCTCTTGCCCTTCCACGAGCAGGCAAACGTGCTCGGAAGATACCATCCGGACTTCCCCAACTCGAACGCCATCAACCACGAGGCAACCAGGGCCCAGCTTGCGGTATATCAGTGTCCCAGCGACGATTCCTCAGGGCGGACGGCCATCAATCAGGGGATGCGAACGGAGATGAGCCGATCGAACGTGGCAATCTGCTTCGGATCCGACACGATGCTCCGAAACGACAATGGGATCAACATCATGATGACGCCGAACCGCACGGGCGTCGACTTCGAGACGGACGGGGCCTTCCGGATCGACGACTCGCGCAGGTGGGCCGACTTCCGCGACGGGACCTCGAACACCGTGGTGGCGAGCGAGGTTCTGGCCGGTCAGGACGATTTGAAGACCCCATCGAGCAAGATCTGGGACGCCCGGGGGATGTGGGCCTGGCATCTAACGGGCTCGTTCTGCTACACCCACCGCAACGTGCCCAACACGATGGTCGGCGACGCCCTGTACAGCCAGGGCAGCCGGAACTGCGTTGACGAACCGCACATGCCGTGCGACAACTCGCACGGAAGCAACTGGGACTCGTTCCACGCCGCTGCCCGCAGCTACCACCCGGGTGGAGTGAACACCGCTTTCACCGACGGACACGTGGGCTTCATCAGCGAAACGATCGAACTGCCCGTTTGGCGATGTCTGGGCGCGATTGCCGACGGCCAGGTCTTAGGGGCGTATTGATCCGGATCGTCGACATCGACGAAACGCAGTCCGGTTTGGTCGAACGAACGCCGGGGGCGGTCGGCGGCGAGGGCAATCACTGCGCCTCCGCTTCAATGACGCGCAGCTTGTAGATCAGGGCCCGGCGGCTGATGCCGAGCTTCTTGGCCGCGTGGGTGCGATTGCCGCTGCACTCGTCGAGCGTTGCCAGGATCGTCGCCCTTTCGACCTGGGAGAGCCGGCCCCGGTCGGATTCGGGCTGGGCCGGGTGGGAGGCCAACGCGGCGATCTTCGGCGGCAGATGCTCGGAGAGGATCACGTCGCCCCGGCACATCAGGCACGCCCGCTGCACCGCGTTGCGAAGCTCCCGCACGTTTCCCGGCCACGGGTAGGCCAGCAAGCACTGCACGGTCTGCGGAGAAAGGCGCACGGGCCCACCGGCAAACTCCCCGGCGAACCGGCGCGCCAGCGGCAGAACGTCTTCGCGCCGCTCGCGCAAAGGGGGCACCGTCAGTTCCACCACGTTGATCCGATAGTAGAGGTCCTCGCGAAACTGGCCCTCGCCCACGGCCTGCTCCAAATTCCGGTTGGTCGCCGCCACGAGCCGCGTCTCGACGGCCACCGGCGTATCGCTTCCCACCGGCATCACGTGCCCCGACTCGAGCGCGCGAAGCAGCTTCGGCTGCAAGCGGATCGGCAGCTCGCCAATCTCGTCCAAAAAGAGCGTGCCGCCGTGGGCCGCTCGGAAGAAGCCCTGCCGGGCCTCGGAAGCCCCGGTGAACGCCCCCTTCGTGTGGCCGAACAGCTCACTTTCGATCAGCGATTCCGGCAGGCCGGCACAGTTGGCCGCCACCAAGGGCCCTTCCGGGCGCGGGCCCCACTGGTGAGCCAACTGGGCCACCATCTCCTTGCCCGTGCCGCTCTCGCCGCTGATCAGCAACGGAGCGTTCGAGGGCCCGACCACCGCCATCGTCTCGACCACCCGCCGCATGGCCGGGCTCTCGCACACAAAGCCCTTGGGCAACTCGGGAATGGGCCGGCCGGGCCCCCGGGCATCCTCACGGGCCGGTCCGATCGCGTCGGCGATGGCCGCCTCGAGCTCGTCCAGATCGACGGGCTTGGCCAAGTAGTCGTCCGCTCCGCCCTTGACCGCCTCGACCGCCTGACGCAAGTCGGCATGCGCGGTGATCAACAAGACGGGCAGGTCGCCGGCCGTCTTGCGGATCTCGCTCAGCGCCTCGATACCGCTCATGCCGGGCATGCGGACGTCGAGCAGGACCATGTCGGGCGGATCGCGACGGACGAGGTCGAGCGCCTCTTCGCCCGAAGCGGCCTCTTGGGTGTGAAACCCCAGCGTCGCGACGAACCCGCCCAGCAGCTCGCGCTGCGACGGCTCGTCATCGACGATCAGGATGGTCCGCTCCGTCTCAGGCATGGATTCGACCCAATCGGAAGATCGCCCCGCCCCCGGGACGCGGGGCGTACTCGAACCGCCAACCGTGCGCCGTGGCAATGCGGCTGACGATGGCCAGGCCGAGCCCGGTGCCACCTGGCCGCGTGGTGAAATACGGGGAAAACAGCGCGTCGACCTTGTCGGCCGGCACCCCCGGACCGCGGTCGGCCACCTCGATCCGGCACGCCCCATCTTGCCCGCCGCCCACCGAGATTTCAACGGCCCCCCCCTCCGGCGAGAAGTAAATCGCGTTCTGCGCCAGGTTGAACAGCGCCTGGCGGAGCATCTCGCGATCGGCCCGGATGGTCCGGCCGGCGTCGGCCACGTGGTATTCGAGCGTGAGGTTCTTCGTTTCCAGGTCGGGCTGAAGCAGGACGGCCAACTGCTCGATCACCTCGGCCGGATCCACCGGTTCAGACGACGGCCGGCACGGCTTGGCATACGCCAGGAACTGATTGATCCGCGACGTGATCCGATCGCACTCTTCGACCATCGACTGGGCACGCTCTCGTTGGCCGGCCGAGCCCGGGTCTGCTTGGGCCAACTGTTGGGCCCAGCCGCGAACCAGACCCAAGGGATTGCGCGTCTCATGGGCGAGTCCCGCGGCGGCTTGGCTCAGCTCCCGCAGATGCCGCGCTTCGACCTCGAGAAGCCGAGCCCGCCCGCGCGCTTCGGCCATCCGGACCGTCGCCCGCCACGCCAAGGCCACGCAGACGAGCACGACCGCCCCGGCGGCAACGACCAGGGCGGCGGACCAGGCGGCCAGCCGAGATTGGGCGTCCGCCCCGGTGCGATCCAAGAGCAGCGTGGCGACGAACGTTCCGCCCTGGGAAAAGGGACTCTCCGCCTCCTGGGCGTCGAGCCGCCGCCGTCGTCCATAGCCTCGGCCGGGGCCCCGATCGGAGCCCG
>CAZDHR010000168.1:0-13864 GCA_964505295.1 uncultured Planctomycetaceae bacterium
TTTCGCCAACCACATCATCGACGGCACGGTGGCCAAATCGGGCCTGGGGCAATACGCAGGAAAGCAAGAAAACGGCACAGCGGAGCCGCAGCCCAAGCCGGCCCGTTGAGGCTTTGCGAGGGAAGCTTCCCCAGCGTTCCCACGCGTCACGTGGGAACGGGTTGCCGCGACGCTTCGCGTCGCCGATGAGGACGCAAAGCGTCCCCGATGTGCGTTCCGACGCGAAGCGTCGGAACGAGGGTAGAAGAGGGAAACCGCCGCTCGACAAGGAGGGATCCGCACGATGATCGAGATTCGCACGTTTGAAGGAGACGCGGTAGAGCTTTCCGAGTTCACCACGAGGATGTGGCGGAAGTGGTACGAGGGCAGGATGCCGGTCCCCCTTTGGTCGCCGTCGTTTTTCCGCCGGGAGCTCTTGCCCACGGAGGACGATCCTCGCGATTACCTGCTGGCCGCGTACGACGGCACGCGCCTGGTCGGCTCGCGTCCGGCGCGGTCGGTGCGGATCTGGTTGCACGGGAGCGAGGAGGACGCCACCTGGGGTTCTTTTCTCACGGTGGACCCCGAGTACCGGCGCCAGGGCATCGCCCAGAAGATGCACGCCGAGTTTCAGCGCCGGCATCGCGCGCGGGGCGCGAAGGTCAATTTTCTCTTCCTCTACGTCCGCTCGATCGAGTCGATGGGGCCGAAGTTCTGGCTGAAGCAGCCGGAGGGAACCGTGGTCGTTCGCAAGTCGGGGATCTGGGGCCGGGCATTGGACCACGCGGCGGTGGCCCGCTCCGAGCGGTACCGCATAGAATCCTGGTCGAGCCGGGCGCTCTCGCTGGTGCAGCGCCGACCGAAGGGACCGCACGACCAGACGGGTATCCGCCCCTACAAGGGTGAAGACCTGGCCAATTGCCTGGAGCTGGTCCGCGATCGCGCCGCGTCGGCCGACCTGGCCTACCTGTGGAGTGAGGAAGAGCTGTCGCGCCTGCTCGACTGGGAAGATCTTTCGCGCACCGTGGTCCTCGAGCGGGACGGGCGGGTCGGGGGACTGGTGAACTACTACCGGCTCGACGTGCTCGGTCGAAGCCGGATGGCGGTCGGGGTGATCGATCTATTGGCCTTCGGCAGCCTCGCGGCGGCGGCGCGGTGGCGACTTCTTCAGGCGGCACTCGCTCAGATGGCCGAGGAAGGTCTCCACGCGGCGATCTATCTACGCGGCTCTTGGTACGCGTGGCGCCACCTTCTGGGCGCCGGCTTCTTGCCGTTCCTGCCCGAGTATTACTATATGGGCAACAAGATGGAGCCGGATGTTTCGCTGGAAAACCTGCGCCGGGTGCACGTGCTCTGGAGATGAGCGCCGGATGGCGCCGGCGGGAGAGGACTACGCTCTCCCGCTCCCGCTGCCCCCAAAAATCCCTCACCCCGACGTCGGACCGGAAGGGGTATAATTGACAGGGCCTTCCCGTGTAGGATGGGGGCACGGATCCGGATTGGCGACGCACACAGGAGATGCAACGTGGCTGGATCGCGTATTCTCGGAACGGGCCATTACCTACCCGATCGGGTGGTGACCAACTTCGACCTGATGAAGGTGATGGACACCTCGAACGAGTTCATCGTCGAGCGGACCGGGATCGAGAAGCGGCGCTACGCCGATCCGGAGATGGGGACCTCGGACCTGGCGGTGCGGGCGTGCCGGGCCGCGCTGGACGACGCCCACCTCACGGCGGAAGAGATCGATCTGCTGGTGATGAACACCCTGACGCCGGACCATTACAACCCCGGTTGCGCCTTCTTCCTTCAGCCCAAGCTCGGCCTGGCGGGCATCCCCGTGTTCGACACCAAGCAGGGGTGCGCCGCGTTGATCTACGGGCTGTCGCTGGCCGGCCATTACGTCAGCGCGGGCACGTATCGTCACGTGCTCGTCGTCTGCGCCGAGACCAACTCGAAGTTCGTCGACACCTCGAACGAGGGGCGCAACCTGTCGGCGCTGGTCGGCGACGGGGCGGGCGCCGTGGTGGTCGGGCCGTCGGACGACGCCGGCCACGAGATCGAGTCGGTGATTCTCCATGCCGATGGAAGCGGCGCCAAGCGCCTATGCACGGTGGCTCCCGGCTGGGCGGGCGGCCGCAGGAAGCACCTGACGCACGAAGACGTCGACGCGGGGCGCATTTACGAGCGGATGGACGGGCGGTTCGTGTTTGAGAACGGCGTCGCGAAGATGACCGGCGTCATGTTGGAGCTGCTGGAAGCCAACTCGCTCACGATCGACGACGTCGACCTGATCATCCCGCACCAGCCGAACCTGCGGATGCTCGAGGAGATCGCCAAGCGGAGCGGATTCCCCCAGGAGAAGTTCTTCATCAACGTGGTGGAACACGGGAACATCGCCTCGGCCACCACGCCGATCGCCCTGGACCAAGCCCGAAAACAGGGACGCTTCGGCGACGGAGATCGCATCCTGCTGGTGGCGTTCGGTGCCGGCTTCTCCTGGGGCGCGGCCCTGGTGCGGATGTAGGGCCGGGTGTCAAAACCCATCCGGTGGAAAGGGCCGTTCGGTGGCTCGCTGGCGAGAGTCGTGCCACCCACCATATGGGCATGCCGTCCAGGTTATGGGTGTTATGCCCAGGTCGTTAGCGCCAAAGCTGCATGACGCTGCGGACGTTCTCCACCGGCGATTCCTGCCGGTTCCTGATGGCCATCAGCGAGTATTCGGGGAGGGAGGGCAGGAAGCCGGCGGCGCGGAAGGCGCGGCTCCCGTGCTTCGAGCCGCGGAGCATAAAGGCGGCGATCATTCCGTCCTGTTTCATCTGGTGCAAGACGGCGCGGAGCAGGTCGGCCCGCCTGGCGTGCGGAAGCGCTTCGTCGAAGACCACCAGGTCGATCAGGCCCAGCCGCTCGAGCGTGCGGCCGAGGATTTCCAGGTAGCAGAAGTTGGCCATCCCGGCGACGCGGCCCTCGTGCTCGACGACCAGGGTCTTGGCCACGTCCTTGAACAGGAGGTGGCGGGCGAGGCCCTCGGCGTCGAACCGCCGGGCGAGGTCCATCGTGTCGCCGACGCCGCGCACGAGCGTCTCGCAGTGGGGCAGGTCCTCGGGGCGATAGTCGCGGATTCCCTCGGCGTCGACCGGCGGAGTCACCCGACGCTGAAACGGCGCCAGCACGCGGACCACGCATCGCTCGATCCGCCACAGCTCCCACCGGGCGACCGCGGCGTGGTCCAAGGGCCGTGCCCATTGGCCCAAGCGGCAAACCAGGTCGGTGGGCATGCCGCGGGCCTTCCAGAACTTCGTCCCCTTGAACTTGACGGTGCGGTCGTAGAGGAAGAAGAGCGTGAAGTCGACGCCGTGCTCCCGGGCGTGATCCATCGACCAGTTGTTGAGCATCTTGCCGATGCCCTGCCGCTGGTATTCGACGTCGACGCTGGCCCCCGTCCCCGTGCGCACCAGGCACTCCTGCCCGTGCAGTTGCACGGTGATCGGCCAGCCGGGCAGGATGCCGACCAGGCGCGAGCCGTCGTAGGCGGCCCCGCTCCAGTCCATGGCGATCTCTTCGGGGCCCCCGTCCCGGGCGTAGAAGTCGCTCGTCCAGTGGGGGACGGGCATCCGGCCCTCGTAGTTCTTCCGCCACATCTCGGCGACGAACTCCGACATTTGATCGTAACCGCCGTCGAACGAGCGGACTTCAATCATCGATTGGCTCCCCGGGATCGAGTCGAAAAACAACCGCACCACCGCGATTCTATCTCGGAGAGCACACCCGTCAAGCGGGCGCGGCGAACCCCGGCCTCAACCGGACGCACGCGACCACGGGCCGACGACCCGCTTGCGTCACTCGCTCTTCACGATCACGCGCGTGCGATCGTCGCCCACGGCCGTGTAAACCGCCCAGAAGTACGGGTGCAGCCAGGGCTCCACTTGCTGCGACGCGCGGAGGCGGTTCACGAGGGCGCGTTGCGAGTTGGCCAAGGCGGCCGGCACGGGGCGGCCTTCGGCAAGCTCCTCGAAGAAGCCGCGCATCAGCTCCGGGCCGGTGCCGTCGTAGACGTCCCACATGCCGGAGACGACGGAGCGGGCGCCCGCGTGCAACAGGGCACGTTGGAGGCCGAACAGATCGTCGCCTGGCAGCGGCGAGCGATCGGCCAGCCCCGAGTAGCACGCGCTCATTACCACGAGGTCGGCGGCCACGTCGGTCGAGTAGATTTCTCCGGCCGTCAGGTAGCCGTCGTTTGCTGCGTCGGGGCGGAACATCAGGTAGCTGGAGAGCGGCTGATCGGCGAAGTTCTTGCCGTGCGTCGCCAGGAAGAGGAGGCCCGCCTGGTTAAAGACGGCCTTCGCCCGGGCTTCGGTGGCCTCCTCGTCGGACAACACGGTCCGGACCATCTCGCCGAACGTGGCCTTCAGGTTCTCCAGGTCTTTCTCCACGCCGGGCAGCGCCTGGGCCGATGGGAACTGGACGATCCCCGACGCGCTCACCTGGCGGATGGGCCGATCGGGCTCCTCCCGCAGCAGGTCCCAGGCCGAAAGCGACGGCACGTAGTCGAGGTCGTACGGCTCGTCGAGCAAAAACCTCGGCTTGGCCATTTGTTGGGCTGTCAACGGCGACGTGTCGGGCTGGGTCACCAGGGCCACCAGCGGGAAGTAGTGGAGGATGTGGTGCGGCACGATCAACACGGTTTCGGCCTTGCGGAGCTTCTTCAGGACCCCCTTGGGCAGCAACTGCCGCCGGAAGTCGTGCAACTCGTACTGCCACGTGTGATCGTATCCCATGCCGGCGTCGAGGCGCTGACGCATCTGGTCGGCCTGGTGGTCGATGCGGGAGAGGAAGCTGTGGACGCGGGCGACCAGATCGCGTGACGCGAGCGGGTGGCCTCGACCATCCTCCAGCACCCGGGCGGACACCTTGCCCGACGTGTCGACCAGGAAGAGCCACACTTCTTCCGTGCCCAGGAAATATTCGATCGCGGCCACGTCCTCGGGCCAGTCGGCGAGGATCTCGGGCAGCTCGCGGGGCTCGATCGCACGGCCCGTCGGCCGGCTGGCGCCGACGGCCAGGACGTCCTGCAACCCTCGGGCCTTGGCCAGCTCGGCGTAGCGCAGGGCGTCGGCCGGGCGCTTCTCGGCGACGAACAGTTTGCAGATCTGCTCGTTGACGTACGCCCGGCGGGCGAAGAAGCCGGCCCGGCTCAGGCCGATATGGTCGGCGGGAATCTGGTCTCGCAGCAGCTCGGAAAGGGTGTGGGAAAGGAGCAGATGCTTGAGGGCCCGTTGGCGCGTCTCCGAGGCGTGGGCGGGCTTCTCGCTCGTCTCCGCTTGCCGCAGGTGCGAGAGGCCCAGCATCCGGTGGCCGCTTTCCACGCCGGCCAATGCCCCGGCCCGGAGGTAGGCGTCGATCGCTTGTTGGGCCTCGGCTCGGCACGTCTCGGCGTCGCCGTTGCGGAACGCGAGCTGGGCCAGAATTTCGTGACTCGCGGCCCGGACCACGTCGTCCGACTCGTCGGCCTTCGCCGCAAGCACCGCCGACGCGAGCTGCCGGGCGTAATTGGCGGCGGCGATGTCTCCTTGGGGGAAACCGCGGCGTCCGGCCACCGGCGGATCCAACGTGCGGATCACGTCGGCCAGCAGGGCGTACAGCCGGGCGATGTTCACCTCGACGGCCGTCCGGTCGTCCGGTCCGAGCTGCTCGGCCAGCGCCCGCGCCGACTCGTAGTGGTAGAGCGACTCCCGCCAATCCATCAACGCACAGATCAGCGGATAGGGCACGCCGCTGGCGATCTGAAAGGCATGGTTGTACAGACGGTCCTGGGCGCGAACCAGCAGGGCCCCGGCATAGTTGTTCCGGGCGCGATAGACGTCGGCCGGGTGCTCTTCCAGTTGATCGATGGCCTGGCAGAACATGGCCCGGGCCGCCCCTTCCGCGGCCTGGCCCGACTCGGCCAGAATCACGGCCCGGTAGAGCGTGGCCAAGGCCCGGGATCTTCCCGTTTCGGCCAACTCGGGCGAATCGAGCAGCCGGAGGGCCGCGTCCCAATCGCCGACGAGGATGAGTTGCCGGGCGGCGTCGATCTGCGGTATCCCGGTCGCGTCGTCGTCGGACGTGTCCGGTTGGGACGACGGGCCGCCTTCGAGCCGGGCCACCACGTCGTCGCGAAGCTGGTTCAGATAGGGCGTCAGGCTCTCGGCCGGCGCGGTTTCCAGCACGTCGAGGGCGTCGGCGGCGTAGGGACGAGGCCGGTCGTCCTCATCGACCTGGGCCAGGAAGTGACCGGCGGCAACCTGAAGGTAGAGCCGATGCTCGCGCGTGCCCAGCAGTCGCTCCAGCTCGTCGGGGGTCTCCATCACCCAATCGCGGATCGCCGTGTCTTCGATAAAGAAAGTCGTGCTCCGGCTTCCGCCTTCTTCCAACAGGGTGTACTCCCCGGGTGGCAGCCCGGCTTGGAAGCGATCGGGTAGCTCGGGGATCTCCGACCATGCGATCTTCGCCTGCCCGGGCTTGACGGGGATTTCGACGAGTAGCCTGCCGCCCTCGTTGATCTGGAGCGTGGCGGCCGGGTATTTGACGTCGCCGTCGCGCGCCTTGCGGCGGATGGTGATCCGGGGATTGAGGTGATATGCGCCATGGCTGGGCGTCAGGAAACCCTCGCCGCGGAAAACCACCTGTCCGATCAACTGGTCCAACTGCACGGTCAGCAGGTTGGCGGCCGGGCCGGTCCCGCCCGGGGTGCCCCAACCGGGGCCGCCCACGCGCGACGCCATGGCCAGCGTGTTGGAGGCTTGCGGCGTGCGGGTGGGCGATGCCGTGGACGGGTAGACGCGCCACGATTCCTGCCCCCGCTCGGTCCAGACCAACAGGCCGCCACCGGGTCCCACCTGCGGCTGCTGCCCGTAAATCGGCACGACCTCGGGCTTCTCGCCCCGACCCATGCGGATCAGCACGGCGGCCGGGAGCTGTTGGGCAAGGGCCGAGTCGAAGGAGAGGCCCAGGCAAACGACCAAGCCCATTACGATGAGTATCCGCAGATGTTGCCGGGGCCCGTTCATGGCGGTCCTTGCGGGTCGAGAGACGATCGGAACGCGGGTTCTTCCTATCCTATTATGGCGAAATCCGGCAAGAGATCGACTCCGTTTTGTGCGCACCGACGGCACGCCATCTCCGGGGGCCCCTTCGTGTCCTCGCCCGCCGTAGCGTGGGTGCTTGCACCCACGCGCGTGGCCGAAACTTGTCGCGTGGCGTCGCCCGGAACTTGCAGGCGGTTCCGCGTGCGTGCAAGCACACACCCTACGGGGGCCATAAGAAATCGGGGTCCGCAGTCCAGCGTTTCCGGAGCGACCTCGCTCCGGGGGAACGCTGGACCTCGGACCCCATAACCCTTTCGGCTCGACGGCAGGCGAGCCTCAGGGAAGATATACCGAAAGCCACTCCGCCTGTCCGGTCCGCACGTTGATCGCCTCGAGCGAGACGAGACCGTGGGCCGTCTCCACGTCGTACGCGCTGCGAATCGGCCGGGAGTTGATTCTCGTGATCCGGTCGCCCCGCTCGAAATCGGCATGGGCCGCCGGGCCGCCGGGCTGGACCTGGGTGATCTGCGCGGCGTAGCCCTGTCCGAACGGACCCGCCTCGATCACGTACTCAAAGCCCCAGTTGCCCGCGTACCGCTGGTCGGTAGCGATCGGCCCTTCGGGCATGTCCAGACCGCTGCGTGAGCCGTACCCCAACGGACCCGGCTGAGCGGCTCTCGACTTCTTCTTGCCGTACCGCTTGCCATACTGCTGCTGGACCTGTGGCGGGTACTGCTGCTGGTACTGGTATTGGTACGGCGGTTGATAGGGCGGCCACCGCGGCGGCTGGTACGGCGGCTGGTACGGCGGTTGGTACGGCGGCGTCCCAGGCGGAACGGTCGTCTGCGGGGGCGGCGTCATCTCCTGCGGGGGCGGCGGCGTCACCTCGGGCGTCGGCGTCGTCTCCTGCGGGGGCGGCGTCGTCATCTCGGCCGACGGCGGAGCGACCTGCGGCGGAGTCACCAGCGGCGTGGCGCCCGGTGGCGGAGGAAGCGTCGCGGCCCCTTCCGGCGAAGTGGCCGGGCTGGAAGTCCGCGAGCCCGCACCTAGGCGGTTGTCCACGTAGCTGCCCGGGGCAGGCGCCGCAGGCGCGTACGTCTGGGGGTATCCATACCAGTAAGGCTGTGGGTAGGGGGGGTAGTACTGTTGCTGCTGGTACTGCGGCTGGTATTGCTGATACTGCTGTTGGACCTGCGGCGGCCTCCGTTTCCCGTAGCGTTTTCCGTACTGTTGTTGTTGCTGCTGCTGCTGCTGCGCGGCCTTGGGCGGCGTGGTCTTCGGGGGCGTCGACTTGGGGGGCGTTCCCTTCGGGGGCGTGCCTTTCGGAGGCGTCGTCTTGGGGGGCGTTCCCTTCGGGGGCGCCTTTTTGGACGGAGTGGTCGCCGGTGGCTTCGGCTTGGCGCCGGACTTCTTGGGCACCGTCTGCTTCGCGGGGGTTCCCTTGGGCGGCGTCTTCTTCTTCGGCGTTGCCTTCTTCGGCGGCGTGGTCGTCTCGGCCGGCGTGCTCGTCGTTACGTCCGACGGAGACGTCGCGGCCGGCGTTGCCTCAGGTGCAACGGTCGCCGATTCCGCAGGGAGACTCTCCGGAGTGGACGTCCGCGAGCCGTAGCCAAGACCTCCGTATTGGAGCCAGCCCCCTCGCTTCTTGCCGAACTGTCCCTGCTGCTGCGGGGGATAGTAGGGCGGGTACTGCTGTTGGGGAGGAAAATACTGTTGCGGCGGCTGATAGGGCGGGTACATCCGAGGCTGCTGCGGCGGCATGTAGTAGGCCGCGTCGCGCGAACCGTAGCCGAATTGTCCGTACTGATACCCGCCCCATTGCGAGGCACCGCCCTTCTTCTTCCTTCTCTTGCCGGACTGCTGTTGCTGCGGCGGATAGTAGGGTTGGTACTGGTACTGCTGAGGCGGTTGGTATTGCTGTGGCGGCGAGTACTGCTGCGGCGGTTGGTATTGCTGTGGCGGCGAGTACTGCTGCGGCGGTTGGTATTGCTGCGGCGGCGTGTACTGCTGCGGCGGCGTTGTCGGAGTCACCGTCGGAGGCTGGTAGTAGTTCCGAACGTCGCGCGAGCCGTAGACCAATGGTCCGTATTGCGAGCCACCCCACTGGGCGCCACCGCCGCCCTTCCTCTTCTTGCCGAACTGCCCCTGCTGCTGCGGGGGATAGTAGGGCGGGTACTGCTGTTGTTGCGGCGGGTAATACTGTTGCGGCGGCTGATAGGGCGGGTACATCGGGGGTTGCTGCGGCGGCATGTGATAGGGCGCTTGGCGCGAGCCGTAGCCCAGGGCCCCATACTGATAGCCTCCGGCTTTGCCTTTCTGGGAACGCTTGCCGTATTTCTTGCCGAACTGCCCCTGCTGCTGCGGTTGATACTGCTGCTGGTACTGGCCCTGCTGCTGAAACTGCTGCTGCGGCGGCTGATATTGCTGCGGCGGCTGATATTGCTGCGGGGGCGGGTATTGCTGCGGCGGCTGATATTGCTGCGGGGGCGGGTATTGCTGCGGGGGCGGGTATTGCTGCGGCGGCGGGTATTGCTGCGGCGGCGGCGTCTGGGTAAGCGGAGGAACGGTTGTCGTCGGAGGAACGGTCGGGGTCGGCGTCACCGCGGGCGGCTGCATGTGGTACGCCGTGTCACGCGAGCCATAGCCAAGCGCCCCGTATTGATAGGCGCCGCTTCGCTTCTTCTTGCCGTACTGCCGCTGAATCGGCGGCGGCACATATTGCTGTTGCTGCTGTTGCTGCTGGAACTGCTGTTGCGGCGGATACTGGGGCGGATACTGGGGCGGATACTGGGGCGGATACTGGGGCGGATATTGCGGGGGATACTGCGGCGGGAAGTAGTCGGGGCTGGGTTGCATGAACGCTGGTGATCCCCCACCGCCTGGGCCGGGGGGCGTCGCGGCCACGGGCACGGCCAATCCCGCGACCAGGATCGCAACGGCGACAAGATGAGACGGGCGAACGATACTCATTGCATCTCTCCTTACAGTAAGAGCCTGTTGGCGTATCTTTCGTAGTGTACGCCATGGGCGCGGACAAGGCGGGGTCCTATGAGGCTAATTGCTTTTTGCCCGTCAAACCCGACACCGGAGAATAGAATATCTTGGCGATGAAGAGCTTATCCGCAGGCGGCACAGCCGGAACCAGCGGTCTTGCCGTCATCATAGTCCCGCCCACAGGGCAATTCACCCCCCCGACGGGTGTAAGGGCACAAGAAAACGCCATTTGTGCAGCCACCAACCCGGCCCGGCTGCCGAGTGGCCGGTCGGGACCGTGCGTAAGTCGTTGCTGGGACTAATGTTAGCGAAAATCGGCCACGCAAGGTGCGATGAGGGCTTGCCGGGGAACGGCATCGGGACCCTACTCCCCAGGCGGCCTCCCTCCCCGCTTGGCCATACGTAGAAAGGGCCGGACAATAGCATGGCCCCATGATCGGCCCACACGGAGTAGCGCCCATTCGTCTCGCCCGGGCTATCGTAGAATTCCGCGCGAGAAGGCATGATATCGATCGTCGGTTGTCGCGACGCAGCATTCGAAGGTGCTCCCATGACCCAGAAGCAGCGGCTGGTAGGCATCGTCGGCCTCGTCCTGGGCCTCGTCGCCCTGGTCGGCTCTTCGCCGGCCTCACGGGCGTCTGCGCCCGAAGAGACCGCGAGGGGAGAACCGAATGCGCGGCCGCGGCTGGCCCTTCTGATTGGCGTTCAGGACTACCTCAACTTGGGGGTCCATCGACAACTGAGCGGCTCGCGCAACGATGTCCGGCTGGTCAACGCGCTTCTGGTCGACCGTTTTGGGTTCCGGCCCGACGAGATCGTCACCTTGCTCGACGACCAGGCGACGGGCGCGTCGATCCGCAGGGAGATGCGGAGACTCGTCGAGCGACTGCGCGCTGTCTCGTCCGATGGTCCGGCCGCCCAGGTCGTGTTCTATTTCAGCGGCCACGGCTCGCGGGTGCCGGATCAGGCGGAGGGCCACCGCGATTGCGACGAGGAGGACGGCCTGGACGAGACCCTCGTCCCCTACGACGCCGCAGAAGAGGGGGGCGATCAGGACATCCGCGACGACGAGCTGTATGCCTTCGTCGAGGCGGTCTGCTCCGGCGGCACGGCGCGAGTCTGGACCGTGCTCGACTGCTGCCACTCGGGGACGGGCGTCCGGGGCGCCACGACGATCCGCCGTCTTGACCGCAACATCGCGCCTCGGGAGCCAACGTCGGGCGAGTCCCGGAAGATCAAGCCCAAGCGTCTGCCCGACGAAGCGGTCGTGCTTTCCGCGTGTCGCGCGAGCGAGGTCGAGCCGGAGTATCGCGAAAGCGACCAGAGCTACGGGCTGCTGACCCGATTCCTGGTTGAGGTCCTCCGGGAGACCCCGGACGTGTCGGCGCTCTCGTACCGCATGCTCCGCCAGATGATCGTCGATCGGTACCAGCGCAACGCCGTGGTCCCGGCTCCTACCCCGCAATTGGAAGGGACGGCCGAGTCACTCCGCGACGTCGTCCTCGGAGCAGGAAGCCAGTGCGACCGAAAGCCGTACTTCCGGGCCGAGCCGTCGGGCCGCGATGGGCGCACGGTGCGGCTTGCCGCGGGCGCGTTTCACGGCATCACCGCCGGCTCGCTCTATCAACTATATGAACGGCCGGAGCAGATCGCCTGGCAACCCGATCGCACCGGCGACGCACAACCTTCGGTGGCCTGGCTGGAAATCGAATCGGTGGATGGCCTGACGGCCACTGCCCGAGCGTTCCAGTGGGCCGACGCCAGGCAGAGTGCCAAGACGGAGATCGGCCTGCCGCGGGACTTTCGGCACGGTTACGCAGTAGAGCGATACCACGAGCACGCTCATCCCGGTGCCCGACTTCGGGTGGTGCGGGCGATCGACGCCGAGGCCGACGGTCCTCCCCTCGGGCCCGACGCCCCGGCCATTCCGGCGGCCGTTCGCGACGGGCTGGCCTCGATTCGCGGCGCGGGCGAATCCGAATGGCTCACGTGGGTCGAAGGCGACGCGGCCTGCGACCTGCTCTTGCGGATCGACGGGCACTACGCGGCCCTGTTCCCGGCCATTGGGATGACGTCCGGCTCATCGCCCGGCGATCGTGTCCGAGGCGTGTCGATCCCGGCCTCGCTCCGCGGCGGCTGGGGGCCCATCGATCTGGCCACGCCCGATGAGGCCGGCGAGCAACTGAAAGACTACCTGCGGCGGATCGTCCGTGCTCGGAACCTGATCCGCCTGGCGGCCACGCAGACCGGGAGCGGCGCGGCGGCGCGGGTCGACCTCGAGCTTCTCGCCGTCAAGCTGAACCGCGATCTGGAGATTGAGACCGCGCGACGCTGGGCCCCGGACGCCGAACGGTCGCTGGTGATGCAAAAGGACGACCTGTTCGCGCTTCGGGCGACTTTGGCGCCGAGCTCCCCGAAGGCGATGTACGTAACCGTCTTGGCGATCGATCCGGACATGCAGATCCATGCGGTTCTGCCCCATCAGGAAGGCGTGGGCCTGGTCGACCCGCAGAGGTTGGAGCCGGGCGCGTCGCGGACGAGCAGCCCCTACCAGTGCACGGAGCCGTACGGGCCGCACCAGGCGATCGTCCTGGCCACCGAAGCGCCCAACGACTTCCACATGCTGGCCCAGCCCGCCCTGCCGCGGACGCGGAGCACGACGACCGGCTCACCGCTGGACGAGCTGCTCCTGGAACACACCTACTTCCGCACGCGCGGGCGCCGCCCCCGGCCCCAGAAGTCGGCCGATCCCTCCTGGTCGGCCACGCTCCTCCGCTGGGACGCGGTGCCGTGAGAGTCCGGCTCTCTTGCATTTCTGACCGCCGTGTGCCATCCTCCCGCCGCAGCCGCTTGCAGCCTTTCGATCCTTCTGATACGATCACCGCCATCGGATGGGTGCGTTTATGGGCACCAACGTGGCCCATGAAGAACCTGCATGGGATTCCGGGGATTCCGGGGACACAATACTCAATGTGGCCATTTAGGTAGTTTATGCCTCTACGCACATTTCGCCACCTACAAGATCTTCTCCATTTTGTCACAATTGGTATTGTGTCCCCGCAATTCGGAATTCCCGCCGATGACGACCACGGCTGAATGGCCGGCTAATAATTCTGCCTAATCAAAATCTGGCCCCATTCGTTCTTCAGTTGCGCGAGACAAGTAGGGTGCGTGAAACGCACCACCCATAGTGCCGGCAGGAGGATGGTGCGTTTCACGCACCCTACCGCCAATCGCCGCTGAGCACGAACGCTGCCCAGTAGTAGGGGGGAACACGGCGGGGTTTTTCGGGCTCGCCCTCTTTCTTGACGATCGCCATGCCGCGCTTGGGACCTTCGCGGAGCATGGCGAGCTGGGCCTGGCGGAGGGCCTCGAGCTTGCCCATCTTGCGGTCCCAGAGGTTCTCGTAGAATCGCTCCATGAGCTGGCGAGTGGGCTCGTCGCTGACCTTCCACAAGGTGGCCACGACGGTGCGGGCGCCGGAGACCTGGAACGCCCGCTGGAGCCCCAGCACCCCTTCGCCGCCGGCGACCGGTCCCAGGCCCGTCTCGCAGGCCGAGAGCACGGCCAGGTCGACGCCGCCCAGGTCGAGCGACGCGACCTCCTCGGCGGTGAGGATCCCGTCGTCTGAACCGGGTTGCACCGGCGCATTAGCCCCGGCCAGCGCCAGCCCGGAAAGCAGCCCCGGATGCAGCGCCGCCAACCCGCTTCCCTGCCAGGGGGCGGCGGCCCGCGGCGTGCGAGCCCGGCCGTCGTCGTCCGCCGGTTCGAGGAGCGACGACCACTCGGGCGGGGCGAAGAAGCCGTGCGTGGCGACGTGCAGG